>JAHDGM010000006.1 GCA_020627655.1 Hellea sp.
CGGCAGCTATATCTCGCCTCTGGCTTTCTTCGGGTAAAAGCCCCTCAAAAAAGGGCAGGCTTTCACGCCGAGAGAAAGCTTCGGCTTGTAATGGGAGTGATACAGAAATTGGCATTGTATTGTCGTTAGCTAACCAGCTTTGCGAATATTGAAACTCCGGTTCACCATATTCATTCAGTTTAAGGGAGCCAACAATGCGGTCATCCCACCAGACAGCTAATGAGCGGGTCATGGCTGTGCGTCCGGCGTCGTGATGCTTACCTTGCAGCCTAGCGCTTCCAGAACCGCCAGAACCTTGCCGATCTGCGCGGTTTCCTTGCCACCCTCCACTTCCACCAGAAAACGCAAACCAACGCCTGAGGCGGCGGCTAACTCGTCCTGTCGCAATCCCTGTCGCTTGCGCTCGGTGCGAATGATATTTCCAATTTGGTCTACAGTCATAATATTTCCCGAACGGGAATATAATGTTAGATTCGTATAATTTCAAGGTAATATTTCCCGAACGGGATATTTTAAATGCTTTTGATCGAAAACAACTAAAATATTCCCGCTCGGTAACATTATGTTGTTCTTTAGTGATTGTGAATTCTCGCATCACAAATTACAGCAAGGATATGAAAAGGCGGAAACTTAATCGATCCGAACGTTTTGGCGTCTGGAAAGCTTGGGAAGGAGCATGTTTCTGGTGCCGGGAACCAGTAGTCTTTAGGTCTTGTGAAATCGATCATGTAATTCCCTTAGATGCAGTGTCCAGCAAAGAGGAAGAAGACCGGGTAAAAGCCCATTACGGGCTGAATGAGCACTTTAATTTTGACAACTTCGAAAACTTCGTTCCAGCACATAGCTATTGTAATCGGTCAAAATCATTCTCTCTTCCCGACCCGACGCCTGCATTTCAGTTAAACCTCATGCAGGTGCGTTCCAAAGCAGGCTTGTCAGAAGCAATAGCAGAAAAAATTATAAACGATGCAAAGAAAGACAACCTCCTAACAATGGTAGAAGCTGCTGTTCGGCAGGGCGATTTGACGGAAGATGATATTGCTGAGCTATTTAAGGGTTTACCGAGCATTATCCGTAAAGCTGTCGATATTCCGGTAACAGAGCTTTTTCTTACCCCGGGCTGGAAAGTTCATGAACAAAACGGTCATTTAGTTGGGGTTGTTGCTGAGAACGGTCAATACGGTATGACGTCAACATCATCTGATCCAAGCTGGGTATGTTCAAATTGCGGCCAAAAAGGCCCGTGGAATGGAATAATATGCCTCAGCTGTGGGAATAGAGAAGCACCAGATTAATGTTTAATTGTGAAACAAATCACATGCTAACTGTGTAACAAAACCGATTTTTGGGGATCATTAAACCATTGTTTTTATTGTTTTTTACATTAAAAACTTGACGCACATCGCCCGCTCCATTTTCCAAATGTGAACGGAAACCCGTCTCTTAAGGAGTTGATAGATTTAGGTTTTTATTTTCCTTGAGTTTTGGCCCTTAGGCCAAGTGAGTACATTTTTCGAGTACAAACCGGATTATCTGCTCACCGCTTTTGAGGAAAATGGCTATGCATGGCCGACATCTGAAGAAACGTGGTAATTGATGGCACTACTATCGCAATCGTCCCAAGCGGTATAGGGACGTAGAACCACGTTCAGTCATAACCTTTCTTTAAAGACAGCATGATTTTCACCCAAATTTTGCACAATCGACCGAAATCAACAATTTTATTTTTCATTTATAGAGCGTAACTCACGACACGCGTAATAACTGGCGCCAGATGTATTTCCAGTGCAAGCAATGCTTAGGTAATATTTGCCCTTTGAAATATCGAACGGTAGATTTTCCTCGTCCACATATCTTTGACCCAATACATTACATGAGTGCAGGCCCCCAAGATCACAAGATTTAGTCAAAAGATCAACAGCCTTCTCGTTATCAGGCGCAACACCTCCTTTTCCCTCGAAATAAAAACGAGCTAATGAATTACAGGAATCGAGATAGCCGCCAGTACAAGCTTTCTCATACAACACTTTGGCTTTATCTAAGTCCATACTAACGCCCAGATTCCCTCTCTCGAGTACCATGGCATAACCGTGACATTTTTCCATCACACCTTTATCACACTCTCTTTGATACCAGCGTACTTGTGCATCGGGCGAAGGACTAGGCACTAATTTTGGCGGTACACTTGGCTGTACCACGAATTTAGATGTTTGAGTTCTAACTCTTCCATTCACGATATCGCAGCCCTGCTGCATCTGCCTCAGAAGACCTATTGCTTTATTTGCGTCGGATTGTGTTTTGAAATACATATCGGCCACTTTGACCGAACTTATATAAATATCTGACCCACCAGAGACGTAAATCTTCCAATCGTCTTTCCGGTAAGAAAATGAATTAAGACGTTTTCCGGATCCATATAAATTAAAAGTATTATTTTTTTTTGATGGAACTGGCTCTGCATTTGATTTGAATACATTTCGACTATATTTAAACGAACACAAATTTGCATCTGGGCTAGATAAGTATTGCTTCATGGAAAACGAGACTTTGTGAGTGTGCGTATTTTTTGAATTTTGATCTAGATAGCCCTCGTGATCATAACGACCTTTCCCTCTAGCACTATAATCGAAATCCACGTTTTCAACTAATCTCTCCAAAGAGCGATAAGCATCATTAAACCTTTTCCTCCCTCGGTCTAACTCCTCTTGTTTTTGTCTTTCAATTTCCGCGAGCTTTCGAGATTCTTCATTTTTTCTATCCTGCTCGATTTTTGTAATTATAGCTTGACGCTTTTGTTCGGCTTTTACCTTTGGCTCTATCTCTTGATAAAGCGTAAGTGCCTCTTCATACTTTGCATGGTTTGTGGACGTAGCATTGAAGTAGTTTTCCAATGCATTTTTAGCTGTTAGATAATTACCATTGGCATTCGCGATTTTACCTTGAATAAACAAGTATGTTGGAGGAACGTCCACCCCCAAGGATTGATATTCAGAAATAAGATCGTCAGCTTTGGATAATTCATTTTCCTTAATAGCAGCTACAATTTCACGATCCAGTAGCTTGGCCTTCGCTTCTGGCGGTAGCTGGGCAAAAGCAGAAGCTTTAAATATTAATCCAGCAAAAATTAAATATATGATTGCACGTAGCATGATTCCCTCCCCCATAAAACTTCAAAGCTTTCTCCTTATCAACAGCGTAGTAAAGGTTATATTTTGAAAATTTATATGATAATTTTAATGACATACTTCGTCGTGATCACCAACCCATGCACATGCCTCGTCTAGCGTATCCGTGATCATAAAACCCTGCCTAACTGTTGAATCTAGTGATTTTCGCATAATATTTTCAGCCTCCTCTGCGCTTAAAACATAAGGAGAGGAACTACCAGCCTGATACTCTTCAAATATTTTGCGATTAGGAAATTCCTTGTTCTGTACTTCCACGCAAATCAACCAGCTGTGGTCTGCACGCTTTGAACCCGTAAATAAAGAATACGGGTGATTTTCATTGGCAATGGAGATATGCCAGTACTTTCTTGTCTTAAAGACACGCCATTTGCTCGTACTTGGCTCACAGTCTTGGTTGGTCTTACTTGCATTGTATACTTGGACAATGATTGTCGATTTCGATTTGGACATCATCGCTGACTTGATTGCCGGCTCACTCTTACTTTCTGTCGTCTTCTGTACATCAGATTGTCTGGAAAGGGCATTGTCAACGGCTTTACTCAAAGCCGTCAATTCCTTCGGTGATAAGTCTATATTCAAGGATTGCGATGATTCGGCGTCTATATTGTTCTCGTGCTCTGTGTCTGGCATGGAGGGGTCGATAGATTGTTGGCTTGAAACATTGAAATCACGCTCTAAAATCTGATGTGTAGCACTTTCGAAACTCGTTTTAATTTTCATTTTTCTTACATCATAAGAATTTGATATAGCTTCTTCGTTTTCCCGCCGTTGATGACAAGTGCTTCATATTTTTGGATCCTAATTTGTTTTTCTGTCAAAGATAGCGCTTTAAAGGAATCGCTCGGATATCGTGCTGGGTGTCCACCACCTATACAGAAATCAAAACCAGTAATGCATCTGCAATTAACCTTCGGTAATTTGTCAATTTCAAACTGCTTTTGAGTATCTAATTTTTTCAATTCCGTCTCTAGCTGACTTTTCCTCATAGCCAGAAAACTCGCCTTAGCCTCAGCTTTTTTTGCTTCTTCAAATTTCTTAACTGACTGAGCATCTTTGACCCTAATATCTTGTTCAAGAGCCTCTAGGTCGTTCAACAAAACATCAGATTGGGAATGCGCCCAATTAAACGTCATCAACGTAATCAAAACAATAATGGTCAAAAGCCTCATATCAGAAATTTAATATAAATAGCATTTTCCTTCAAGCATTAAGCGTTTCAAGGCACTTGCTTTCGGGGTCAAGGGGCCAACCCCCTTGCAAGTTGCATGTCGCGATATTGGGCTTTGCTCTTCGGCCATGGGCTGACAAAGACTGGACGCTCCGGGTCAGTCTGCGGGCGGCACTTTACGTGATGGGGCACTGGTGATCTTGCTGCTTATGGTCACGCCCAGCCGTGTTCACCATCATTTGGAATGCCGGGTTTATTTATGGCAAAGGATGTTTCGAAAGTAAAAGCGGTGGTCTGGGCCTTTGCCATGTTTGGACTTGTTGTCGTCCTTATGCTCGGCATCGATTTTTTAATCCGTATATAGTGGAAATCTACATTTTGGAATCGTAAAGAACTATCTTGACTTAGCCATATCTGCGCGCAATTTGTTCCGATGTTATACCTCTCAAAACCCTTATGCCCCATAATTGTTATGGCTAGCATAGCAGCCCTGTTTTACTGCCATGCCGGGCAAGGATAATACGGCCATTAACATGATCCGGAAATGGCTGAATTATTATAACCAAATCAAAGACCGGCTTCATATTGACCGGGCCTTTTTTAGCGATGCCAAAACGGTTCTGCGCTTTTACGCTCATTATAAATGGGGCAGCGGTAAGCAAAAATTCGCGGCCAATGAAGCAAGGCCCAAGATCGCCTTTTTCCCGCAGCCCGTTGGTCCATGGTATAATATCTGGTTGACCTTACAAAATACTAAATTGGAGACAATCGATAGTGTAAGTGAAGCCGATTATGTTTTCATATTTGACGATGCCACTTATTCAAATGCCGCCAACTATCTCCCGAAAGATAATAAAGCTATCCTGATTAATGATCAGGCAACTGACATTTCCAAGTCCTATATCAGCCGTGTTTTTGAACAAATCTTTGGATATGAGATTGAAATTGATCCCACCACATATAAAGGTAGGGCCGTGGAAAAGTCTGATGAGAACGGAACCCATGACGGACGGTTAATCACCTGCCCAATTCCAAAAGAAAAGGTTAGACCGGATTGCTGTTACCAAAAATTTATCGACAGCGCGTTTACAGGCAAGACCAGTGAAGATCTTCGTATTCTATGTGTTTTTGGCGAAGTCGCTGCCGTGTACCACAAACATAAAGCCTTCGATAAAAGGTTTAGCACGACTTATTTAAACACTACGGTTCATCCGGCAGAAGATCGTTTTTCCGCAAAAGAACTCGACCTTATTAAAAACTATTGCGACTCAATCGGATTGGATTTTGGAGCTATTGATGTGATGCGAGATAAACACGACAATAAAATATATATTGTTGATGTGAATAAAACATGCATGCCAGTCATGTCCCTGCCCTATGCTGTGCAATATCAGTCTATGGCCAAAATCGGGGCTATGTTTGAGCGGTATCTTCCTCCACTAAAGCCAAACTAATTAGTGACAGACAGACTCAGTTTATTAACATGATAGCAATAATCGTTATGCCCGCTCAAACTGCGAGAAGGCCAATATGATAACAAGTCTACAAGACAAAGCTCCAGGGTTTTTAGTCTGCGCCGTTATAGGGGTACTGGCTATTTATCTATCAGGCATGACCGGTATGCCCGTCATGCTTTTGGCGATTATTATTGGCCTAATTCTTCATTTGCTAAACTCTAAATCCAGTTTAATCGCCGGCATAAATTGGAGTGCCCGAGGCCTGCTCTATATAGGCGTGGCTTTGATGGGTCTTCGGATTGATTTAACAGATCTATCACAGGCAGGAATTGCGGCACCAGTTCTGGTTTTATGCACACTTGTCGCTACCCTTTTCATTGGATTTTTTATCGCAAGAGCCTTTGGTCAAACAAAAGAATTCTCTATTCTCATGTGTGGGTCCGTAGCCATATGCGGTATTTCGGCTGCAGCCGCTATCTGCGCCGCGCTGGATGATTGCGACTCCCGTAATAGTGAACTCGCAATCACCATTGCAGGCATTACCGTTTTATCGACCGTTGTTATGATTCTCTATCCCATATTGGGCCATATGCTTGACCTGTCGGCCCTGGGCAATGGAATATTAATGGGCGGAACAATTCATAATGTATCGCAAGCTGTCGGCGCTGGTTACGTCATGTCGCCTGAGGCAGGAGATTTGTCCGTTTTACTGAAACTATTACGGGTTTCCATGCTCCTCCCTGTAATAGTATTGGTCTCGGTCATTTGGGGTAAAAACGCCGCGACACCATACCCAAATTTAGCCGCTAAAATTCGCGCTAACTCTCCGCCTTTTCTCGTTATATTTCTGATCCTGGCAACTCTGAGCTGCCTAAGCCTGGTTCCAGAACCTGTCACTAAAATTGGAAATAAATTGGCACATTGGGCCCTTGTCATTTCCCTGGTCGCAATCGGAATCAAAACCGACATGAAGCAAATACTCACGATTGGCATTAAACCTTTGATTGCCATGACCATCACCACAGTTTTTATGGCCGGGCTTATTCTGGCTGGGGCCTATGCTATAGGCGCCGCAGTATAGCCTCTTTGAGACTCTAAGCTTCATAGAAAATGAATGTAAAAATAACTTTCAGTGGTGTACAAATTTAAAATGGATGACGTTTTAGAACATATTATTATTGTTGGCGGCGGCTCCGCGGGCTGGATGACTGCTGCGGCCCTAGCCAATGCGGTATGCGGACAATGTAAAATCACGCTTATAGAATCAGAGCAAATCGGGACGATTGGAATTGGCGAAGCAACCATACCACCTATACGCCAGTTTAATAAAAGTCTTGGGGCAGATGAAGCCATCTTTTTAAAAAAAACACACGGAACTTTCAAGCTCGGCATAGAGTTCATAGACTGGACCCGAAAAGGACATGCCTATTTTCACCCGTTTGGGAAAATTGGTGCTGAATTTGATAGCACACCTTTTTATCAATACTGGATTCGCCAACACCTTGCTGGCAAGGTCGATCCTCTTGGAGATTACGCCATGGCCTGGGTGGCCGCACGAAAGGCTAAGTTTTGTCATCCTGTTCAAGACCCGCGCCGTATGCAATCTCGTTTCGACTATGCCTACCATTTTGACGCAACACTTTATGCGCGCTTCTTAAGAGAATATGCTGAAGCGCGTGGTGTGACCCGTATCGAAGGCAAAGTTACCTCAGTCGAACAAAATTCTGAGACTGGATTTATTACATCCGTCATAACGGAAAATGGTCAAGAATTTGACGCTGATTTTTTTGTAGATTGCACAGGCTTTTCAGGTGTTTTGATAGAAAAAGCTCTCAAAACGGGCTATGAAGACTGGTCGCATTGGCTCCCTTGTAACAAGGCCGTAACCGTAACGACAGAAAGTACCCAGCCCCTATTACCTTACACGAAGTCCACTGCTGGCTCAGCCGGATGGCAATGGCGGATTCCACTTCAGCACCGAACAGGCAATGGACTGGTCTATTGCGATAATCACCTCTCCGATACACAAGCCGAACAAAACCTAATGGCAGGCATTACAAGCCCCATTTTGAGCGCGCCTAAAAGTTTAAAGTTCACGACTGGACGACGTAAAAAATTCTGGAATAAAAACTGCGTGGCCATTGGATTATCCGCTGGATTTATGGAGCCCTTAGAATCTACCAGTCTTCATCTTATTCAATCTGGGGTTCAAAGATTTGTGGCCATGTTACCCAGTCGAAATTTTTCTGACCTTTTGGCTGCGGAATATAATGCTGTCACATCCGCGGAATATGAATGCATACGTGATTTTCTGATTTTGCATTACAAAGCAACTGAGCGTGATGACTCCGAATTCTGGAAATATTGTGCGAATATGAAAATTCCGGAGCGGCTTAGGTATAAAATGGAACACTTTAAAAGTCACAGCATGATTATATCAGATGTAAGGGAGCTCTTCCCGAATTCCAGCTGGGTTACTGTTTATATAGGCCAAAATATTATACCTAAGCAGGCCCCGTCTGTAACTTATATGCGTTCAAAACTTCCCGTAGATCAACGTATGACTGAAGTCAGGCGCGCCGCAGAAGAAGCCGCCAATTCCATGCCAAGTCACAGCGACTATATTAATCAATACTGCAAATCGGCAATGTAATTTTAGATTTTCGGCAGAACGCCATTTTGAATCTGACCAAAATTTAAGAAAAATTGCAGCACTGTTCATCTAGGCCTCATACTACATTGTCTATATTTACCCCCAATATAAGTGAGGTTTCATGAAAAAATTTGCCGTAAAAAGCGTTGCCGCATTTTCCCTTTTACTGGGCACAGCTGTCAGCGTTCAAGCCACAAAGCCCAGTCCTCCACCGGGCTGGAACCCATCAGCGCCTCATACAGATTTAAAGGCCTTTCCAGCGCCTGCGCCAGGCATGAAACAATTTGTCATCAACTTGCCAACACAAGCAAACCCCGAATCATTCCGAGTGGGCATCATTGCCGGACGCATGGAGGAAACGGACGGCATCAATCAAGTCGGTATAGCTGGCCGCCTTACTGAAAAGATCCTGCAAGGCTGGGGCTATAATTATTTTGAAATTGAAGGCGCCGATGGACCAAGTATGACAACTTTAATTGGCGTGCCGCCGGGAACGCCGCGCGTGACAAAGTTTATAACTCTACCGGAACATTTAATGACCTATAATAGCCGCCTACCCATAGTGGTATATGCGCCGGATAATTTTGAGGTGCGTTACAGGATTTATAAAGCCGGCCCCGAACAATCCGCATCAGTTGTAGCCTCCAGTGAACCACATATCTCTGAACCTGTATCAGCTGGGCCCGGAGAAGTCATTCTAGGTTTGCCCCTAGAAGCTCACCTGCCTAACGGGGCCATAGCAACCATCAGTCTTTATGATTCAATGTTGATGGATGTGGACAGCACTTATGCTCGTCATACACTACCCATTAGCAAGCTGCCCGCACGTCTGCCATTACCGACAGTAACCCATATGCCTTTTATAGCGGGACCCGCTGTGAGCGTCACAATCCGGGATGCTAATGGAAAACTGCTTTATTGGAATGATACGGTCACACCTATCAATGAAGCCGGCCCAACAAGAATGAAAATGATACGCACCCATTAAACATTAGCTATTATACATAAACCCGGCAATAAATTAGAATTGTCTATTCTGCCGACTCAAAATTAGCCGCGCTCATCCTTGGATGTACCAAGGCATATATAGGACGTTATGCTCCCGACCTGCGGGAGAGTGCCGAGACGGTTGGAATGAAAATCCTTATAGGTCGCAAGATCTGTGACTTCGATACGCAGAAGATATTCAACGGTTCCGGTCACATTGTGACACTCTGTAACTTCCGGGGCGGCGCTCATGGCCCGCTCAAAGGCAAGGCTATCTTCACGCAGTTGCCCAGCAAGACCCACCATCACAAAAATTGTCATGGCACCGCCAAGTTTAGATTTATCCACTACGGCCCGATAGCCTTTAATTACGCCTGTGCGCTCCATCTCCTGAACCCGGCGCAAGCAGGCCGAAGGTGATAAACCTACCCGTTCAGCAAGTTCTACATTGGATACGCGCCCATCTCGGGACAGCTCAGACAATATTTTGTCATTAATTGAGTCTAATTGTATCATATATTGCAAATATTGCGCCTACACACCTTAATTTGCAAGGTAATTGACACCAATGCGCGCTATTATTGCATAATGTACGATACACCCCGCAATGCCCATATTTATACAAATGCCCGGATTGCCACCCTTGCCACCCTGTCAGGTGAACAGAGTTATGGCTTGGTCAGCGGAGCTTTGGTCATAGTAGATGGATGGATTGATCATATCGGCCCCATCCAGTCTTTACCGGAAAAATATGCGAGAGCCCCACAAACCGATCTTGAAGGACGCCTGATTACACCCGGCCTAATCGATTGTCATACCCATCTGGTTTATGGCGGGTCTCGCGCCAATGAATTTGAAATGCGCCTTGAAGGCAAATCCTATGCAGAAATTTCAAAGGCGGGCGGCGGTATTGTTTCCACTGTCGCAGCAACAAAAGCCGCGAGCGATGAGGAACTGCTTTTACAGACCCATAAGCGCCTTAATAATCTTTTATCTGAAGGGGTGAGCACAGTCGAAATTAAATCCGGCTACGGCCTTGATGTGGAGACTGAACTTCGCATGCTGCGTATTGCCCGCCGGCTTTCGGAACAAAGGCCTGTGCGTATTCAAACAACATTTTTAGGCGCACATGCTATTCCGAAAGGTATGAGCGCCGATGCCTATATAGATGATATGTGTATCCCTGCTTTGCGCGCTGCTCATACCGAAGGCCTGGTGGATGCAGTTGACGGATTTTGCGAAAATATTGGCTTCACAACAGCTCAAATTTCTCGTGTCTTTGATGCGGCAAAAGAACTTGGACTCCCTGTGAAACTGCACGCCGAACAATTATCTGATCAAGCCGGGGCGCAGCTCGCAGCCAGTTACAATGCGCTGTCCGCCGATCATTTGGAATATATTTCAGACGAAGGCATAGCCGCCATGGCCAAAGCGGGTGTTGTTGCTGGAATATTACCGGGTGCCTTTTACTTTCTGGGCGAAACGCAAAAGCCGCCTATCCGGAAACTGCGCGCGGCACGCGTCCCTATGGCCGTTGCCACAGACAGCAATCCGGGCAGTTCTCCCATGACATCAATTTTGATGGCCATGAATATGGCGGCCACATTATTCGGCCTTACGCCAGAAGAGTGTCTTCGCGGCGTCACAGTCAATGCAGCAAAAGCTTTGGGCCTGACTGATTGCGGTACACTGGAAATCGGCAAGCGTGCTGATCTTGCCATTTGGGATGTGGACCACCCGGCTGAGCTTACATATCGCATGGGCGACGCGCCCCTTTATCATCGAATTTTTGAGGGCAAAATATGCTAACCTTGAACCCTGGCCATGTATCCCTTGAAACACTCGAGCGGCTTTATCGTGAAGAGCTCTCAGCCAAGCTTGATAAAGATGCCCGCACTCGCGTTCGCGCAGCGGCAAGCCGCCTGGCAAAAGCGGCCAAAGGCAAGGAAGCGGTTTACGGGGTTAATACAGGGTTTGGCAAACTTGCCTCTATTCGCATAGCGCCTGAAGATACAAGCACGCTGCAGCGCAATCTTATCTTGTCTCATTGCTCCGGCGTAGGACCGACAACACCCCGCAATGTGACCCGCTTAATGATGGTTTTAAAATTGATTTCACTCGGGCGCGGCGCCTCCGGTGTTCGGCTTAAACTCACGAACTTGATTGAAGCTATGTTAAAGTTCGGCATTACCCCGGTCGTGCCTACGCAAGGTTCAGTCGGCGCATCAGGCGATCTTGCACCACTCGCCCATATGGCCGCAGTCATGATTGGCGAAGGCCGGGCAGCCATTGACGGAAAAGAAATGTCCGGCAAGAGGGCATTGGCCAAAGCCGGATTAAAACCAATCACGCTGGGCCCGAAAGAAGGACTTGCCCTTATTAACGGCACCCAATTTAGCACGGCTTACGCGCTCGCTGGATTGTTTGATGCCTGGCGCGCGGCCCAAATTGCCCTACTCACTTCAGCTCTGTCCATAGATGCGGCCATGGCATCCACCGCGCCTCTACTCGAAGAAATTCATACCCTGCGCGGTCATCCGGGCCAAATCGCAGCGGCCCAAACTATGCGTACCCTCCTCGATGGAAGCGAAATTCGTGATAGTCACCGTGATGATGATCCCCGCGTACAAGACCCTTATTGTATGCGCTGTCAGCCTCAAGTGGTCGGGGCGGCTATGGATATTTTATCTCAAGCCGCGAGTACCCTCACGCGCGAAGCCAATGCCGCTACGGATAACCCGCTTGTTCTAACTGAGGTCGATCGTATTGTATCAGGCGGAAACTTTCACGCTGAGCCCGTAGCCTTTGCTGCCGATATGATCGCATTGGCTATGGCCGAGATCGGCGCGATCAGTCAGCGGCGCATTGCCCTTCTGGTGGATCCGACCTTATCATTTGACCTGCCGCCTTTTTTGGCTGCTGATCCCGGACTGAACTCGGGCATGATGATTGCCGAAGTCACCAGCGCTGCTCTCATGAGCGAGAATAAACATTTAGCCAATCCCTGCTCAACCGACAGCACGCCCACCAGTGCCAATCAGGAAGATCATGTTTCTATGGCTGCCCATGGGGCAAGGCGCCTCTCGGCCATGGCAGATAATTTGTTTCGAATTTTAGGTATTGAGCTTTTTTGCGGTATTGAAGGTGTTCGTTTTCGCAGTCCGCTTACGACAAGTCCCGCCCTCTCATCGGTTATGGATTTGTTTTATAGTCAGATAAAACCGCTCAATACGGATCGTTTTCTTGCGCCCGATCTTGAAAAAGCGAGCGTCCTGGCAAGAAGCGCAGAATTGCTCTTTGCGACCAAAGCTGAATTTCCAACACTGGAGTCTTAAATGTTTACCCGTAAAAACAGCCGCGACATCTACCCGCCAACCGGCACAGAATTAACTTGTAAATCATGGGTGACCGAGGCCCCGCTGCGTATGTTGATGAATAACCTTCATCCGGATGTGGCCGAGAACCCGCACGAGCTTGTTGTCTATGGCGGCATTGGGCGCGCTGCGCGCAATTGGGAGGCCTATGACAAAATTGTCGAAAGCCTGCAAAAGCTCGAAAGTGATGAAACATTATTGGTGCAATCCGGCAAACCGGTTGGTGTGTTTCGCACCCATGAAAATGCGCCCCGGGTTTTAATCGCCAATTCCAATCTTGTACCCAACTGGGCGAATTGGGATCATTTTAACGAACTCGATAAAAAGGGCCTGATGATGTATGGCCAGATGACGGCAGGGTCCTGGATTTACATTGGCACACAAGGCATCGTGCAGGGCACTTATGAAACCTTTGTCGAAGCCGGGCGTCAGCATTATGGCGGCGACCTTAAAGGTCGCTGGGTTTTAACCGCTGGTCTTGGCGGCATGGGCGGAGCGCAGCCTCTGGCCGCCGTTATGGCAGGAGCCTCTTGCCTTACTATTGAATGCGATGAAACCCGCGCTGAATTTCGGAAACGCACCCGATATGTGGATGAAATCACCCACGATATAGATGAAGCTCTCTCTATGATCGAAAAGTGGACAGCCGCAGGCAACGCCAAGTCAGTGGGTCTTATCGGAAACGCTGCTGAGATCGTACCTGAGCTGTTTAAGCGTGGTGTTCGTCCTGATATTGTCACCGATCAGACCAGCGCCCATGATCCTGTGCATGGCTATCTTCCTATTGGCTGGAGTGTTGGCGAATGGCGTGAAAAACAAAAGTCTGATCCGGCTTTAGTCGAACGCGAAGCCCGTAAATCCATGCGGATCCATGTTGAAGCCATGGTTGATTTCCACAAAGCCGGCGTCCCCACGCTGGATTATGGTAATAATATTCGTCAAGTTGCTTTTGATGCAGGCTTTAAAGACGCCTTTGCTTTCCCGGGATTTGTGCCTGCCTATATCCGGCCGTTATTTTGTAAAGGCATTGGCCCGTTTCGCTGGGCAGCACTTTCCGGTGATCCCGAAGACATTTATAAGACAGACGCCAAGGTCAAAGAGATCATTCCTGATGATCCCCACCTTCATAACTGGCTTGATATGGCCCGTGAACGCATTGCCTTTCAGGGCCTGCCAGCCCGTATCTGCTGGGTGGGCCTTGGCCTGCGCCACAAACTTGGCCTTGCCTTTAATGAAATGGTACGAAAAGGAGAACTCTCCGCACCTGTTGTGATCGGGCGCGATCATCTCGATAGCGGTTCCGTAGCCTCCCCCAACCGGGAAACTGAAAGCATGAAAGACGGCTCTGACGCGGTATCTGATTGGCCGCTCTTAAACGCACTACTCAACACAGCCAGCGGTGCCACATGGGTTAGCCTTCACCACGGCGGCGGTGTGGGCATGGGCTATTCTCAGCATAGCGGTATGGTCATTTGCGCCGACGGCACAAAGGATGCCGATGAGAGACTTAAGCGCGTGTTATGGAATGACCCCGCTACAGGCGTCATGCGCCACGCCGATGCCGGCTATGAGATAGCCAAAGATTGTGCCAAAGAAAATGGACTTAATTTGCCGAGTTTATAATAAATGATGTTTAAGTTCCTTCCAAAAATAATACTGGGATTTTCAATTTTTTTTGTAGCCTGCCAAAAGCCTGAGCAATTAAAATTAAATTCGCTCGATTCCATTTTCGACGAAGCATCATCAGAGTGGGTAAATTGTGCGTTTTATCAACCCAAAAATGAGCAGCACCAGCATCCTGACTATGGAAACAAATGCGGCCAAATCGATAAGAATGGTTTGGTTCGATTCACACCTGAATTTATGAATCTTGAGTTATACTTCAGAGAAGAAGCATTAGCATGCACTGCGTTAAGCAAGAGCACCGAAACTGTTCGGAAAGCCTTTTTAGGATGGTTTCATATTACGCCAACAGGTTATGGCCGCGGCCATAAAGAATATGGTGATAATGATTGCGCTTATTTGAAAGATCTCGAAAACGGGCTCTTAAAAACCTATGTTAATGGAAAGCTCGCCTATGTTGATCAGAATTTAAATATCATACATCAAACTGAATTTCCTTTTGGGAATTATCTTTATCAAAGCAAAGCTATTATATGCTCCAAACGACCCACTCGAAAATGGGGTCCTCATTTTGAACATTTCGTATGGGCAGGTGGTATTTGTGGTGAGATCGATTCAAGTTTTAATATTATCACACCGATCAACAAACCTTATGAATATTTCCACCCCTTACCGCCATGGGTGTATGAAGGATATATGTTGGAAACACGCATCCAAACACAGCCCGGTAAAGGCGATGCGTTAAAATCACTAATAGAAGCCGGAACGAAAAACATGCCTGGAAATAGAGTGTACAAAATATACAAATTTGGAAGCGCGCCGGATGAACTATTAATTCATGAAGAATGGGATCATCGCGATGACCATTTAACATCTCTCAAACTTGAATCCGTGCGGAAGGCTATGCAACAGGGGCGCCATTTTATTACGTCAATAGAAAGAGTCCGAGAACACGAACATTATAATAGCGACACGTCAAAACCTTAGACACAGATAAATCGCGCTTAATCCGGGCGCACATCATCAGTTGGCACCGGTCTTGGCGGCTGGGCGTCACCTGTGGGAACATTAGGTAGATTACCCGGTTTGGCATTTCCAACCTTGACCAGGCTATCTTGCGCGCTCATCCGCGCTGCACTCACTGCATAACACGGCATAGTCCCCGTGACCTCTTGCGCTTCTGTGCAGATTTTACGGGTTGTCCCGCGCGGTTTATGCACCACAAAATACCGATAAGACTTGGAGCTATTTTCCATCATGGCGAGCGCCAATGTCATACCTGCCCCTTGATCGCCCCGCATAATCAACAAACCTGCTTTACCATTCTGCCCCTGGCATTCAAACGCCGTTCCAGATGTGGTGGCAATGACAGCGCCAACACGGCAACGTACGCGATCCCCCTCCATATTATCAGGTGTTGTTAGCTGCAATCTTTGTTGAGAATGTTGCGTCCAGGCTTCAGTGGCTGTTAGCATTGAACTCCCTGCCGTGATCATCAAAATGACTGCAGCAGTTTTAATTAAATATGTCATGTCTCTACTCCCCGTTTCAGGCATAATACCATGAATGGGAAGCCGCAGCAATTTAACGGTTTTCCAAGCGCTTTATATTGCCGCTTTCAAGATGCTCTTTGGTAATTGAATGGATACCGGTTTTATCAAAGACCGGACTATCGCCATAGCGAGCCGTAAGATCACAGGCGAAAGCTTTGCGGCTCATTTCGGTCAGGGGGATTTCACTATCCATAGGACGCATATCCCGTTTCCCATACGCATCTTTTTGCTGAATATAATCATTTAGGCACATAGTAAGGTCAGCCATGGCTTCTTCCTGCGTGACTTCATCAATTTTATCAATGATAGCAGCGTCGCCATCTTCGCAATATTGGCGCATTTGCAGGCCCCAGCTAAAGGAGCACGCACTTGACCCGACAAACGGTTCAACGCCTGGCGGAGTTTGATTTATATCCGTTGGGTCATATTCTGGCTCGGGCTCGGGCTCGTAAACTTCATAAGAGCTTTCTGCCTCATAAATTGGTGTCATTAAATCCCGAAGCGCATCTGTTTCAGAGGCTTTATTTTGGCTTTGCAAAAAGAAAAATAATGCCACTCCAAACAATAAAATTGCCAGAGCCAATAAAATACGTGCCGCTTTCATAATGTTCCCTATATTTCTTTTTCTTGTATGGTTTTATGCACATCATTCACCTGCATCAGCGCTGCAGAGCCATAATATTTAACAAATTCCACCTTGAAAATCCCGGCAGCTATTGAGGGATCGCTCTGAACCAAAGCTTCTGCTTCATCAATCGTCTCTACATTGAGGATAAACAACCCGCGTTTTTCACCGGCCTCCATGAACGGGCCTGCCAGAACCAGTTTTCCTTCTTCCGCCAGTCGGCCCATATTGGCAAAGTGACCCTTAAATAATTCGGCGCGCTCAGCCTCATCCGTAATGACCGCATCATTAGGTCCGGTCAAAAGTGTCGCGAAAATGTAAGATCGCATTCCGTAAGGGTCAGCACCGAGTTTTGCAGCTAGGGCAGAATTATATTGTGACGTAGTTGCACTAGACGTTTCGGTTGTGTTTTGAGACTTTTGCGCTTGGCAAGCCGCCAACAAAACAAAGCTTAACAATAAGACTGTTGATTTCATCCCCGTTTCCTTCCTTTGGAATTGGCAATATCAAAAATTGTAACAACAAGTCAAAACGTAGTTTGATAAAGTCTAATCTCCCTTTCCAAGGCTTCAGGCCTCTGGCATTGTGTATTCCACGGTTGAAGGAGGGCTCACGTGGCAAAAACACTAATAAAACCATCGTTTTGGAAAACCGCTTTTATCTTCGGCTTTCCGGCAGGGCTTTTAATCATTGGGTTTATGTTAGCCAGCTTTACATTTTTTGGCTTTAAAAGCGGTGCATCATCTATGGCGATTGGTTTTGCCTTGATGCTGTTTATCATGCTGTCTTTATTCTTCATCGGGATCAAAAATTTCCGCAATCAACAAAACGGTACGATTTCATTTGGTAAGGCCTTATTATTGGGTGTCGCCATGGCCTTATTTTCGGCTCTGGCCTATACTCTGGTATGGGAAATTTACGTAGCTTTTACGGGCAATCGATTCATCATAGAATATACCGATCATCTCATCGAACTAGAGCGCGCTAAGAATGGCAGCGTTGAGGCTCTGTCGCAATTCATTCAAAAACAAGAGCTGATGAGAGAGAAATACGCTAATCGCAGTTACCGTATGCCCGTAACTTTTATAGAAAATTTTCCCATGGGATGCATCGTGGCTTTAGTCGTAACATTTTTTCTGCACAAACCAAAGTTTTGGAGTCAAAAAGCCTAATGCCCGTCACTCTTATAGACCCTCCCAAATGGGCCGGTCGAACTGACCCTGAAGACGGTGATGGCGCCAGACGTTTTTACCATCTTATGGGTGATAATGCACCGCGCGCTGTTTTAGGTTTTGCCTGTGAAGCAGGTGTCGCCAGAAATAAAGGCCGAATAGGCGCTGCCCAGGGCCCCGACGCTATTCGCAAAGGCCTTATGTCACTTGCAGTTCCAACTGATGCGGGCAAAATAAAAGATCTTGGCGATATTCAGGTCACAGGCGATGATCTTGAGGCTGGACATACTCACCTATCAATTGAGCTGGATAAAGCCTTGCGCCATCATAACCGGATTGTTGTTTTAGGAGGTGGCCACGAAACAGCCTTTGGGTCTTATTCCGGTCTGCGCCTCCATTATCCTGATACTAAAATTGGGATCATTAACCTGGATGCTCATCTTGACCTGCGCGCTTTAGGCGAAGCCGGCCCGTCATCAGGGACGCCGTTTACCCAAATCCGTAACCTCGACCCCGGTGGTTTTGACTATCTATGTATTGGAGCCGCGCGAGAGAGCAATACCGAAGCATTGTTTCAAAGGGCCAAAGACTGGGGCGTAAACGTTATCTATGATGACGCTATTTCTGCTGATCCCAAAATTGCTGACAAAGTCATTAATGCCATGGCTGACCGGAACGATATTTTATATTTAACCATCGATCTTGATGTCTTGCCCCACTATCAAATGCCCGGTGTCAGTGCGCCAGCAGCGCGGGGCGTATCTCTGGAAATCATAGAAAGAATAATAGACCGGATTTTAGGTCTGGCTGAAATTGGAAAAATTACTCTGCCCCTGGCTGATATTGTAGAACTCTCCCCGCCCCATGACCGGGACGGCATGAGCGCTAAAACAGCCGCTTTTATCGCGCGGCGTCTATTGCTTGGTTGATGGTTTGATTAGGTCTTTATGTGCTTTGGAAAACATGGTGCCTAAAAGATTAGAATAATCATCTGACCAAACACCTATATAAGCATTTGGTGAGAGAGTTTGCCAATCAGATTTCCCTTCCGTCAAACGGTTTATATCCGACCCACGACCTAGAATTACCCCGCTACTGGACGTGATAAAGTCTTTGTGAGGGTGCTCTGAAAAATCTGTCAGGTAAATATGGCGTGCGGATAACTCTGCATCACGGGCAAGATTTTCTACAACAGAATGAATATCCAAAGCCCGGTTGGAAGTATGGAAAAACATCAAACCATCGGGCCGAAGTTTCTGGCGATAAAGCGCCAATGCCTCACGCGTAACCAGATGCGTAGGAATGGAATCGGATGAAAACGCATCAATGATAATAAAATCCTGAGATCCGTCTTTTATGTCCTCAATTTTCAATCGGGCATCACCAATGCGGATATCCGCATCCGGAGCACATTCCGACAAAAAGCTGAAATATTTCGGATCACGAGCCATAGAGACAACTTTGGGATCAATTTCAAAATACGTCCAATTATCTTCAGCCTGCTCATAACAAGCCATAGCTCCGGCTCCGAGGCCGATCATTAAAACGTTCAGGTCTTTTTGATTTTCTCGCGCGAGCTGCAACGCCCGGTCAAAACTATTCCCGTGCCCATAATATGCTAACGGTATACGGCGTAAATCGGCGGCCTGATACTGCACATTATGAACGGTATCGCCATGGGCGAATTTATGAACAATCCCCAATTCAGAAGGAACTTGCCGAACTCGCATAACGCCAAAAAACGAACGGTCCTGCATAATCACATTGCCATCGGAGCCCAAGACGAAAAGCGTGAGTACAATTAATGCCAGCCCATCGATAAGAGATTTTATTGTAGTTTTATTAAATACACCGGCCGCAATAAGAATACACAGGACCAAAATTCCAATTCGAATTTGATGGGACATGCCAACCCATCCGCTGATCAAATATATGGCTAAAATTAAAGTAGCCGCCAATAAATAACCGCCCAAACGACTCATATATTCTTTAGACGTTTGAGTGATTTCAGGCAGAGCTAATAGCGCCACTGCCAAAATCAAAATATACTCATAAACATTATTGAAAACCAGCGGCGAAATCAGCGCATTAAATATGCCGCCCAGTACGCCGCCTACCGACATCCAAATATAAAACTCTGTCAGACCTGCAACATCCGGCTTCCGCTGAACGAGATGCCCATGAAAAACCAAAGCAATCACAAAATATGCCAGCAGGCTAAACCCGAAAGAAATCAGTACCCATTGCTTTAGAATAAAGCCCGCGATAAAGGCCATAACGATAGCCGCTTTTGCAAGAGGGGATATCTTTTCAAGCGAGAGGATAGGTTTGCGCGCAAATACAATAACAAAGGTCAGCAAATAGAGAGCCAGCGGAAATACCCATAACAGCGGCGCTGCTGCAACATTATTCGTCATATGAGACGTTAGGCCGAGCATCAGGCTGGATGGCACAAAAGCCAACACGACCCAGGAAACTCGTCTAGCCCCGGTAATTTTTTCAGATGTGTTTTCAGATGTGCCTTTTGGCTTTATCCAGTCCTTGATCCAGGCTCTATAGGCCAGAGCTGCAACACAAACCATAAACGCCACATAGATCCAGCTCCAATATCGAGTTTGATCCTGGAGACGCATAGCAGGCTCAACCAGCAAAGGATAAGAGCAGAGAGCCAGTAGGCTCCCCACATTGCTGGCTGCATATAAAAAATAAGGATTATCCGCGTCCTCTACACCCGTATAGCTATACCAGCGCTGCAATAGCGGTGCATTGGCGGATAAAACAAAAAACGGGACGCCTATAGATATTCCAAACAAAGCCAACAACCAAAAGGTCAGGGATCCATCATCAGGCGGTGTCCAGCCCTGCGCTACTGCGAGAGGTAAAAAGAAAAACCCCCAGGCGAGCAGACATAAATGAACCATGAATTGTGCCTTGACGGGCAGATAGCGGGTCAGCACATGCGCATAAATATAACCTGCCAGTAAGACAGCCTGGAAAAATACCATGGCCGTATTCCAGACATTAGACGCCCCGCCTAAAAGCGGTAAGGTCAGTTTGGCAAACAGGGGCTGAACGGAAAACACAAGGCAGGCGCTGATGAACACGGCCAATGTGAATAAGCCTATCTGGCCGGACTGTTTCCGATCACCCGTTTGCATAGCCCAAGCCCCTTGATTAGCATCATAAAGGGCATGGGCTTAAACTATTAATTATCAGTGAAACTATTGGTTAAGCTTAGCTTCTAGAGCATCGATACGCTTATTCTGATTAATAATATGAAGGGTTAGCTCTTCAATTTTTTCCAGTAGCTTGCCATTCATTGTATTCAGATCAACACCATCACGCCGCATATCTTCAGCGGACGCTATACCCGGCAGGTGACCCTGGGCCGCGATGAACTGCTCAACAGCAGCCAGAGACGCAAGCTCATATCCGCTGGAGAATACATGGTCAGCCGTTGACACGTGTTTGCCTTTAATGCGGATCACCCCATCACCGGCATCTAAATGAATCACTGTATCGCCATCATCATTTTTAAGGGCAATATCACCTGCAGCGCCATTTCCGCCTGCATAAATATTAGCGCGTCCACCATCAATATGAAGCCGCATTAACCCATCATCAGAGAATAGAGCGATATCGCCATTGTGACCGCCCCCGCCAACGCGAATGTTACCGTCACCACCATCCATAAAAACAGTTTGAGCGCCTTCTTCGTCGCGCAGCGCCAGATCTCCAGACGCTCCGTGACCGCCCATGGCCATATTTGCTGAGCCACCAAAAATTTCGACGGTCGTTTCACCAACAGAGTTTTTCACATTTACATTGCCGGCATGGCCATGACCGCCAAGATTTATATCAGCGTCATTGCCATCAATATGAATTGTGTTCATACCCTCTTCATCGCGCAAGGAGATGTCCCCACCTGCACCGCCGCCGCCCAGTGCCAAATTGGCTGAATTACCATTTATGACTCCGGTTTCATCACCGGTTTCATTACGAATATCCATTTTTCCGACCAGGTTCGTCATAGTTTTCTCCTTAAAGATGAACAAAATTGAACTGAGTTCGTAACATAGAAATTTCCGCTGTCGAACCCTCTATACAGCGAAGTTCACCTGTTTGCTCACATCGTCTTTATATAAAGTGACTTGCCTTGCACGCAGGCACATCCAATATAGACTCCATGACTAATTTCGAACGCTATTCCATGTTATGGTTATTAGGACTAATCGCCATAATAGCCCTGTTTTACATTGTCCGAGCTGTGCTCGGTTATCAGCGAGTCGCTCAAGATGCAAAATCTGATTATATCTATAAGTCAGAAAACAACATGATCGATGACCGTATTTCAAAAGAAGGTTATATTCGCGCTTATAAGCGGTTTTATGCCCCGCGTAATCATGCTTATATTGGCGGCGGAATTCTAGCCGTTGCTGTTTTGACGCCCTTGGCGCTAGGCTTCATACAATATGTCAGCATGTTTTTTTGGATCAACGCCGGACGGCCGCCTATTTATGCGCCTCACGGATTTGTCTGGCAGTTCATACAATATTTTGCAACGATCGCTTTCTGGGGCCTGATCGCATATACGGCCGCGCGGCTTTATCACCGGGGCGCGCCAAAATCTTTACGCGATGAAATGATGAGAGAACGCAAGGGAAAATGATGGAATATTTGCACACTATGATCCGGGTTTCGGATGTCGATGAGTCGTTAAGGTTTTTTTGTACGGGTTTGGGATTAAAAGAGTTGCGCCGCGTAGATAATGAAGCCGGTAGATTCACTTTGATTTTTCTAGCCAGTCCCGCCGATATAAAGCTTTCAGGCATTACTGAAATATCCTCCCCGCTGCCAAGCGGACTGCCCATGATCGAACTCACGCATAACTGGGACGAAGCCGGATATAATGAAGGCCGCAATTTCGGGCACATGGCTTATCGGGTCGAAAACATTTACGAAATTTGTCAGCACCTGCGCAATATGGGCTACGTTATTAACCGTCCGCCGCGCGATGGTCATATGGCTTTTGTGAGATCACCTGATAATATATCTATCGAGCTTTTACAAAAGGGCGAACGTCTCGCCCCTATTGAGCCCTGGGCCTCTATGGAAAATACTGGAAAGTGGTGATCAACTCACCGCGCCAGCCTATTTCCCAACAGCTTTTTTCTGCAAATCGCACAGCTCGCCAATGCCTTTGCTGGCGAGGCGCATAAGCTCGGCCATTTGCTCTGCTGTAAAAGGTGTATCTTCGGCGCTGGCCTGAACTTCAATGACGCCTCCGCTTTCCGTAAGAACAAAATTAGCATCAGCTTGCGCGGCGCTGTCTTCAATATATTCCAGATCAAGGCGGCATTCACCGTCCACAATCCCGGCTGAGACAGCAGCCATTTTATCTGTCACTGGATTTTCAGCAAGCGTTCCTGCATCCACAAGGCTTTGACAAGCCTGATAAAGTGCCACCCAAGCCCCTGTAATAGAAGCCGTCCGCGTACCACCATCTGCCTGCATCACATCACAATCAATAATGATCTGCCGCTCACCCAATTTCTTAAGATCAATCGCCGCCCGCAGGGAACGTCCGATCAGGCGCTGAATTTCAACGGTTCGGCCGCCCTGTTTGCCGCGGGTTGCTTCGCGGTTATTCCGGGTATGGGTCGAGCGGGGCAGCATGCCATATTCACCCGTAACCCAGCCTTTACCGGAGCCTTTCATCCAGCGCGGTACGTTTTCATCCACACTGGCCGTACATAAAACATGAGTATGCCCAAACCGGGCCAAACATGACCCTTCGGCATAACGCGAAACCCCAGCCTCCAGAGTTACTGGTCTTAATTCATCACGTTTACGGTTTTCAGGTCTCATGTTCTTATCCTATGCTTTCAGGAAGGCGACCAAAGATTAAATCCAAATGTCTTTTGAAATTTAATATTTTCTCTATTTGCTCTTTGTTAAATTTAAATAATTCGTGTTCTTCTAGTAAAGTTGTGTCTTTAAAATAAATTTTTGACCCACTTTTTTTACATAAGGCTTCCAATTCAATCTTAGTTGATAACCAGAAGTCTTCATTGTCCATAAATAAAAATGATGTATCTGTTGAGTATGCTGTAATTTCGGAAAAATAGATAAAGCTTCTTCTACGATATTTTACTTCGATTAACGTTCCTTGTCGTTCTGCATTCGTTACCATGAAGTCAGGCTGCTTTGATATGCGTCTTATTGCAACACTATCTCTGAATAATTCGTATTTTCTAAGTAAAACGATTTGAGGTTGGGTTGCTTCATAACCAAATCGACAAAAGTCTAAACTTAATTCTTCGAATAACTGCTCGGCAACAGCTTCACCTATTCTACCTTTTATCAAGTTAAAATGATTTGTTTGTTTTGTTGACTTATTTGGCATTTGTTCCATTTCATCATAACTACTTTAGTTTGCACCTTTATCAATTTAAAAATACTCATCTTGAAACCGCTCACAAATTCCCCAAATATCCAGAACAATGACACTCATACCTGAAAACTTCACGCTATCCGATCTGGATACCCGCACACGGCGTATCTTTAAGGATATTGTCGAGAGTTATCTGGACACAGGGCAGCCTGTAGGATCTCGGACTTTGTCGCTTTCAGGCGGGCAGCGCTTATCGCCAGCCACCATCCGCAATACAATGGCCGATCTTGCCCATTTGGGCTTGCTACAATCCCCTCATAAAAGCGCCGGACGTTTGCCAAGTCAGATCGGACTGCGCCTCTTTGTGGACGGTTTGTTAGAGGTTGGTGATCTCACCAGCCGTGAACGTTCTGGTCTTGAAAATAAACTTAGTGCCAGCACTGACCCATCAAAAATGTTTGAGCAGGCTTCAGCCATGATGGCGGGCCTGGCCGGCGGGGCCGGTATTGTTCTAACCCCGATTGACGCGCCCGCCCGAGCCGGGGCAGTCAAACATGTAGAATTTGTCAATCTGGATATGGAACAGGCTTTGGTCGTGATTGTCTATGAGGACGGACGTGTGGAGAACCGGCTTATGGCAAGACCCTCCGGCCTGCTTCCGGCCTCACTGGAACGAGCTGGAAACTTTCTATCGGCGCGCCTGAAAGGCAAGCGCCTTAGCGAAGCCAAAGCCCAAATCATCGCCGAGATCAAATCTGGCCGCGCTCAAATAGATCAGGCCGCTGCCGGGCTGGTAGCACAAGGGCTTGCCGATTGGTCTGGTGGTCGGGAAATCAGCGAACGCGCGCTGATCGTCAGAGGCCGCGCGCAACTTTTGGAAAACATAGACGCTCAAGCTGATATCGAACGCATTCAGATGCTATTCGAAGATTTGGAGCGAAAACAAGAACTGATCGAACTCTTGGATCTGACCGAAGATGCGGACGGCGTGAAGATATTTATCGGCACTGAAAACCCATTATTTTCTCTGTCAGATTCTTCTGTCGTGATTGCACCTTACCGGGATTCTGATAAGAATATCATCGGCGCACTTGGCGTCATCGGACCAACCCGGTTAAATTATGCTCGCATTATTCCCATGGTTGATTATACAGCGCAGCTTGTCGGGCGTTTGCTCCAAAAATAACAGGAAAGATAATGGCTAAAAAACCTAAAAACGATATGGATACAGATCGCATGCCAACCGAGGAAGAGCTGGATGCCATTCAGGCTCAAATCGATGCCGCCTTTGCCGAACCCGGCACTAAAAAATCTGAGGCTCCAGCCGAAACCGCAAATGACGGCGAGAACAGCGACGAACGGGTGGCAGCTTTGGAGCTGGAAATCGCCAATATCAAAGATCAAGCCTTACGGGCTATGGCTGAAGCCGAAAATGTCAAAAAGCGGGCCGAGCGCGAAATCGCAGCCGCCAAAGTTTACGGTATTGAACGCTTTGCCACGGATGTTTTATCCGTCGTTGATAATCTGGGACGCGCCATTATGACCATGGACGGCAAAGCCAAAGCCGATCTTGGAGACAATGCTAAAAACCTGCTCGAAGGCATTGAACTGACAGAAAAAGAGCTTATCGCCGTGCTGGCCCGTCACGGAATCAAAGCCGTGCCCGGCAAAGGATCAAAATTTAACCCGAATTTTCATCAGGCCGTAGCACAAATTCCGTCCGATGAGGAAAAAGGTAATGTGGCCGAAGTGATGCAGGTGGGCTTTACCATTGGTGAGCGCACTTTGCGGGCTGCTATGGTTGCTGTCTCAACAGGTAAAGCATAACGGAGCGCTCACATTCATGTGAATTTCTGTGACATGTATTCCTTAAGGACTATGCTATAGGGCTCCGAGAAACTGGAGTTCACTATGCGTAAACTTTTAATATTTGCTGTTATGGCCTGGCCTGGCATGATGGGTACAGCTTGCGCGCAGCAATCTACGCCTGCCCAAAATCAGGCTATTTCGCAACCACAGGCAACTATTATGAAAAAAGAAAAAGTGGCCTGGCCCGTACTTATGCAAAACTTTTTAACCGAACCAGACGCGCAGGGTCTTGTACGGTTTGACTATAAACGCCTTACGGAGACGCCCGAAGCTCTAGCTTCGCTGGATGCCTATATTACCTATCATGAAAGTCTCTCGCCCTCGACTATGGATGCCGCTTCGGCCACAGCATATTGGGCCAATTTATATAACGCGCTCACCGTGCGAATTGTTGCAGAAAATTACCCCGTAAAATCTATTCGCAAGATCAGTAAAGGGCCGTTGCCAACGGGGCCCTGGAAAAGAGATATATCCGTTGTCGAGGGTGAAAATATCAGTCTGGATAAAATCGAACATGGTATATTGCGCGTCCAATACCCTTCACCGCTTATCCACTATATGGTCAATTGCGCCAGCGTTGGATGTCCCAACCTTATTGCCGGGGAATGGTCTGCGGCCAATTTAGATCCCCGTCGGGATCAGGCGGCCAGAGAATTTATCAACTCACCGCGCGGCGTACGTGTTACGCCAAAAGGTCTCGTTGTTTCTTCAATTTATAAATGGTTTGATGAAGATTTCGGCGGTAATAAATCCGGCGTGTTAAACCATATTCGTCAATATGCCGATGCTGATCTGGCGGCAGCTATTGATAAGGGCGCAAAAATTACCGGCTATGATTATGACTGGAAACTCAATGGAGTCGGTCATGAGTGAGACAGCCAATATACAACCAAAAAGCCTGACAAGGCGGCTATTGCCGCTGGGCATAATTGCTATAGCTCTGTCAGCGTTTTTCGCGCTTGGCGGACCTGATTATGTTAATTTGGAATCCTTAAAAGCAAACCGTGAATTTCTGGCCGGTTTTGTAGCAGATCATTTTTGGCTGACCTTGCTAGGTTTTACGGCGCTTTACGCAACGCTCGTGGCTATTTCCTTTCCAGGTGCAGGATTTCTGTCCATTTTTGGCGGGTTTTTGTTTGGTACTTTTACGGCAGTATTCGGTATTGTCATTGGCGCCACCATCGGCGCTTGCATTATTTTCCTTGTCGCCCGAAACGCCATAGGCGGAAATCTGGCCGAACGTATGGGACCTTATATGCAGAAGTTTGAAGCCGGACTTAAAAATAACGAACTGTCCTATTTATTTATATTGCGTCTTGTTCCGATATTTCCGTTTTTTGTGGTCAATGTCGTACCTGCATTATTTAATGTGAAATTTCGTAATTACGCCCTCTCGACCATGTTGGGCATAATTCCTGGCTCATTGGTTTATGCCAGTATCGGTGACGGAGCCAGTGCCATTTTTGAACAAGGCGGAGATCTAAAACTTTCAGGTGTCATGACAGAACCCCGGGTCTTGTTTCCAATCATAGGGCTCGCATGCCTTGCGATGATCCCTGTACTCTATAATAAATTCAAACCCGCTAAACCGGCTTGAAACCAAAGAGATAGATATGAGTAAAAAACAATATAATGTCGATATTTGTATTATCGGAGCCGGGGCCGGCGGCCTGTCCATTGCTTACGGCGCGTCCCATTTGGGCCGTTCTGTTGTTTTATATGAAGCCGAAGAAATGGGCGGCGATTGCCTGAATTATGGCTGCGTTCCTTCCAAAGCCATTATTGCTGCAGGAAAACATGCTCATGCTTTATCAAGCGGAACTGAATTTGGTATTGCGCCAGCAGCAGCTAAAGTCGATTGGAAAGGCGTGAAAGCGCATGTTCAAGGCGTTATTGATACAATTGCGCCTGTTGACAGTCAGGAGCGGTTCGAAGGCTTCGGAATTGATGTCATTCGGGAACGCGCTAGATTCAAAGATAAAAATACAGTGGAATCTGACACAACCGAAGTGCGGGCCAAACGGTTCATCGTTGCCACAGGATCGCGTGCTTCTGCTCCGCCTATTCCGGGCCTGGATAAGGTTCCTTATCTGACCAATGAAACCATTTTCTCAGCAGAGATTATGCCGGAACATTTACTGGTTGTCGGGGCAGGCCCCATAGGACTTGAGCTTGGTCAATCCTTCCGCCGTCTTGGTAGCGACGTAACCATTGCAGATATCGCGCCGCCGCTTGGTCGCAGCGAGCCTGATCATGCCAAAGGCCTTGTAAAAGCCCTGGAAGCTGAAGGCGTTAAATTTTACGCGCCAGCAAAAACAGAAAAAATCTCGGGCAAAAAAGGTGCTATCACCATCCATCTGGATGACGGTACCAAGATTAAAGGTTCCCACCTTTTAGTCGCTGCCGGGCGGGCACCTGTCGTGGCTGACCTAAATTTAGAAGCCGCTGGCGTCAATTATGACCGACGCGGCATTGAAACTGATGATTGCCTGCGAAGCTCAAACACCAAAGTCTACGCTGTTGGTGATGTCGCCAAGGATAAAAACGGTTATGGCCGGGGCGGCCTGACCCACGCCGCCGGCTATCATGCCGGTATTATCATCAAGAGTTTTTACTTTTTACCGCCGCTTATTAATCGCTGGAAAGGCAAAGCCACAACTGACCGAATGCCCGCAGCTATCTATACCTCCCCCGAACTAGCCTCTATCGGCATGACCGAGGCTCAGGCCCGTGAAAAAGGACATGACGTTAAGGTTCTGCATTTTGAATTTGCAGAAAATGACCGGGCAATTGCAGAGCGCGCTACTAAGGGTGATGTTAAAATCATTGCCACAAAAAAAGGGAAAGTCCTTGGCGCATCTATTCTCGGAGAACAGGCGGGAGAACTCATTCATATGATTTCCCTGGCCATGACCAATAACATAAAAGTTTCCGGGCTTGCTCAGATTATCTCGCCCTATCCAACCCGAAGCGAAGCCGTTAAGCGCGCCGCCAGTTCATTCTATACGGATACGATTTTCAGCCCAAAAACAAGTAAACTCGCCGGGCTCTGGACAAAGTTTCATTAATACGTCACCCTTCCCTGCATAAGGGAGGGATTTATGTTTATCGGTCATTATGGTCCCGCTATTTGGGATACACAGCGAAGCCATAACAAGCCCATCATCAAACTTTGGGAAGCTTTTCTGGCCGTGCAGGCCATGGACTTGCTTGCCGGTATTCTCGTTATGTTTAGTCTGGAAGGTACGCGTCTGAACGCCGCCGGAGATCCAATCTTTCATGTGCCGTGGTCACACTCTCTACTTAGTTCTATCGTTATCGCCATTGTGACTGCAGGCATATATAAAGCCTTTCGACCCAAGGCCACTGGCCGCGCCATGATCGTGATTGCGGCTTTGGTTTTTTCCCATTGGGTGTTAGATTTGATTGTCCACCGTCCTGACCTGCCGCTTTATCCGGGCGGTGAAACCCTGCTTGGCTTTGCCTTATGGGATTATCCCTGGCTAGCTTTCGCTCTAGAAGCTGGATTTCTCGCAGGTGCTTTTTTGTTCTGGCAACGTGTCACCACCGCTAAAAACAAAAAATATGATTATGGAATCTGGGCGTTGTATTTATTGATGGTCGTTTTGCATTTCGCCTTTATCGTCCATCAAGGCATCCAGGTTCAAAACGGGACTTTCGACATTAATCACGCACCGCCAGACATAATATTAGGTTTGGCATTTTTAGTGGTTATAGGATTGTTTGCTTTTCTTATCAGCCGAATCGAAAAAGGGCGCCCCTCTAAATTTTCGGCGACTTAAAACTTTCGGGCAAAAGCCAATCCCGTGAAAAATTGATCCCGACTACCTCGCCCTGTTACTAACGGGGCATCGGCAGCGTCACCTGTTAGGCGGTCATAACTTCCAATTAAAACAAGCGCTGCATTGCCCTTTCTTGATACGGGCAACAAAATATTCCCGCTGGCGCCATAAGAATAGATTCCGCTACTTGGATTATTTTCCGCAAGACCGGAAGCGAGAGCTTGTGCTGCGCTAACTCCAAAATTTGCGTCTAGAAACTTATTATCCGCCCAAACGACGTTTGGCCCTAAAGTTATAAACAAAGGCGGGCCGCCAGTCATAACCCGCTTATCATATTCGAAGCTAATCTCAGCTTTTGCGCCGTCATGTCCGCCAAGAGCATGACCTGCTGTGACTTTGAGCTCAAAATTTCCAAAATCATATTCGGCAAAGCCACCTATAGAAACACTCGTATCAATATCGCCTAGCCCGATCAGATCCTTAGTGCGTTCGCCGCTGATCCGAAACGGACTGGAACCATTTTCGTCACGACCAAATTCCAGTTGGGCCAAAGGACCCGCCCTGAAATTTTCATTATTAATCAGAGAATAACCCACGCCTTCCTGGACAGAGGCAAAAAATCGGTCCCCTTTGGTGACGCGAATATAAGGAACTGCAGAGAGTTGATAATCATTATCACCCAAATATGAAGGCGCATAAAGCATGCCGCCCCCAACATAAAAACTCCAACCATCAGGCTTACTGCCCGGCGGGCCGGGCCTGTTTTGAGCTTCAGCAAATCCGGAAACTACAATAGTCAAAATCAATATATATAAAACACGCCACATACGCGAATCCTAACATAGCGTTTTTATAAAGTCAGTTTAAGATACAGTTAGAATCATTATTAATGTGAGCATCACTTCTATTATTGATTTGGTAGCACGTAAGTCACAACAGACTGACTGGAAATTTTATCCGAGCCAGATCCCCATATATCTACATTGATAACAACAAGAACTTTACCCATTTTTACAATGCGAGCATCCGCCACAATTTTTTCGCCCGTGCAGGGCCGAAGAAAGTCTATGTTTAAATTAGATGTCAGCGCCATAGGCGTAATACCAATCCGGGTAAAAATGGCAACATAGGCCGCATGATCGGCCAGTGTCATTTGCGTAGGTCCCGAGATGAACCCACCGGGCCGGATCATCATATCGGTAACAGGCATAGTAACAACCGCGCGGCCCCAATCCACTAAACTTGTTTCGGGCATTTGCATTTTTCGCGATTCAAAAGCCTGTTTAAAAAAAGCGTTTAAATCTTCTTTGGAAACACGTGAGGCCTGATTTGACATAAGAGCGTTTATGGCGAGGCTGATCAGTGTCGTCAAATGAGTTTTCAAACTCGAAAATAGTCACTAAACACCTACTATGGTTTCGCGTTTTATATCCCGGCTCTCAGGAAAACTTTTAGTTTTAACCATTTTATTTGTTCTTTTTGCCGAAGCCGTCATCTTTTTTCCGTCAGCATCCAGCTTTCGTAAGGATTGGCTGCAAGAACGCGCTACCAGCGCCGGACATCTGGCTATTGCTCTGAACGAAGCTCCAGAAAGCTTTAACCGGAAAATGCTGGCCGATACATTTATGCAGGATACGGATATTTCGGTCGTCACCACCCAAACTATGGGCCGCAGTCAACTAGTCCTTGGGACTCCCCCTGAAAATATGGACTATGACGTTATCGATTTGCGTCAACCTCACGCCGGGATACAACTCGGCGCGACTCTTTCCGCATTTACGGGGAAAGAAGGATATTTCAGAGTCTTGACTAATCCCCCTTCAAAGAATTTTGAGACGCTTGAATATATCGTCCCAAAGTCTGCTCTACAAAAAGCCATGGAACGATATTGCCATAATATTTTGGGTCTCTCGATTTTAATTGCATTTATTACGGGTCTGTTACTCTATAGCGTCCTTAGATTCCTTATCGTCAAACCTTTACAATGTCTTTCTGATGACGTGGTGGAATTTCAGAATGATCCTGCTGCGCCGATCAAAACAAAACGCACACATAATCGTAAAGATGAGATTGGCGATTTATCAAGATCGTTTACAGACATGCAGGAAGGCGTTCAGTCCTCACTGGAACAGCGCAAGCGCCTCGCCGATCTTGGCCTCGCGGTGTCAAAGATCAATCACGACCTTCGCAATGTGCTTACGTCAGCACAGTTGGTTTCTGACCGCCTCGCTATGGATAAAGATGAGCGGGTTTCAAAGATGGGCGAACGCCTGGTACGCGCCGTTGATCGCGGCGTTCGGATTGCTGAAGGCGTATTGGAATATGGTCAGGACAAAGATGAGTCCTTTAACCCGGAAACCATTGAGCTCGCCAAACTTGCAGATGAAGCAGCGTGGGATACCCTTCAGGCTTTTCATAATGTGAGCTACACAATCGATATTCCGCCTAAGGTCAAAGTTATTGCCGACCTTGATCATACTTATCGCATTTTTCAAAACCTCATCCGAAACGCTGCTCAGGCCATGAACGATACGCCAAAGGCGCGCATTACCCTATCAACTCACAACGGAGACGGCAGGGTTAGAGTCCTTGTCACGGATAACGGGCCCGGTTTGCCAAAGCGCGTTCAGGAAACATTATTTACACCATTCGTTTCCGGCGGGCGCGGACGAACCGGTTTAGGTTTATCTATCTCCAAAGACCTGGCGAAACTTCAAGGCGGAGACCTTGAACTAAAAAGCTCAGGCGAAAACGGAACCGTTTTTGAGGTCGAGTTACGATCTGCTTAGTCAACAAATTCTGATTACCCAGCCAGGGTTTGCAGGCTTTGAATTTCATAATCTTTTTCAGAAAGCTCTTTTAACGCGGCAACGCAGGCGCGCGCGGCGGCGGCCGTTGTAAAATATGGAATACGCTGAGTTAAAGCTGTCCGCCGGAGAGAGAAGCTATCCTGTAGGGACTGCTTTCCTGATGTGCTGTTAAATACCAAAGCGATATCTTCGTTTTTCATGGCATCAACAATATGGGGGCGTCCCTCGGATACCTTGCGCACATATTCTACCTCAAGGCCTTGCTCGCGAAGATATTTTGTGGTGCCGCCAGTGGCGATGATGGAGAAACCAAGATCAATCAAATCACGCGCCAGCTCAGCCATCATGGCTTTATGGTCATTTTTAACCGAAATGAAAACCTTACCGGACTTTGGCAGAACAACTCCGCCGCCAAGCTGGCTCTTAGCAAAGGCCATGCCGAAATTTGTTGATAACCCCATGACTTCACCTGTCGAGCGCATCTCCGGGCCAAGGACTGTATCAACACCCGGGAAGCGAGCAAAAGGAAAGACGGCTTCTTTGACCGCAATCTGACCTTTATCAATAGTGGATAGATCAAACTCTGACAATTTATGACCGGCCATAACTTTCGCTGCTATATTGGCAACTGGCAGACCGACGGCTTTGGCAACAAAAGGCACTGTCCTCGAGGCACGCGGGTTCACTTCGATCAGATAAACCACATTATCTTTTACGGCGAACTGAACATTCATCAAGCCAACAACGCCAAGCTCTAAAGCAAGTACCCCGCTTTGACGTTTTAGTTCATCGACGATTTCATCGGACAATGAATAAGGCGGCAGCGAACAAGCACTATCGCCGGAATGAACGCCCGCTTCTTCAATATGCTCCATGACGCCGGCCACAAAGACCTTCTCGCCGTCGCAAATCACATCCACATCGAGCTCGATTGCATCGCGTAAATATTGATCAATCAACAAAGGTGAATTACCTGAAACCTTCACAGCTTCGTTCACATAGCGGCGCAATTGTTCCGTGCTATCGACAATTTCCATACCACGGCCGCCCAGAACATTAGATGGACGCAAAACAACCGGATACCCGACTTTTTCTGCTGCCTGCTCCGCTTCTTCGGCATTATGCGCAATGTCATTATTTGGTTGTTTCAAACCTAACTTTTCAACAAGCGCTTTAAAACGCTCACGGTCTTCGGCCCGGTCAAGTGCGTCACGAGCCGTACCCAATAGCGGAATATTATTAGCCTCTAAAGCTTCTGCAAGTTTAAGCGGGGTTTGTCCGCCAAACTGCACGATAACGCCTTTTAGGTTTCCGGATTGGCGCTCGGTTTCGATTAGCTCAAGGACATCTTCTTCGGTGAGCGGTTCAAAATAAAGCCGGTCCGATGTGTCGTAATCCGTCGATACAGTCTCTGGGTTACAGTTAACCATGATTGACTCAATGCCCAGATCTTCCATGGCAAAAGCAGCATGGCAACAGCAATAATCAAACTCGATCCCCTGACCGATCCTGTTAGGCCCGCCGCCCAGAATAATAACTTTATCCCGATCAGAAACTCTGGATTCGCAATCAACTTCACCGCCAAAACTCGGCACTTCATAAGTGGAATACATATAAGGTGTTTTGGCCGCAAATTCAGCCGCGCAGGTATCAACGCGCTTAAACACGGGACGAACCCCCGCAGCCCGGCGAGCATTACGAACTTCAATCTCTGTTGTACCCGTAAGTTCTGCCAGGCGCGCATCCGCAAATCCTTCGGCTTTAATGGCGCGCCATTCTGCCGCTGTTTTTGGAAGCCCGGTTTCGCTTATATGAGCTTCCGCTTTCATCAGAATTTCAATCTGACGTAAGAACCACGGATCAATGGAAGTGTATTGATAAACTTTTTCTACGCTAAGGCCGTGACGGAAAGCCTGCGCAACAACCCGCAACCGATCTGGTGCCTGAATAGATAATCTGGACTTAATCGCTCGATCCAGATTCCCGTTTTCAGGTTCGATTTCTAGCTCATTCAATCCGGTCAGATCAGTCTCCAAAGACCGCAGGGCTTTTTGGAAACTTTCGTTAAAAGTCCGACCGATTGCCATGGCTTCACCTACGGATTTCATGGACGTGGTTAGAGTGGCTTCGGAACCCGGGAATTTTTCAAAAGCAAAGCGCGGTATCTTTGTAACGACATAATCGATAGTCGGCTCAAAGGCGGCCGGTGTTGCGCCTGTGATGTCATTATCCAGTTCGTCTAACGTATAGCCTACTGCTAGCTTGGCGGCGATTTTCGCAATCGGGAAACCTGTTGCTTTCGACGCAAGCGCAGAGGAGCGCGAAACGCGCGGGTTCATTTCAATAACAACCATACGGCCATTTTCAGGATTGACCGCAAATTGGACATTAGAGCCTCCGGTTTCCACACCGATTTCCCGCAGAACAGCAATGGAAGCGTCGCGCATGCGTTGATATTCTTTATCCGTTAGCGTCAGCGCGGGCGCAACCGTAATCGAGTCGCCCGTATGCACGCCCATGGGATCAATATTTTCAATGGCACAAATGATGATACAGTTATCCGCCTTGTCGCGAACAACCTCCATCTCATATTCCTTCCAGCCCAAAAGACTTTCATCGATAAGGACTTGATTTGTAGGGGAAGCGGAAAGCCCGGAGCGGACAATCTCTTCAAAGTCCTGTTTATTATAGGCCACACCTCCGCCTGTACCGCCAAGCGTGAAGGCCGGACGAATAATCGCCGGAAGGCCTGTTTCTTCCAAAAGCTTCATTGCATCGGCCACGCCCTGAGCGATATTGCCTTCAGGTGCTGTAATGATTGAGGCTTTGGGGTTTTCCAGACCGATCTTTGTCATGGCCGCCGCGAAGCGTTCGCGATTTTCCGCCTTGTCGATAACATCCGCTTTCGCGCCGATCATCTCCACACCGTATTTCTCTAGAACGCCCATTTCTTCGAGCCGGAGTGCTGTGTTCAAAGCCGTCTGGCCGCCCATGGTCGGCAAAAGCGCGTCCGGACGCTCTTTGGCAATAATTTTTTCAACCATTTCCGGCGTAATAGGTTCGATGTAAGTTGCATCGGCCATGCCAGGGTCAGTCATAATGGTGGCCGGATTTGAATTGACAAGGATGACCTTATAACCCTCATCTTTCAGAGCCTTACAAGCCTGTACTCCCGAATAATCAAACTCACAGGCCTGGCCAATAACAATAGGCCCCGCCCCGATGATCAGAATACTCTGAATATCCGTGCGCTTACCCATATCAACCTCTAAAGCTATTCAAATCACTTTTGTATACTTGGGGGAAAAACCAAATTGCCCCCCTTTAGAGAAGCCCGCTCCAAGGTTCAAGAATTTTACGTGGAAAGTGACAGAAATATTCCAGTTTTCGGCAAAGCTGCACATGGTTAATGCAATCTTAATGTCTAAAGCCAAATCTGACAGCGAATCGATTCACAAGAAGAGCGCCGGGCATGGTCAACATACCCTATGATGATATTGCTGTTATGCAGCGCAATCGTGCGTTCTTCTCGCTATTTCGCTTTTTTGAATCCTGTCTGTTTTTCTTCATCATGGCTTATTTTAGCGGTGCAATAGTCGGGCTGGTTTTTATCCCGCCCGGACAGGCAGAAGCTCCTGACGGGGCCATAGTTCGCCTCGCTTGGTATCCTATTTACCTACTCGTACTCTTACTCTCCTTGCGGTCGCTCCCTCAGCTCATTCGATCGGCGGTTTTCAGCCCGCTTATTGTTGTTTGCGTAATGTGGTGCGGCCTGTCCATGTTGTGGTCAATTGATCCGGGGGTTAGTTTGCGCCGATCTATTGCCTTGTTAATGACCACTATGTGCGGTCTGGTTTTGGCTTCTCGTTACGATTGGAATGAGATGGTGCAGCGGATCGCTTTTGTCTTTTTTGTTCTGGCAATTATATCCGTATTTACAGCATTGCTATGGCCTGCAAAAGGGATCACTCAAGAATTACATGTCGGTGCGTGGCGCGGCCCTTGGGTTGAGAAAAACTATCTGGGCGGCAATATGACAAAAGGCTTGGTCGCCTGTATGTGTGCCTATGCCATGAGGCCCGATCGATGGTGGTTGTGGATTCCCGGCGGGGTTTTATGTTTCTTACTGGTTATCATGTCGACATCCAAAACAGCATTATTAGTATCTGTTGCCTGTATTGGTTTATTTGTGGCTATCCGAATTTTTCGACGTCGTCCCATCTTGCGTATTCCTCTTATGTATTTTTCAGTGATGGGACTGTCTGTCTTCTTAATTCTAATCCTTGCTTTCCCCGAGGATATGTTTGGTCTCATCGGTAAAGACCCGACTTTTACGGGTCGTACAGATATTTGGGAACTCTTGATGCAATCCATTCGGGAAAAATTTGTGCTTGGCTATGGCTATGGCGTTTACTGGCAAGACGAACTAGGACCATCTTATTATGTCCGATCCATTCTGGAATGGGGCGTGCCTACTGCCCATAATGGCTGGATTGAAAGTTGGCTTTCTTGTGGAGTCGTGATTATTGCCTTGTTCGGTATCCATTATATTTTCACATTATTACTGGCGATTAACCGCATGAAACGCGGGGGGGTTGAGACCTATTGGGCCATCTTATCCACACTGATGTTCTTATTTTTCTCCATGTCAGAAAGCACTATCCTGGCTCAAAATGATTTAACCTGGGTTTTATATGTTGCAACATCAGCCAAGCTCTGGTCCATGGAGCGACCTTATTGGCGCAAACGTTATAGCTAATCGGTTTTTTTACCGCGCAATAATCGACCTGTTTCATCTTCCAAAAGATTTACAATTTTCAGATGCGGGACATTAGAGCCGTAAATTGCTTCGGCTTTTTTATAACTGCTGCAGACTTTATCGCCCAGTGGCAATGGTACACTTAAATGTGTTCCTAAATTAGAAATCAGCTGCATATCTTTATGAGCCAATCCCAACGAGAAAGACGGATCATAACTCCCATCCAAAACCTTAGGAATGTAATTATCAACAACATAGCTTTGTGCGCAGCTGCTCCCCAATACATCATAAAGCACATCCAGATCCAAATCCGCTTTTGCGCCGAGCATCATGGCTTCGCCAATGCCTTGGGCGGCCAAATAATTAAGATGTAACTGGCATAGTTTGGCCACATATCCCGCCCCGGAAGGCCCCATACGAACGGCTCGGTTCGTAAACGAAGCCAATATGTCTTTATGGTTTATCAGCGTGTCCTCATCTATTCCCAGTAACATGGTCAATGTACCTGCCGCCGCCCCTTCTGCGCCGCCCGTTACCGGGGCGTCTACAAGCGTAATGTATGAAGGCGCGAGAGCCTTGACCTGTTCCCACCTGACCAGTTCATTAGTGCTGGTTTCAAACCAGACTGCGCCGCGTGGCAGGTTTTGCAAAATTTCAGGGGCCAGCAGATTTATCTCTTTAGCGCTAGGCAGGGATGTAAAAACGACTTCGCACTGACGAGCAACATTTTGTGCCGAATTGCAAGCTATCGCTCCGCGTTTTTCAAATTCCGTAACAACCGTCCGGTTAATGTCGGTGACGTAAAGTTCATACCCGTTTTCTTGACAATAAGATAAAAGGTTGCCGGCCATGCCGGAGCCCATATTTCCAAGGCCTATAAATCCGATATTCATCAGTCCGTCAGCCCATCAAGCCGCGTACGTTCACGCTCCACATGGATCGGCATAGCCCTGCCATAAAACGCTTTGGCATGATGGGGGCGGTTGACATGATAAGGATCCGTGACATAGGTCGGCAACGCAATAATGCGTGGCCTGGATCCCTTTGTAGGTGTGACTCGGTGCAGGGAGTATCTGCCTCTAAAAATCTGTAGATCACCCTCTCGGAGTTTCAGCACTTTCACAGAGTCACGTTCGCCCTGCAATACGGCTTTGACACCGTCAAAGTTTTCCCGCTCCGCCGTCCGTATATTGGGACAATATTCAAAATCCCCGCCGCTCTCACTCTCCTGCACTAGAAGGCTTACCGTGAAATCATTTCCATCAAAATGCCAAGGGAAATAATCCCCATTATGCATGACGCTATAGGGGTTACGGCCTAACGGGTCAGCCCATCTGTAAATCGGGCCAACATTCAGACATTCACTGATAAAATGAACCATCACATCTGAGTCGTAAATTTTCCGCAGTAGTGAATTCGCCTCGAGCTCATCGGAATTAATAAAAGAGCTTGTTCTTTTGGTAAAAGTCCGTTTGGGATGGTCTTGAGGCAAGCTATCATCATCTGCTGTCAAATAAGGATTGATTTTGGCATCTGCCGGACGCGCCTTATCGATAATACGCATGGCTTCGGCGCGCATGGTTTCAACCGCAGCGGTCGTCAAAAAGTTCGGAATGTGAGCACATCCAAATGCCTCTAATCCCTCTCTGGCATGATCAATCAAGGCCTGTCGTTTCGGATTACCGAGTTCGTGAATTGGGAACTGACCTAAGTCGATAAAGTCACGAAGATTGATTTCAACGGCTGCATAGGCGCTCGGGCCTTTGGGACAATCAGATTCATCAATGATAAAAGTATGTTGGCTCATAACTATCTCATTTTTACGTTACTGCACCTAATGTTTATAAGACGGGTCGAGACGATCAATTTGTCGTCTTAAAGCCGGCCATTCATATTTTCCCGGCGGAAATAAAGCATATTGCTCAGCTGCTTTTTCCCAGACTTCAGCAGGTTGATTACAAGTTTTTAGCCCGCTGGCTGAAACCTGTATGGCCACTTCACACATACGGATCAGATAATACATATTCATGAAACATTCGCCTGCCGTGGCACCCACGGTCAAAAACCCATGATTACGCATGACCAGGCAGCTATTACCTTCCAGACGCTCCGCAATCCGAAACCGCTCATCAGGATCAACAGATAATCCTTCCCAATCATGATAACCGATTTTCCCATAAAGCATGGAGCTGTCCTGAACGAGGAATGGGATTTCTTCGAACGCTGTTGCGGCAATGGCTGTCGGTGGATGAGCGTGGAACACAAATTTGCTGTCCGCGTGATTAAGGTGTACGGCGCTGTGAATAATAAACCCGGCCGTGTTTACATCTTCCGGGCCTTCAATGACTCGGCCCTCTTCATCCACTTTAATTAAATTAGATGCTGTAACTTCGGAATAATGCAGGCCAAAACGGTGCATGTAAAAATGATGGTCACTACCCGGCGCCCGCGCCGTAATGTGATTCCACACCGTATCGTCCCAACCAAAATGGGCCGTCAAACGAAACATAGCCGCCAGATCAATCCTGACTTGTTCCTGTTCTTGCTCTAATGTCAGATCACTCATAATTTCCCTCTTTGTTAATTCCAGACACGATCAGGGACACCTAAAACATCCATATCCGGAGTTACGCCCAGACCTGGCCCTTCTGATGGCCGAATAAACCCATCCTCACGAACCGGTGCATTTTGATCCAATCTTGGCCCAACATAACTGGATAAGTCACAGACATTGAGCAAAAATTTTGGATCCGTAGATGCACCCAAATGCAAAGCGGCGGCCGTCACAATATCCGAGCCCCAAGTGTCTTCGACGCACATCTTAACCCCCAGCGACACACAAAGGTCCCGCGCCCGCCGGGCTGCTGACAGCCCGCCAAATTTTGATATTTTTAAAGCCGTCGCATCTAAACAGTCCGCCTTTGATGCATAAAGCAGATCAGCCGGACTTTGAGTGCTTTCATCCAGTTTCATAGGCAAACCTGTCGCTTGTTTGACAGAAGCGCACTCATCTATGGTGTCACAGGGTTGTTCCAGCATGATGTCCATATCCATTACAGCTCTGGCAGTTCGGATAGCTTCCAGCTTACTCGCCCCGCAGTTCCAGTCTGCATATACTAATGGGCCGTCCCCTACGGCCTCGCGTACAAGACGCATGCGCGCGACATCAGCTTCCCAATTCTGATCCGCTCCTAACTTTACTTGAAACTGGGTCACCTTTTGTGAATGCGCGTCTTTGGCTATACGGGCCATCTCTTCCGGTGCGATACAGGTTAGAGAGTGATAAACGGGCATTTTTTCAGAGCGGCGACCGCCCAAAAGCATATAAAGCGGCAAACCGGCCGCTTTTGCCGTTATATCCCAAAATGCCATATCCAGCGGGGACTTGGCGTAATTATGCCCAATCAAAAAACGGTCTAAACGCGCCATTAGCGATTCCGCGCCAAGCGGGTTAGCCCCAATGATTTCAGGCATCATATAATCAATGGCAGGCTCTATACCTGCCGCATAAGCCGGAAGATAATGCGGTATCGGGCAGTTTTCACCCCACCCTGACAAATCATTATCCGTATCAATTTTCACAATAATTGTATCAGTCGTCAGGCAGCTTTTACCTGATGACATGTGATAATCTTTGTGACTTTTCAGAGGTTTCTTCCACAACGATACACGCGTAACTTTCATGCTGCTGTCACCTCGCGTTGATAAATAAATTCCGGCATGCCGCCCCGTTCAAACCTGGCTATATCCCTTGCAATAATCTGGACAGCCGTATCTGGATTGGTCGCGCCCGACATGTGAGGCGTTACATTCACTAAAGGATGGTTCCAAAATCGAGAGCTCTTTGGAAGTGGCTCTGTTTCAAATACATCAAGCGCTGCGCCAGCAAGCCGGCCTTTATCAAGCTCAGCTAACAAGGCCGCCTCATCAATCACAGCGCCTCGACTGACATTGATAAGCCCCGCTCCTTTTTTAAGCTGTCCTAATAAATCAGCATTTATAAACCAGCGTGTAGCTGTGTTAAGCGGTAGGCAACACACTAAAACGTCAAGCTCCGGCAATATAGCAGATAGCCCCTCCTCACCATGGACGCAGTTCACGCCTTCAAAGCTTTTTGGACTTCTAGACCAACCGGAAACTTCAAAACCATTTTTCGCTAAAACCTTTGCAATATGAGAACCTATAGCCCCCATACCTAAAAGGCCTATATGGAAATCTGGTGCCAAAGGTGTCGGATATCTATGCCAGTGACTCTCTTTTTGTTGAGACCTGTACACTTTAAACAATCTTTGAAAATGGATCGTCCAATATAAGGTATAAAGGGCCATATCTTCCGCCATGGCCGGATCAATCAGACGAAAAATCGGAGCCTTTGGCAAGGTTGAGTAAGCATCGATATAATCAACACCCGAGCCTAAAGAAAATACTGCTTTTAAATTTGGATATGTTTCGAGATCTCCAGCAGGGTGCTTCCAGACGAGCGCATATTCAATAGCCGCTGGATCGGAAATACGGGGATACTCATGAACATCGCGCCCCGGCAAATATTTATGAATAGCCGTGAGCCATTGGTCATGCCAAAACCCATCATTATTGAGCAGGATCGCCATTACGTCGCACTTTTTGTTAGATCATGCAGGCCCACAACGCCAATAATGATCATGGCCATAAACAGAGCTTTCAGCGCCGTTAGTTTTTCATCAAATAGAATCATGCTGGCCAGAGTAATCAAGATTATACCCACGCCTGACCAGACGGCATAAGCTACGCTTAGATCAATTATCCGGGCCGCACGGGCAATACAAAACAGAGCGACCCCAAAACAGGTTAGGCTGGCAAGACTGTAAGCCCACAAGTTAAATCCATTTGAAAGCTTCAGGCACAAAGTACCTATCACCTCAACGACGATCCCCATGCCTAAATAGGCCCAAGCATTCATGCCAGCCTCCCTTATTGACTCGATTATGACAAAAGACTTAAATGAAATAAAGATTATATTATTGTATCATAATATCGATTATTTCGAATTAAGGTGATTAATGAACATTGAGAATATTCGAGCTTTTCTGGAAGTCAGCCGCACAGGTAGCTTTCAGCAGGCGGCCCGTAATCTCAATATTACACAATCTGCCATGAGCGCGCGCATCAAAGGGCTTGAGATAGGTCTTAACCGCCAACTTTTTCACCGCAGACGCAATGGGGCGGTTTTAACGCCCGGTGGACAGAGTTTCTTCCGAAGAGCCGCGTCACTCATTCGCACATGGGAACTCGCCAAACAGGAAAGCGCTTTGCCGGACAATTTCAATTCCATTGTGGGACTTGGCGTACAGCTCAATCACTGGCGATCCATAGTCACGCCGTGGATTAACTGGATGGCGGATCATCATCCCGATCTGGCCACCCATATTCAATCTGATTATTCCAGCCGCCTTATGGAATTGCTCAGAGATGGCTCTATCGATGTGGCAGTCTTGTATGAGCCCCAGCAAATTCCCGGTGTCACCATCGAAAAATTTGCCGATGAAAAACTCGTCCTGATAGCCAGCCAGCCACGTGCCGTTTCGTCAGGGCCTGTGGACGGTTATATTTTTGTCGATTGGGGCCAGAATTTTCGCGCTGCGCACAGTCTGGCTTTTCCCGGTATCGGAAAACACCGGATTACGGTTGGATTAGCCGATGTTGCGCTGGGACACATATTAGAGCATGGCGGATCAGGGTATTTTTTAAGCCCCTCTGTGCATGATAAAATTCAGTCCGGTGAGTTGTTTAAAGTTCAAAACGCACCTGAAATCACCATTTCCACTTATATGGCCTATCTCGATGCACAAGAACGTCAGCATGTTCTAGGGAAGGCCATCACCGCATTGCGGCAAGTAGCCGGCATGACGAAAGCTCCATCATGAAAATCACTGAATTTCAAACCCAATGTGTGAATGTTCCGCTGGATAAGCCTATCGCCACTGCCATACACGCCATAGAATCTGTGGGCTGCGTTTTGCTGAGACTCAAAACCGATAAAGGCCTTGAAGGCCAAAGTTATATCTTCACAATTAATGCTGTCCGCCTGAAAGCTTTTGAGGAAATGGTTAAAGGGTTCAAGCATTTGGTACTGGATCAAGATCCCCATTATGTTTCCGGCATCTGGCAATCCATTTGGGCTGAGATCAACCCGACAGGCCACAAAGGCGTCACCATATCTGCGCTATCAGCTATTGATACAGCGCTCTGGGATCTGGTTGGTAAAGCCCATAACAAATCTCTGCATCATATTTTCGGTGCCTGCCGCGATAGTATTGATACCTATGCCAGCGGCGGTCTTTGGCTGTCCCAAACAAAAGACGAATTAAAAGCAGAAGCCAACGCTTTTTTAAAGGCCGGTTTTAAATCCATGAAAATTCGGGTCGGAAAAGATAGTCTCGATGAAGACATCGCCCGCGTAGCAGCGGTTCGCAATACCATCGGACCAGAACATGGATTACTGGCCGATGCCAATCAGGCCCTAACAGCAAAACAGGCCATACGGCTTGGAAAGGCTCTGGATGAATTTAACTTGATTTGGCTTGAAGAGCCCGTACCTGCCTATGATCTGGAAGGGCATGCTGAAGTGCGAGCTAATATTCCAATGCCGCTGGCCTCGGGTGAAACGGAATATACAGCTTTGGGCCTTAAAGACATGATTGAAAAAAAGGCTTGCGATATTTTAATGCCCGATCTGCAGCGCATAGGCGGCCTGTCTGAAATGCGCCGTAGCGCCGAACTGGCCAGCGTTTATAACCTGCCCGTTTCAACCCATATTTTTACGGAGCACAGCCTATCCATCGCCGGGTCCGCCCCAAACTGTATCAGCGCCGAGCACATGCCCTGGTATGCCCCTTTATTTCGTGAAGAGATGGAGCTGGATAAAAACGGGCATATCCTCATAGCGGATCGACCTGGCACAGGCTTTACGTTTCACCCTGAGCGAATTGACGCATTTCGCATATGATAACACCTTGATTTTGGACTGCGCGAACTTATCTAAAGGCTTCACAAGGAACCCGGTATGACTGATTTTTCGCCCCGTGAAATTGTATCCGAACTGGATCGCCATATTATAGCTCAAAGCGATGCCAAGCGCGCCGTGGCTATTGCCCTTCGTAATCGCTGGCGGCGTAAACGTGTCCAGCCGGAAAACCTGCGCGCGGAAGTAACCCCGAAAAACATTTTAATGATCGGGCCAACGGGCGTTGGTAAAACCGAAATATCACGCCGCCTGGCGAAACTGGCCCAGGCTCCTTTTATCAAAGTTGAGGCCACTAAATTTACCGAGGTCGGCTATGTGGGCCGCGATGTAGAGCAAATTATTCGCGATCTGGTCGAAAGCTCTATCGCCATGCTTAAGGAAACCCGCCGAAACCAAGTCAGTGCCCAGGCAGAGCTCGCTGCAGAAAAACGTATTTTAGATGCATTAGTAGGCAGCAGCGCCGGTGAAGCGACACGGGAAAAGTTTCGTAAAAAGCTCATTGCCGGGGAACTCGACGATACAGAAGTTGAGCTTGAACTTACGGACACATCGTCTCCATTTCAGGGTTTTGATATCCCGGGACAACCGGGTGGCAGTATGGGTATGATTGATCTTGGTTCTATGTTTAAAGGGATGGGGCGCACGAAAAAAGTCAAACTGAAAATCGGCGAAGCTCATGGACCTCTTATGTCCGAAGAGGCCGACAAATTAATTGATGACGAGGCCATAACCCGCGAAGCGGTTGAGCGCGCGGAAAATGACGGTATCGTTTTTCTGGATGAAATTGACAAAATTTCGGCCCGCTCTGACGCGCGCGGAGGAGACGTGTCCCGCGAAGGCGTGCAGCGTGATCTCCTGCCCCTTATTGAGGGAACAACCGTATCCACCAAATATGGCCCTGTGAAAACGGACCATATTTTGTTTATTGCCAGCGGAGCCTTTCATGTAGCCAAACCATCTGACATGCTACCTGAACTTCAAGGACGCCTGCCGATCCGGGTTGAACTACGCGCGCTCACGGAAGAAGATTTTATACGCATTCTAACCGAACCTGAGGCTAGCCTGATCAAACAATATAAAGCACTCATGCTGACCGAAGATGTTACCTTGGAATTTACAGATGACGGCATTGCTGAAATTGCAAAAATTGCAGCCAGTGTGAACGCATCGATCGAAAATATCGGGGCGCGGCGCCTGCATACAGTGATGGAGCGCCTACTGGACGAGATCAGTTTTAAGGCCACAGATAAAGGCGGCGAATCCCTGACAATCGATGCTAATTATGTTCAGAAACATGTTGGTACGCTTGCCGCAGATCAGGACTTATCAAAATTTATTTTGTAGTTTCGGTGAGTAGGTTCAAATCAGCTCGTAGCTTTACCTGATGTCTGGTTAATAATGCAGGGCATGCCTTGCCATTGGCTATCATATCCTGATTATCCAAGCGTTTGAGCACATAAGGGGCAAGATAAGTATCTGTGTTGGCCTGCTGAACCGACTGTCGCCAAGCTTGCGAGCATTTCAAATATTGCGAAGAATAATCATCCAGATAGCGCACACTTCCTATAGAGCCTGCAAACAAGCCAAAAAGTGCCAGATATGCCAAAAATTGTTTCATGGCGAAACAAAAGCAAGAAGCGGGCCATGATTTATGGTTAATAAAACCTTAGGATTATCGGATTGAGATTTCCGTCCTGGGACCTATTTTTTTTAACAGCTTGATCATCACATCTGGCGTGAGAGCAACACACCCTAATGTTTGCCGATCATCGGGTTGGGCGATATGAATAAACACGGCTGAACCTGCGCCGGGCGTTGGCGGACTGTCATTATGGTTCATGACTAAAACGATGTCATAAGCTCCATCTTCGCGCCAAAGCCGTTCATGAGAACCCTCAAATGGTAGACGCACAAACCGATTATAAGCCGCATGGGCGCTGTCATCACACCAACCGTCATTCGGCTCCATTGGCCAAAAAGGTAAATCGCTCGGAGGTCTAGCCAATCGGTCAGCCCGGTAAAATCCAAAACGGAAAAAATAGTCACCCAAGGGCGTTTTTTCATCACCCTCCTGGCCTTGCATACGGTTAATAAATCCGCCGCGCCCTATACGGCAGGGGTATTCATGCCCATCCCAGGCGATAGTTTTGCTTTGACAGTTGACGATAACTCGCATTTGGCTCACGCTTTTGTGACGACTTGCGAGCAATCTGGCATTAGCTTATGAGTCAGCGCAAGCTTAAAACCCGGTATTTCAACCGAAGTGGGAAAATATAATGGCTGTTAAAAAACGTCTTTTACTAATCGATGATGATGACGATCTGCGCACGGAACTTGCAGAGCAGTTTGCGCTTTATGAAGAGTTCGAAACCGTCGATGCCGCAACGGCTGGTGCCGGTATTGAACTGGCAAAGTCAGGCCCGTTTGACTTGATACTTTTAGATGTTGATCTGCCCGATATGCTTGGCACTGAAGCCTGTGCCCTAATGCGCCAGGCTGGCGTCGCTGCGCCTATTGTGATGCTGACTGGCAGTGATGGGGATATGAATGAAATATTGGGGTTGAATTCAGGCGCTAATGATTATGTCACCAAGCCGTTCCGCTTCGCTGTATTGCTGGCGCGACTTCGAGCCCACCTTCGCAGTTTTGAACACAGCGAGGAAGCCAGTTTTCAAATCGGCCCTTATGAATTCAGACCTGCCTATAAAAAACTCATCCCGCCCCAAGATGAAAGTGGTAAACAACCTCGCGATATTCGCCTGACAGAAAAAGAAACCAACATACTGAAATATTTATACCGGGCAGGCGGAAAGCCTGTTGGTCGGGACGAGCTGTTACACGAGGTCTGGGGTTATAACTCCGGCGTCACAACGCATACACTTGAAACCCATGTTTATCGTCTGCGCCAGAAAATCGAACCTGAAAAGGGAACAGCAACATTACTTGTGACTGAACCCGGTGGATATCGCCTGGTGATTAGCGGAACCAATTAATATGGCCTTTGTTTTGATTTTTTATGCCGTAGTTGTAACAGCTCTGACCTGGACTGAATATAACAGCAAACAAAATCAACAGATTTGGCTGAAACCTTTAGCAGCCATAATATTTATTCTGATCGCCATTTTTGGCGGCGCTTTATATTGGGACTATGGCCGCTGGATCTTATGGGCCCTGGTCGCCTGCGCCATAGGCGATGTGTTGCTTCTCTCTCGAAATAGCCAAATAAAGTTTCAACTGGGCATGCTTGCCTTTGCTATCGGCCATTTGCTTTATGTGGTAGCCTTTGTGAAACTGTCTGGGCAATGGGGCCTGACGCCCTTGGCGGTGCTCCCTCTTATCGCTGCGGGCCTGTTTTATTTCTGGTTGCGGCCCAAATTACAAAAAGACATGGTCATTCCTGTTACCACCTACACAGGCATTATAATTCTAATGCTAATCACCTCTCTTGGCGTTTCAGATATTCGAGTGCCCCTAGCCGCCATTATGTTTGCAGTCTCGGACATGTTTGTCGCCCGGGACCGTTTCGTAAAAAATGAAGGTATCAACGCTCTGGCTATAACGCCTTTATATTTTGGCGCGCAGGCATTATTTGCGCTCTCAGCGGGAATTGGCTCTTAATCAGATATCCAGGATTTGCGTGACCGGGACGTGATCCGATGGCTTTTCTTTAATACGCCAATCCGTATGAATTTCATATCCCTCAGGACCTGCAGCTTCAGCACAAGGTTTAAGCGCCGGACTTACCCAGATATGGTCAAGACGGCGGCCCCTATTGGATTTAAACACATCTTTGGCCCGATAAGACCACCAGGAATAAAGTTTCTCATCATCCGAACGAAACAGGCGAGATGTATCTGTGAAATCATGGCTGGCCCTTAGGCGCTCCAACGTTTCTACTTCAATCGGTGTGTGACTCACGACTTTTAAAAGTTGTTTGTGGGACCAGACATCATTTTCCCCAGGCGCAATATTAAAATCCCCGACCAAAACCTGTTGATCATCTCCAAAAGCAAAGCGTTCTTTGAAGTAGGTATTCATAGCGCCCAGAAAATCCAGTTTGTGACGAAATTTCTCGTTAATTTCAGGGTCCGCCACATCACCGCCTGCTGGAATATAGAAATTATGCAGTTCAAAATCCTCATCACCCGCAATAACGCGCGTGCTGACATGACGGGCATGATCAAGCGGACAGAAACTAGTCGGCAGGCGCTCCATAGGAAGTTTGGATAAGGTCGCTGCGCCGTGATACCCTTTCTGACCGGACACTTCGATATACTCATAGCCTAAATCCCGAAACGGCTCATATGGGAATTGGTCTTCCAGGCATTTAATTTCCTGCAAGGCCAGGAGATCCGGTTCATGCTCGGCCAAAAAATCTATCACTGTCTGCTGGCGCAGACGAACGGAATTGATGTTCCAAGTGGTAATTTTGACTTTCATGGCGCCGACCTATTCAGGTTTTTCTATGGATTTGAGATAGGCAATGACTTCATCCGTGCCTCTATCACCAAAATCAAAATCCGGCATGTCCGGATGTCCCACATGAACACCTTCTCGAAAATCGTCGGCCAGAGAATCTGAATTATAATTGGCTAAAACACGATCCAAAGACGGAGCATCTGTGCGCGGTGACGGATTTTTAGACGAAAGACTGTGACAGGTCAGGCAGTTAGCTTTTACCAATTCAGCACCTTCGTTTATAGCTATGGCTTCTTCATCCATGGCTGATTGCCCGCACGCAGTAAGAATTATCGACATTATCGAGGCGATGTATAAGGCAGGCTTTAAACTCATATCTTCGCCTATCACCTAAACAAAAGCCCGGCAATGCCGGGCTTGGTAAATCCGTATTATTTAGCGGCGGCGACGCCTGTCACGACGATCTTCATCCCTGTGCCGGAAAAGACGCGGATCAATATTATCATTATATCGTAAATCTGACAAAACCACCTGGGTCTGCCCACCAAAACTGTCAGCAATAATCCAAGATTTAAACGCCAGAGTTTGCGGATCAAAAATCATGGATATTTCCCCGTCCATTTCGCCGCTGCCATCACGGGAGGTGACACGTATTTCCTGCGGAGATTTGATAAGACCAACAACCTCTGTGTCACGAGCAAGCTGTACATTTTCCTTGAGGAAATAGTTCAGCGGCGTCGAGGATAACGGCACACGGTCCGTTGTCTCCAAGGCCTTATCATGCTGAACCAGAGTCACACCGTCTGAAACCACCAATAAAGGATTCGGCGCATCATATTCAAATCGCATCCTGCCGGGACGCGAAATAAAAATAACGCCGGTTTCCACTTGTCCTTCAGGGCTATATTGCGTGAAACGACCTTCAAAGTTTGTGATGTTGTTTAGCGCTGCGTCCAGCCGTGCCAAATCAGTTTCAACGGTTTGAGGATTAGTAAACGCGGCCACTGGCTGAGCCGGAGCATAGGCTTGTCCTGTTTGACCAATAGCGATAGCGCCAAGAGCAATGGCAGTAATTGTGCCCAAAAATATGGATTTTGTAATTTTCATATCAGACCTCTTCGTCATGGAGCCTTATACGATTTATGAATTTAATCCACCCTGAACAAAAAGGGGGTTTTTCATTAAATTTCATCCATTTTAATCAGCTGTAATTAACCTGTCGAAATAATTGCCGAACATTAATGAATATGGTAAACTGCGCCCAAGAGAGAGACAGGGAAAATTGAGCGCTGGAGGCTCCCTTGTCATTATTTAATATCCGTCCTGGTATTGAGGACGCTGAATCGACAGTAGTTTCAGAAAAAAAAGATACCCGCCGTCTCCCGGACGAGGCGCTTTTCCATGTCCTGTGCACCCATATCGCCAATGATTATATCAAATATATTAAAGCTCAGGTCATGACTCAATTGGATATTCCTAAGACTTATAAAATTCGGGACATCCAAATTTTGTCAGCCATATATGAATATACCGGCAATATTACATCTGCCATCATCGCCCGCGATAACAGTTTGGATCCATCCACACTAACACGTTCAGTAAAAACCTTAACCAAAGATGGTTATGTGGAAACTCGAACTGCTCATAATAATCTAAACAGGCGAATTTTATCTGTTACTGAAAAAGGCGAAAAACTTGGCCGTGAAATATTATTAGCCAATCAAAAAGCTTTTTCCCGTAAGTTTTTTTACGAAGGCGATGCGGCCTTTATGACACCAAAAGATATTGGTGTTGTTAAAGATATCTTAAGGCGCTTGAAAATGCGGGCCGATATGCAGACCCGCATAGCAGAAATGATGTCTTCCTAGCCTGCTAAAATTGCTGCGTTGATGGATTTTTCAGGACGGGCTCCATAATGGGAAATCACTTCAGCCGCACATAAACTGCCGAGATACCCGGCAGACGCCCAATCCATACCCATAACATGGCCCGCAAGAACACCGGCTGCATATTGATCCCCGGCGCCGGTGGAATCTGTCAATGACGCTGCTTCGGCAACAGGAATTGTGTGAACTTTATCTTCTTCGATAATAACAGAGCCTTTTTCACTGCGCGTAACACAGGCAATTTTACAATCCTGACGCAAAGATTTGATGGCCTCGTCAAAATCATCAGTTTCATAAAGTGACAAAAGCTCCGCTTCATTAGCAAACAAAATATCGACATGGTGCTGAATAAGGTGCCGGAAACTATCCCGGTGACGATCGACACAGAATGTATCTGATAATGTCAGAGAAACCTTTTTACCTGCTGCCTGAGCATATTCTGAGGCTTTGACAAAAGCGGCTTTAGCCACATCACTGTCAAACAGATAGCCTTCAAGATAAATAATCGCCGCTTTTTGAACTTGCTCACGCAAGACATCATCTGGATTAAACTTAACGGAGGCCCCCAAAAACGTACTCATTGAGCGCTCGCCATCAGGTGTTACCGCAATTAGGCACCGCGCTGTCGCGTCCTGATTTTTTAAGGGAGGCGTCGAATAGTCCACGCCTGCGTCCCGCATACCTCTAGCAAAACGCGCGCCGACACTGTCATTGGCAACCTTACCTATATAACCGGCCTTAAGACCAAGTTGAGCAATACCGACCAAAGTATTGGCAGCAGATCCGCCTGCTATTTCCTGAGGGGTCGCGACTTCAGACAATTTATCATGCAAGTCTAGCGCACGGGCCTGATCAATCAGGGTCATTGCGCCTTTTTCAACATTGTTATCTTGTAAAAACTTATCGGGAACAGGCGCAATCACATCCATAATCGCATTACCGATACCCAATACATCAAAACCGCTTGTCATAATCATCTCTTTATTTTGCTCAATAGGTAATCTTGGCCTTGTTTGGGGCGGTTAAAACACTATCTGTTATCAAGCAACAAAGAAGTGAAAATTTATGCCGCAAAAAATAGCCATTCTCGTTTCAGATAACCTCATTTCGGAAAACTCTGACATTCGTGACGATATTTTTGAACTTGAAGAAGAAATGGGAAAAATTACGCCTGTTTTTGCCAATTATGACATGGTCACAAACCTTGTCCGTTGGCGTGATGCCGCAGCCCAGGCTCCCAATTATGATGCCATGCTACCTTTATTTGTCTGGGATTATTTCGAGGGCAATCAAGAAGCTTTTATTTCAGAAATGGCCAAAGCATCTAAACACACAAAGCTGTTCAATAGCTTTGACGTAATACGTTGGAATTCAGACAAGTCCTATCTGGATGAGCTGGACCGCTCTGGAGCCCCTGTTATCCAAACCCTATATCTTGAACGTGTCACACAGACCGGCGTTGAAAGAGCATTCGACACTCTGGATACAGATACTTTAGTGATAAAACCCCAAATCGGCGGGGGCGCCTGGCGACAAGTACTCTATAAAAAAGGCGAACCATTTCCGAATAAAGCTGAACTTCCGCCTGAAGGTGCTATGGTTCAGGCTTTTTTACCCAGCGTACAAAGTGAAGGTGAATATTCCTTTTTATATTTCGGCGGCCACTTTTCTCACGCGCTCGTCAAGCGACCTAAAACCGGGGATTATCGTATTCAGTCCATTTATGGCGGCACTGAAGAAACTTATGAGCCCAGCAAAACTGAACGTGCCGATGCCCGGCTCATTTTGGACGCTCTGGATTTTACGCCGCTTTATGCCCGGGTAGATTTATTGCGCGGCAATGATGGTGGTCTGCGATTGATCGAGCTTGAATTATTAGAACCTTATTTATATTTGGCCCACTCAGACGGTGAAGGCGAAGATAATAAAGGCGCAACCCGTCTTGCTGAAGCCTTGAAGAAAAAACTGGATTAACCTGTTAGTTCTATTCCACCGCTTTCGTTTTATCTTTGAATTTGCAAATTTCACTAATGGCGCAGTTAAAACATTTAGGTTTACGCGCCACACAGACATAGCGTCCATGGAGTATCAACCAATGATGGGCATGCAGCGCATATTCGTCTGGCGTCACCCGTAACAAATTAAGCTCGACCTCTAGTGGGTTTTTACCTGGGGCCATACCGGTCCGATTTGATACACGAAAAATATGTGTATCCACGGCCATAGTGGGCTGGCCAAAAGCTTCGTTTAGAACAACATTGGCTGTTTTGCGACCAACGCCAGGCAAGCGCTCTAAGTCTTCGCGTGTTTGCGGTACAGTGCTATCAAAATCATCAATGAGCATTTGCGAGAGCGCCATAACATTTTTGGCCTTGGTTCGAAAAAGGCCAATTGTCTTAACGTATTCTCGAACTTGTTCTTCGCCAAGTGCCACCATTTTTTCGGGTGTGTCAGCAGCCTTAAATAATGCTTTGGTCGCTTTATTGACGCCCACATCTGTAGCCTGCGCTGAAAGGGCCACAGCAACAACCAGTGTATAGGGGTTAGAGTAATTTAATTCCGTACGAGGGGCTGGATCCAGTTTGGCGAGCTCTGCATAAATATCAGCAATTTGTGCCCTGGTCAGCCGGGGCCGCGGTAATTTCTTTTTAGGTTTTTTCTTGGCGGGTTTTGCGGTTTTGGGAGCGCTCATTTAACCGCGCGCCGCAATTCGACCAAACATTTGAGCAATCAATTTATCCGCAAGCATGGAAGCCGGCTGGGCGATTAAATGGCCTTTTTTATCAAAAGCATTCGCTGCCCCGCCACAACCCACTTGAACAGGTACAAGGTCGGCACCAAGCCGCATTAAAATGAATTGAATCTGCCGCATGACCATAATTCCACTCATAGGCCCAGGCGTGCAGGACGCGATACCATAAACAGGGCCACTAATGTGTCCGGTTTCAACTGTGCTGGTCCAATCAATCGCATTTTTTAAAACAGGCGGGAGACCTCCATTATATTCAGGTGAAATCACAATAACGCCGTCAAAGCCCTTTATTCTACGAATTAGTTTTTTCACATTATCTGGTGTTTTCAAATCCCCATGATAAAGGGGCAAGTCATATTTGCCCAGATCAATAACACCTGTTTTCCCGCCCGCAGATTTTACCTTTTTTTGCAGCGCTTTAGAGAGTTGTTGATTGATCGAATCGGTCCGTAATGAACCGCATAAAAATCCAATTCGAGTCTGTTTTGATTGTGTCATATCTACCTCTGATTCTCGCACTATAAAAAGCCTGCCCTGCAAGGCAAGCGGCAAACGTTCTGTTTATTTGGTTTTTAAAAATATATACCAGGCCCCACTGCCTCCATGCCGGATATGAGCGGGCGCATATTCCGTAATAATGTGACGTATATCCTGATGACCCAACCATCCCGGAAGGCTTTGTCGTAACACGCCTTGTCCCCGAATTCCTTTGCCGGTCACCACTAACAGGCATTTTTTATTTCGATTATAAGCACGGATAAGCCCGCGTCTTAAAGCCTCAAAAGCCTGATCTGCTGTAAGGTCGTGAAGGTCAATCTTTCCATCGATGGATACTTTGCCGCGACGGGTTTTCTTATCTTCTCTAGTAAAAACCGGTTTATCCGTTCTGCTGGCCAGCGGCGGCGGCGGAAGTTTCACATGCATCATATGTTCAAAAGACTCTGAGTCTGCCTTAGAACTTCCGTCTCGTAGAGGCTTAACAGTTCGGGCCACACGCTGCCAAAGTTCTTTGTCTTCGTCTATATTTTTCGTATTGTTTTTAGGTGGCTTTTTCATGGACTACCTTGCCTTGCTGGACAAGCCATATTGCCCCGAGTATGAGCGCAGCGCCGCCGAGCTGCAGCCCGGTTAAAGATTCATCAAATAACACCCAAGCAACTGCTGCTGCTACAACAGGCTGTATGACAACCATAACTCCTGCTATAGCCGCCGGTGTTCTACCCAGACCGGTAATTATAAGGCCTTGTCCTGCCACCTGAACAACAAGCGCCAAAAACAACGGAGCTTTAAAGCCTGATAATTCTGCTGGAAAAAATTTTTCGCCTGCCAAGGCTGTTAAGAAAACGGCGATAATTAATTCCGTAAAAGTAAGCCAAAAAATAGCTTCTATACCGCTTAACGTATAACGCGCTTGTTTAGAACAGAGTAAATAGGCTGAAACGAAAAATGCCGCGCCTAAAGCCAATAAATCTCCTCTTAAAACACCTTTAGTCTCCAGCCCTCCGCCAAGGCACAAAGCTGCCGCCCCGATTACAGCCAGTAAAATTGCTAAAAACCAAATAGGGCTGAGTCGCTCTTTAAGGAATATCCACGCCAAAAGCCCAACTCCCATATTTCCGAGATTAACAATGAACGTCGCATTTGCGACAGTTGTTATAGAAAGAGCCCAATGCCAAAGCCCTATGTCTAGAGCAAAAAACACACCCGCTAAAACAACCATTTTATTGGGTTTGGATGGGCGGCGTTTATGAATCAACAACACCAGAACAAATAATAAAGGCATAGCAAACATATAACGCCATAGAGCTACAGCCTGCGGGCCCAAATCATTTATTCCAAATCGAAGCCCTATGGGCGCAAACCCGATACAAATACCACCGGCTAATATTGTCAGCGGGCCAAATAAATTATTTGGTTTTGGCTCGCTCATGTCATGAAATATTTATCAGGGCAAACGCCAGATGAAATGGTAATAAAGCAACCCATCGCGCGGGATGTTTCATAACTCCAGCTTTATCGCCTGCTTCTGTGCCAGAACCAAAATACAGGTCAGCTCGTAATTTTCCCCGGATTGCTTTCCCGGTATCCTGCGTGATGGCCAAAAGCCCTGTCGACACCCCTTTATAATCGCCTTTACCCATTGGTATCTGGGTTTCTATCCAGATAGGCACGCCATAAGGATGATATGATGGGTCGATAGCGATGGACCCCATAGCCGTTAGCGGCACACGCATGGCACCTTTTGGCCCTTCGTCAGGCAAGATGACTTCTTCTTCGAAGAAAATATATCGCTTATTCTGGTTCATCAGCTCCCGGCTTTTGGCAGGACCTGCCACTTTCATCCAATTTTCAATATCTTGTTTCGAAGCCTGATCTTTAGTTAACTCCCCGCGTTCAATAAGGACGCGGCCGATAGACGTATAAGAATAACCATTATTCGCTGCATAAGCAGCTCGAACTCTCTGGCCATCCGGAAACTTTAATACGCCAGACCCCTGAATTTGCATGAAAAAAACTTCGATGGGTTTTCCATAAGCAATAGGCGCTGCAATAGTTTCTGAGATATCTGAACGCGGTCTATTTTGATCTTTCTCTCTATTTGGTTTTGTCAAAATCGCTTCTGAATAAATATCATCTTTGACCCGCCGCGCATTTATTTCAGGTTGGTAATAGCCGGTTACCAATCCTTCGGGACTTACATCACTGGAAATAGTGATAGGTAAAAACTCGCTTTCAAAAAACCTTCTCGCTGCATCCGAATTTAAATTGTCTGTATATCTTCCTATAATACAGGCGGCTTGCCAGTCATTGGCCCGGCCATAAATCGGTACAGAACTATTTAAATAAATGTCTCTTTCAGGACCCTCTAATTCAGCGCAGCCACGCTGAAAGGCTTTAAGGGCAGGCCTTAGGTCCGCGCTCTGCCAGCCCGTTAGTTTAGAGAAAACCTCAGGCGTAACAGAGGGTGTTACGGGAGGAGTAACATCTGAGCCGGTGACTGAATCATCAGTTTGGTTTTCGGTTGATTCTGATGTGCCCCCAGATTCGGTGCCGGGTGTGGAAATGGAAACTTGATCCGTTGAATCTAGCCCTCCGGATGGCAATTCCGTTGATGTTGTTTCCTTATCTCCGGGCGTGTTCGGAACAGGGTTTTGACTAGGCGTTGTTGTGCAGGCCGCAAAGCCTGCGCATAAAAACGCAAGGAAAAGATGGCGAAGGGTCATGAACTCTATGTGGTTGTATCAGGCGTCGGGTCTGCGCCATTATCTATTCCGTCTGATGGTGCAACATCTGCCAAAAGCCAGTTAGGGTTTTTGAGTTTTAACTGCCGTTCAAACGACCAAATTTCAGAGCTTTGAGCAAGCACATCAGGATCACCCTGTACCACATTACCCTCAGCATCCGTCAGAGCTGACGCAAGCTCAGCGCTAAACCGAACGGATATGCGCGCTTGATTATCAATACAGCTGACTTCTGTCACCTCCGCATTAATGAGCCTTGCCAAATCCGTAATCTGTGTAAGGTTGTTGACCTCGCGATCTGTAATGGCCTTATCGTAAACCTCATAAACTTTCGGCGTCAAAAGTTCTTTTAATAATGGCCGATCACCCTCAGCAAAGGCTTCCAGGATAACGCTATAGGCCCCTTGAGCCTGATCTAGAAATGTCGATAGGGTGAACATGTTATCGAATTTTCTTATCTCCCCAATGTCGGGGAAGTTTCCATATTCTTCAACAGGCTCAATAACCGCAGGCTGATCCGTTTTTGTATCCAAAAAGCTTTGTGGATCAATTGCGCTTTCGGGCCCACGGCCCACAGATTTCCCTAAAACAGAATACAGCATAGCGCAGATAACTGTAGCAATAGCTGCATAAAGGATAACTTCGTACATGAATAAGCCTTGTTATAATGTTATTTTGGCCGCTCTATAGGCTATAAAAATCAGATTGACCAGTTGCCCGGATTGATAGGCTATGTTAGCTGACCCGGCGCTTAACGCAATAAGATATGTAACCTGAAAACAGGAGTGGCCCATGGCCAAAAAGAAAGATACAAAAAAGGCAGAAGAAGCCCCGGCTCCAGAAGCGGAAAATCAGCCTGGCCCTATGCTTCAAATTCTGGCTCAATATACAAAAGATCAAAGTTTTGAAAACCCAAACGCACCTGACTCTCTACGTAGTGACCAAGACGCTCCTGCGATCAATATAGGTATTGAAATTGCTCGCCAGGTTATGAGTGATGATGCTGTCGAAGTTACATTGCTTTTAAAAGCTGATGCGCGCCGTGGTGATCAGGTCGCTTTTATTGCTGAGTTAGAATATGCAGGGCTTTTTGCATTCCAAAACATCAATATGGAAGAAATTCAGCCTTTAATCATGATTGAATGCCCGCGCTTATTATTCCCCTTTGCCCGTCAAATAATGGCAGAGATGACACAAAATGGTGGGTATCCTCCCATTATGCTCGAGCCGCCGGATTTCACAGCTATGTTTCGCGATGAAATGATGCGCCGCGCAAGCGAAGCCGGAACGGCTTAATTCATAAACTTATATTTCTAAAGCCCGCTTGATTTAGGCGGGTTTTATATTTGGCCGTTTTTCCGGCGGGCTTTTGCCCAGTGTTTTTGCCAGATCATATCCGCACCTATCGCCTCAATAAAAGCCTGGTGAGCCTCACGCTCATGATTAGATAACATAGGCGACAATTTTTCCGAGCGTGGTTTCGCCACTGATATTAATGTCGTGTCTATTTGCCGGGTCGTTTTATCTTCAAATCCAAACCGCCTAGCCCGGCCACCTGAAAGATCCAGATATACCTCAGCCAATAATTCCGCATCAATTAAAGCGCCGTGTTTGTTCCGGCTTGTAAGCGAAATGCTAAAGCGTTTACAAAGTGCATCCAGTGATGCAGGAGAGCCAGGAAATTTTGCTCGGGCTATTTTCAATGTGTCTGTAAACCGGGACTTTGGATATGGATCATAGCCTGCCCGGGTCAATTCTGCATTAACAAAGCCCATATCAAACTCGGCGTTATGCGCGACCATTTGAGAGTCGCCCACAAAGTCGATAAAAGCCTGAGCTTGATCTGAAAACAAAGGTTTTCCTGTTAAAAACTCCCGCGTTAATCCTGTAATTTCTGTTACTTTTTCGGGAATATCGCGAAGGGGGTCCAGATAGGTATGGAAAGTTTCTCCCGTCGGCATCAGGTCAATAATTTCAACACAGCCAATTTCTGTAATACGGTCATCCCCCCAGGCATCAAAACCTGTAGTTTCTGTATCAAAAACGATTTCTCGTTTACCCGCCATTATTCTGCTTTTTTGTTAATCTGCTTTTTTATTTCTTCTACAACTGTCTGCACTTGTTTGCGCGCCGCATCCAGCCCTTTATCGGTGAAAATCAAAAAATCCGCCCGGCGTCTTTTTTCCGCATCTGGAATTTGCCGCGCCAATAGTGTTTCGAACAATTCCTCTGTCATACCAGGCCTGGACAGAACCCGGACTCGCTGAACTTGGGCCGGGGCTGTAACCACTACAGTTTTATGAACATAAGCGTCCCCGCCTGTTTCAAATAATAAAGGGACATCCATCACAACGATTTCAGCTTGGTCTTTTTCGGCCTGTTGAAAAAACTCAGTTCTTTTTTCTGCCACCATTGGGTGGATAAAGCTTTCAAGAACTTTCAGATTTAAAGGATCTGACCGCATATGCGCGCTGAGTGTTTTTCGGTCAACAGCACCATCTTTTATAGCATCTGGAAAAACCGCTTGGATTAACGGAACTGCTTGCCCTCCTTTTTCATAGAGTTGATGCACAGCTTTATCGGCATCAAAAACCGGGTAACCCGCCTCTCGAAACATTTGCGCTGTTGTGGTTTTACCCATGCCAATTGAGCCGGTCAGGCCTAATATAATCATCGCCCTGACAATTCTTTTTTAATCAGCGGGGTTGGATCTAGGCCTGGGTCTGGGTCTTGGCCAAAAAATAATTTAAAAGATGGTCTGGCTTGAGCTATCAACATTTCCAGCCCGCCTATAAAAGGTAATTTTTGGGCTTTCGCCTGACGAAGTAATCCTGTCATTCGCGGCGTATAAACCAGATCATAAATAAATGTATTTGGAGACGCCTCTTCCAAACTTAAGTTAAGCTTTGGCATACCCTTCATACCAGCTGAACTTGCATTTACTACAATCCCCGCTGATGGCAAAGATTTATGTCTTTGTTCCCAAGGGACCGCATAAAGACTAGGCAGTTTAAACTCTTGTACCAATTTTATAGCTTTTTCATCCGTGCGGCCGCATATTCTAATTTCAGGGCAATTCAAACTAAGCAGTGCGCCCAGTACAGCTCTTGCGGCTCCGCCTGTACCAATTACCAAAACAGGTAGGTTCATAATGGCTTTAGCACCAAGCCGGTTCAGTAGGGGGGCAGCAAAACCCTGCATATCTGTATTATGGGCAAAAAGCTGTCCGTCTTTTTTATAAAGGCAATTAGCAACCCCTAGTTTTTCAGCGTCAGGGGTAACAATATCCGCGGCTTCATATGCCAGTCCTTTTAGCGGAATTGTTACATTAACTCCGGCAATTGAAGTTCGTTTCAAATCACGAAATGCCTGCACAGCATTATCAGGCCTAACCGCAAATTGCACATAAGCACCTGCAATTTGCATTTCCCGTAACCAATAATTGTGAATCACCGGAGACAATGAGTGATGCACCGGCCAACCACAAACGCCGGAAAGCTTTGGTATCGGTACGCTCACGACACAATGGCTCCTCTTTCACGCAAATAATCCAAAACCGGCAATAAGGATAATCCCAATATAGAGAAGAAGTCTCCCTCAACTTTGGTAAATAATTGTGAGCCTCTTCCCTCAAACCGATATGCCCCCACACTTTTTAAAACTGCTTCTCCCTCTGCTTTTAAATATTGATCGAGAAAATGTTCACTGAATTCACGAACGGATAATATGGTTTTAGAAATATGGCGCCAAACAGGCATTCCATTTTCACAAATAACAACAGCCCCGATCAAACGATGATCTTTTCCGCGCATGTTAAGTAATCGTCCGCGGGCTTCAGTCATGTCTTTGGGTTTATCAAATAATATTCCGTCCATCTCCATGATTTGATCAGCGCCAATAACCAAGCCTTGTTCTTGTAGACTAACTTTTCGTGCTTTTGCTTCAGCTAACGCGTCTGCAATATCCCGGATTTTAGCCCCCTCAGCTAAGAGGCTTTGTTTTATGGCGCTTTCATTGACCGGCTTGACAATAACTTCAAAATCCAACCCCGCCTCAGTTAATATTGTTTTCCGGATTGCGCTGCCGGATGCCAGTATAATTCGGGTCATTATAAAAGTGTCCGGTTTCTGCGTTCTTTTTGATAAAGATTAATAATTTTTGCAGCCGTTTCTTCAATTGACCGGCGGGTCACGTCAACAATAGGATATCCTTTTTGAGTAAAGAGACGTTTGGATTGGCGCATTTCTTCTCTGACTTTATCTATATCTGTATAATCAGTGGTCCGGTTTTCATTCAGCCCAACCAATCTCTGAGTTCTGATTTGTGATATACGATCAGGACTAGCCACGAGCCCAACGATAAACGGATTCTCAAAAGTGTCTAAAATCACAGGCAATGGTGCTCCTGGCACAAGTGGAATATTGCCAGTTTTTAGACCTCTATTTGCCAAATAAATACTTGTCGGTGTTTTTGATGTTCTGCTGATTCCCAATAATACAATATCAGCCTTTCTAAGGCCCGGCACGTTTTGACCATCGTCATGTGCCATAGCATAATCGAGCGCCGCTATTCGGTCATAATATTCGCTGTCTAATGTTCGCTGGGCTCCAACTTCATGGCTTATAGAAGCTCCAAGATATCGACCCAGCATTGCCAGGCTGGGATCTAGAATAGAAATTGCCGGAATATGATGATCTTCACAATATTCTTCAAGAAGTTTACGCCTGTCAGGGTTTGCCAGTGTATAAAGCACCACCCCAGGTTTGTTTTTTATATCTTCAAGGGTTCGCGCCATTTGCTCTTCCGTTCGCACTAAAGCATGCAAATGTTCAAGCGGCATAGCTGATTTAAACTGAGCGCAACTTGCCTTCATCATGGCTACTAATGTTTCTCCAGTTGAATCTGAAACCAGGTGGACATGAAAATATATGGATATGTTTTTATTGCGTGTTTTCACATTATAAATCTGAACTTATTTCTACTTACCCACAAGCTCTATTTTCAAAGCTTTTTATATGGGGATATTTTGAGTAAGTATTTGTCATTCAATGTTTTATGCACTTTGTCGATAAATATTCAGGAAACACGCTATAAGTGTTCATAAGTTTTATTCAATAATAATCCCAATATTTATCCATAGGTTAATCCTATGAAATAATAGATTTTTTAAAAATTATTCATGTATTTTCAAAATATGAATTCATAAATTCACTTGAGGATAAAATTGTATAAATTCACAGTTTATTAAATATTCTTACCAAAAGGTTAAAATCATTCACACATCCACATCCTCTACAACTATTTCTTCCATAAAATATATTAGAGGGGGACAAGACGCCGGAATAAGACTAGGTATAATTCGTGACCCAAAAGATTTTAAAAACCCTGCTCGGCGAAGAGATTAAACCTTATCCTATCTGGATGATGCGTCAGGCTGGACGTCATTTACCCGAATATCTAAAAATTCGTGAAACAGCTAAAGATTTTATAGATTTTTGTTTTTCACCAGACAAAGCATCGGAAGTCACGTTACAGCCTGTTCGAAGATATGATATGGATGCAGCTATTCTCTTTGCTGATATCTTATTAGTCCCTATTGCCTTAGGTCGAGAGGTTCGTTTTGTTAAAGGGACTGGACCCGTTCTTGATCCTTTAAATGTTTCTGACATAGCAAAATTTAAAACTGATATGTCTGTGTTAGAGCCTGTTTATAAAACGGTTAGTCTTGTTCGCCAAAATCTTACAAAAGATAAAACCTTAATCGGATTTTGCGGAGGTCCTTGGACTGTTGCAACTTATATGATTGAAGGTAAAGGATCTCCAACAAAAGAAACGGCAAAAAGATTTGCTTATGAACACCCAAAAGCAATGGATGATCTTTTAATGAAACTTGCCGATAGTAGTGCTGAGTATCTCATAGAGCAATCCAAAGCTGGAGCGGATGTATTGAAGATATTTGAAAGTTGGGCTGAAAACCTGGCGCCGCCATTATTTGAAAAGTTGGTTATAAAACCAACTCAGCATATTGTTAAAAAAATCCGTAATGCAGCTATTGAAACACCTATTATTGGTTTTCCCAGAGGAGCTGGGTTAAATGCCCTAACTTATGCGCAAAACATTAATGTTAGTGCGATCGCTGCGGGAACTGATGTTCCGCTAACACAATTTAGAAATTTATTGCCGGAAAATATAACAATACAAGGAAATCTGGATCCGTTAGCTCTCCGAATTGGCGGGCAGACCCTTAGAAAAGCTGTTCAAAGTGTTCTTGATTCAATTAAGGGACCCCATATTTTTAATTTAGGTCATGGAGTTGCTCCGGATGTAAAAATTAAAAATGTTGAAGCAGTGATAAGTCATATTAGAACTGGAGATGGAAATTATGTATGAGTGGGCTCGTGCATTACATATAATCTCAGTTATTTTCTGGATGGCAGGACTTTTATATTTGCCTCGTTTATATGTGTATCACTGGAATGCAAAACTTGGTGGTGAGCTGGATGAAACATTAAAGCTGCAGGAACGAAGGCTTTTAAAAGTAATAATGACGCCGGCTATGCTTGCGGCACTGGGTTTTGGCTTGTGGCTGATTTATCTAAGACAGGACGCTTTGAGTGGATCAGGCTGGCTCCATCTGAAATTATTTCTGGTATTTTTATTATTTGGCTATCATGGATTTTTATCAAAAACACGAAAACAATTTGAAGCCGGAGATCGTCCACGCAGTGAAAAATTTTTCCGAATGATCAATGAAATTCCTGCATTATTCACCATTGCAATTGTGATTTTAGCGGTCATCGAGCCGTTTTAATTTTGCTTGACGGACACAAAAATTGTCCATATAGGCCATAGATATAGCCGTTCTGGCGCGAGGCGATATTAGCCTAATTCCCCTTTTCAAAGATATTAATAATGTCCGATACCATTAATATAGATACCCTAGAATCCATTTCATTAGATGATTTAAAAGCGAAAAAACCTGCTGAGCTTATCGAATTTGCTAAAATTGTTGGCATTGAAAATGCTGGTTCTATGCGCAAGCAAGACTTGTTTTTCTCTATTTTAAAAGATTTAGCAGAAGAGCGTGATATTAATATTCACGGCAGCGGTGTTGTTGAGGTTTTACAAGACGGCTTTGGATTTTTAAGAGCACCGGAAGCTAATTATCTTCCAGGTCCAGATGATATTTATATCAGCCCTAAGCAAATCAAAAAATTCGGCCTGAAAACAGGAGATACGGTCACGGGAAAAATTCGGAGTCCCCGTGATAATGAACGTTATTTTGCTTTGGTTGAGCTTGAAAGCCTCAACTTTGAAAGTCCTGAACATGCACGCCATAAAGCACACTTTGATAATCTGACGCCGCTTTATCCCGATCAGCGCTTGAAAATGGAAATCGAAGACCCAACCCGCAAAGATGTATCGGGACGAATTATCGATATTGTTGCGCCGATTGGTAAAGGCCAACGCGCATTGATCGTTGCTCCGCCGCGGACAGGTAAAACCGTACTCCTGCAAAATATCGCTCATTCAATCGAAGCAAACCACCCTGAATGTTATGTTCTTGTTTTATTGATTGATGAACGTCCTGAAGAAGTAACAGATATGCAGCGTTCCGTTAAAGGCGAAGTTGTGAGCTCCACATTTGATGAACCAGCGACTCGCCACGTGCAGGTTGCTGAAATGGTTATTCAGAAAGCCAAGCGTCTTACTGAAAACGGTAAAGATGTTGTAATCCTTCTGGATTCAATCACTCGCCTTGGCCGAGCTTATAACACAGTTGTACCAAGTTCCGGTAAAGTCCTGACCGGCGGCGTGGATGCTAATGCTTTGCAGCGACCTAAACGGTTCTTTGGTGCCGCGCGGAATATTGAAGATGGCGGATCTTTGACAATCATTGCAACAGCTTTGATTGAGACGGGTTCGCGAATGGACGAAGTTATTTTTGAAGAATTTAAAGGTACAGGTAACAGTGAAATCATCCTGGATCGCAAGGTTTCAGATAAACGAATTTTCCCGGCTATTGATGTCACTAAATCTGGAACACGGAAAGAAGAACTTTTAGTCGAACCTGCTGAGCTTCAGAAAACGTTTGTTCTGCGGCGTATTTTAAACCCAATGGGAACTATGGATGCGATTGAGTTTTTGCTCTCCAAACTTAAAGATACCAAATCCAATTCTGAGTTCTTTGACAGCATGAACACATAGGCGGTTTTTATCACCGCAAAAATGGTTATGCTAAGTTATGAACCAATTTTTGATTAATTCTCTGATTGCCTCTGTTATTTTAACGCTGGCGCTTAATCTTATTCCCAGGCTTTTTCCAAATGCCAGTCAGCGCGCAGCTGAAAAAATGCGTGAAGCTATGGAAGAACAGGCCCGTGAAGTTGAACAAGGCAACCGGCCCCGTGTTCGGGTGTTTTTTCCCTGGAAAACTATGTTGTTGATTTCTGTTGTTTTGACTATTTTTGCAAATATTGCGACGCGGCTTTAGGTTTTCGTAATTTATAAAAAACCCACCCGCCTAAAGCTCCAGTTAATCCCTGTAATAAAAAACCTAACAGATCACGGGCACCACCAACGATAGGCACGCCGAAAAAAACCTGTTTCATTATAAGCAGCATTACAAGCATGGCTGTAAAGCCTGCCCCCATAAAGAGCGGTAGTTGTAAACTTGTCTTTTTACGGCCGATCAATAATGCGGTTGTAAGTGCAATCAAAAGCGCAATGAAAATAAATATCCCATATATACTGCCAAAATGCTGGGCATCATAAATAGTCATGGATAGTCGATCAGAAAAAGATGTTTTTGCTCCGATAGAGCCTAATGCATTTGCAACTCTTTGTGATGAAATAATCGATGCAAGTAAAGTCGTGGCAAGACTCGCGGCGAGAAGCGGCCATATATAACGTTTCAAAAAAGAGATCATGTGTTATCCTTGTAGTGCCAAAAGAATGGCCTAAACATGGTGGTTCGGTCAATGGAGTATCTATGAAGCGTTTAACGGTTTTATTATCAACTTTGATATTAACAGCATGTCTTGAGCCACAGCCAGCGCCTGATGTTATGGATATAAGCTCTGCTGATTTTTATATTGAGGTAGTTTCAAATGATATTTCCAAACCTTGGGGCGTGGCGGTTCTACCGGATGGCAGTTATTTGGTGACAGAGTTTGAAGGCGGCCTAAAGCACCTGAAAAACAATCAAACCATAAACATTAGCGGCTTGCCAGAAGACCTTTATGTCAATGGGCAAGGCGGGTTTATGGGTATTACTTTGGCTCCTGATTTTAACGAAACGGGCGATGTTTATTTGTCTTATGCCTATGGCAATAAAACCTTAAACGGTACGGCTGTTTACCGGGCGCAATTGAACAACGGATCACTGGAAAACGGCCAGACTATATTTAAAGCTACTGGCAAAGATACAGGGTCTCATTTTGGCGGACGAATGGTTTTTATGCCGGATGAAACCCTAGTGTTGACACTGGGTGATGGGTTTACCTACCGCGAACACGCGCAAAAAATGGATACCCATCTTGGCAAGATTGTGCGTATGAATAAAGACGGCTCTCCTGCTGCAGATAATCCTTTTATATCTCAAGGTGAGGCCAAGCCCCATATTTATTCTTATGGACACCGAAATGTTCAGGGTCTGGCCTATGATATCACAAGCGGAAACCTTTGGGCCCATGAACACGGACCCCGCGGCGGTGATGAGCTGAACCTGATCAAAGCAGGCGCGAATTATGGATGGCCGCTTGCCACAACAGGGACAGATTACACCGGCGCAAAAATTACGCCTTTTAAAACCATGGAAGACACAGAACCGTTTATTTATGACTGGGTTCCATCCATTGCACCCAGTGGATTAATAATTTATCGCGGTGAACAATTCCCTGATTGGCAAGGTGATGCTTTTATTGGCGCGCTGGCCGGAACGTCTTTATGGCGCATTGATCTTGATGGCCGCAAGGCCGTTGGAGAAACACGTCTTTTGTTTGATTTGGGCGAACGGGTCAGGGACGTGGCGCAGGATAATGATGGCGCTATATTGGTTTTAACAGAAACGGAACATGGCGGTTTGCTACGTCGCATAACGCCAAAACCATAAAATGACGCAATCCGATACAATATTTGCCCTTGCGAGTGGTGCTGGTAAGGCTGGCGTCTCTGTCTTTCGGGTTAGCGGCCCTAAAGCTTTGGATGTGGTGAAAGCGTTGACCAAAGGTTCTGTGCCGAAACCTAGACAAGCTGCGCTGCGTAAATTTTACAGCACTGATGGCGCGCCTATTGATGAGGGTCTGATCCTGACATTTGTCGCTCCGCAAAGTTTTACCGGAGAGACCAGCGCCGAGTTTCATACACATGGAAGTCCGGCTGTTATAGAAACGATGAGTGCTGCCTTTCTTGCAGCCGGGATTAGACAGGCTGAGGCGGGTGAGTTTACACGGCGGGCTTTTGAAAATGGCCGGATAGACTTGACAGAAGCTGAAGGTTTGGCGGATCTGATAGACGCCCAAACGGAAGGTCAGCGACGTCAAGCCTATCGGCAAATGCAGGGCGGGCTTAAATCTGTCTATGAAAATTGGCGCTCACGATTAATTGATGCCCTCGCTGCAATTGAGGGGGAAATTGATTTTCCAGACGAACAGGATGTTCCCGATGCGTTATCACATCGGGCTTATGAGCCCTTAAAAACGGTTATTGATGATATGAGCAAAGCTCTGATTCATAGCCGGGCGAGTGAGCGCATTCGTGCAGGTATTCAAATCGCTATTATCGGCCCGCCAAACGCTGGTAAGTCGACCTTACTTAACAGATTGGCCGGGCGCGAAGCCGCTATAGTCTCAGATGAAGCCGGAACAACCCGAGACGTCATAGATGTACATATGGATATAGCCGGACTGCCCGTAAGCTTTGCTGACACGGCGGGACTGCGAGATACGGATAACCGCATCGAGGCCGAAGGGGTAAGGCGTGCCCTGCTCCGCAGTGAAGATGCGGATCTTCGCATTGGGGTGCTTAGCGCTGAAACCGCCAGTGAGATTTCGCAGCTTGCTGAGGCGCTTGAACCTGGTGACTTTCTCTTGCTGAATAAAGCGGATCAAGCACAGTTTGATCTGACAGCGGATGATGTTTTAAAATTTTCAATCAGTGCCAAAACCGGCGAAGGGTTTGAAGATTTTTTATCAGTTTTGACGGAGGCTATTAAAACCCGCTTTGCTTTGACCGAGCAAGCCGGTTTAACCCGAATGCGTCACCGGGATTGTGCGGAACGTGCGCGCACATCTTTGGAAAGGGCTGTTGAAAACCTTACTATGGCGCCGGAGCTGGCCGGGGATGATATACGATCAGCGCTGCACGCTATTAAAGAGCTTGCGGGTGAAGCAGATATCGAAGCTGTTCTTGGGGCGATTTTCTCTCGCTTCTGTATCGGCAAATAAAACCCAAACTGTAATCCAACTGACTCTCACTCTTGAACTGGCCCTTTGAGCTTGGGTATCAAGCCTTAGTTTTTTGGGGATGTTGTGATATGCGGGTTCTGGGAAAAACAGCGTTTATTATGAATATGGCAGTTATTACGGCCTTATCGGCCTGTACATCTATGCCGGACTATAATCATCTTGATCCAAGGGCTCGACCTCTGATTCAGGAAGTGGACAGCGTTCTTATTTCCAAACAGGATGTCGTTGGCGCTGATATTAAAGTTTCCAAAATATCTTCCTATGTTCAGGGCAATATCATTCCGGTTTTAATCGATATAGGACTGAATACTTACCGGACAAGTAAATCCAATAAATTGATAGCCCCCATTCGGGACAATCTGGGTGATTACAATTTTACGCAGGATATCAAAGATGAGTTTAACCGGGCTCTTTTGGAAAGTAACCTTCAAGGGATTGATGAGCTAAAAATATTGCGTCAGGAGCCTCGTGGTTTTCGGGCGGCCTTTATTCGTAATTCCGAGGCGGATGCTGTGATGTTTATTGATGTTAAACACGCTTTCACGCCAAGCTTTGACGCGCTTGAACTTACATCAACGGTCATGATGTTTCCGGTTAATCCGGCCTTGTCTCCCTATAAGGAAAAACCCAATGAGGATATGTTCATCGAGCTTGGGGATAATATTTATCGCAACCAATTTAAGGCGAGCATTCCTGTTGGTATAGAAGACGCCGGAACCACGGAAAACGGCGCGGCATGGGCGGAAAAAACTGAAGAGGAATTAGTGGCGCTTATTCAAAAAGCATCACAAAAACTGGCCGATCATATTGCTTATGACCTAAGCCTTGACGAGGTTGATGAAGAGGTGGCAAAAACCGCCGGCAACGAAAACTCTAGGGAAGCTAATGAAAGTGTTCCTGTTTCAGCGGAATGAGATGTTTGTTTTTAAAGGAACTCTCTTACTCAGATTCAGCATACAAGATCATATCTTTGCCAACAGATTGTACAATATTTACTAATTCTCCTACGCCGTCCATTTGTCGGTTAGTAACAATTGCAATGGAAATATCATATTCCGGATACATGATCAAAAAAGCAGTACCGCCCATCGCGACACCGCCGTGATGGGTTATCATAACTTTACGGTCTTCATTGAATGTGCCTGAAGACATATGACTGCGCCAGCCGAAGGCGTAGTTTTGTTCATTGACCTCTCCATTTTGAAGTTTTTGAGGTGTAAAGAATAAGTCGTCTCGTAGATCATCCGAAATGTATTCGCCTTGTAAAATAGCTTGCGTCATTAGAACAAGATCGGTTGGCGTTGAAACAAATCCTCCCCCTGCGGTTTTATTTGAGTTGTCCACTGAAAAAGCAGGTTTATAAGTGTTGTCTCTAACGTCATAAGGAACAGCTATATCACCATTAGCCAAGCCTTCTCGCATTGTGTTATTCATTCCCAGAGGTGCGGTGAGTTTGTTTTTTATGATCTCATCGAAAGACAAACCGCTTGCGCCTTCCATAGCGGCAGAAGCTAACGTGAATCCATAAGAGCTGTAAGAGAAGGCTGTTCCTGGTTTGAATAAAAGTTTCGATTTGGAAAATTTACTCACTGCACTTTTTACATCTTTGTGATGTTGGCGATTGCTATACTCATCAAATGGGAAGCAAAAACATGCCTCATAATGCCGGATACCTGCTGTATGGGTTAGAAGTTGACGCGGGGTAATATCATATTGTTTTTGAGGGAAGTACGGAACAGTTTCACGAATGTTGTCGTCTAAATTCAAGACATTTTCATCTACAAGTTTCGCCGCCGCTGTTGCTGTGACGGCTTTTGAAACACTGCCAATTCGAAACTTAGTATCTAGCTTTACTGGGGCTTGTGTTTCTAAGTTTTGAACCCCCATCGCCCGTGCCCAAACTAATTTACCGTTATGGCCAATAGCAATTGAAAGTGCTGGAAAGTTATGCGTGCTTATCGCTGCATCTAATTGTTTGTTAGCCGAGATAATAATGTCTCTATATGCTTCGGGTACAGGGTGTTGTTCACCATCGGTTCGGTCTACTAGCTGAAGAGGTTTCCACCCAGTGTTCCAGACAAACACGGGTTCAAATAATTTGAAAACAAAAAAGCTGAAACCAAGTATAAAGGTTAGGCAAATTAACAAGATATGTCTTTTTTTGACTGGACGACTTTGAGTTCTTGTCATGTGTCATGTCCTTTGGCGTTATATTTAACTCTAATGTCGTCGGCATCCTTCCAAAAAAAGAGCTCATCGACGGTGCAATCAAATACAGAGGAAAGTTTCATGGCTAATTCTAAAGATGGTGCGTAACGACCTGTTTCTAAAGAAATTATGGTTTGGCGGGTAACTCCAACAATTCTTGCTAACGTCGCTTGAGTCATTTCGCCATGCATGAATCTTTGGCGACGGAGATGGTTTCCGATTAGAATATCGGTCATCCTTCAATAGCCTTGTTAATATCCACATGCGTATCTTTGGAATAAGCAAGTAACTGGCTGGCGCACTTCATCAAAATTGAAAATACAATTCCTGCAATAAGAATGTTGCCAAGGTCAAAATATGAAACCTTATTCATAAGATGAGGCGGTAAAAAACCTAAAACTAGTGATAAAATTATTAATTCTGCAATTAAAACGACGTAGCCCAATTTAGTGCCTTCAGCCGAGATGGTGGCATCTCTCTCATCTCTTATTTTCATATCTCGTTTAAATAAAAAAGCAGCAAGAATCATTGCGGCGATCATAGTCCAAGAGTCGATAGCTAGGCTGTTTCCGCTGCCTAGGCGGAGATCGATTTGTGGATAAATTAATCCGACAATCATATGTCCGAATAACATAGAGGTTGCCGCGCTATAAAACCTTATGATCCGCTCAGGCGGACCAGGCTCTAATCCCGTAGTGTTTTCTTGTGTTGACCACCTCCGACGCGCAAAAACTGTACATCCAATTAGGAATATGCCGCCGATCCAACCTGTCGCAAAGTTTGCATGAATTGAAACAAGAGCAATTAAGGCGCCTATAGCGGCTGCAATTACTAAAAATGTAAGACTCTTGGTCACTATTTCCACTCATTTACGTGTCTGGTATAGCGTACATAATGTAAGTTATACTTTACGTCAACAGACTTAGGAAAATTCTTAAATTATATGTTTTGATATATTTTGCCGGATTGTTCCTTAAGGCTTAACGATTCATTTCTTACGCTCAAGCAAATCACTCCGCAGCTTTTACTGCCGTCACTGGGTGACCAAAAACCAAACCATCACCTTCGAGGGGTTTTGTCGGGAGAACTTTTTTATCACGAGAATAATCCTGCAAGTTTAGCCAGGGCTCTCGATCCCCTTGTTTGGGCAAGCGGTCTAATACCCGATTGATATAACCGGGATTAAAGATGGTGATCCATGGCTGTGATGCCATACCTTCCGGCGCGACTGGAGTAACGGACCGTGTGCCTGTTGCGTCCATATGATTAACAAGGCGGCATATAAATTCTGAGATTAGATCGGCGCGCAAAGTCCAGGATGCATTCACATAACCAAAGACTGATGCCATATTGGGTAGACCCTCAAACATCATGGTTTCATAATTAAACAAGTCTGGGAAATGGACGGCTTTACCGTTTTTAGAAAATTCCGTATCACCCATGACATTGATGTTAATTCCGGTCGCTTTGACAATAATATCGGCCTTTAACGTCTTGCCGGATTTAAGTTTAATGCCGTCATCAAGAATGGTGTCGATATGATCAGTCACAATTGTGGCGTTGCCATTATTGATCGCTTCATAAAGATCTCCATCAGGTACAAGACAAAGGCGTTGATCCCAGGGATAATAAGGCGGGTTGAAATGTTCATCGAGGGGATAGTCTTTAGGCAAAGCTTTGCGGGTCCAGCGCATAAGTTGCTTTTTGGCTTTTTCAGGATTCTTGCGGGACTGTTTGAAAAGCAAGCTTTGGAACATGATATTTTTCCAGCGCGTGAATCCATAGACAGTTTTGCCCGGCAGAACCCTTCTTAGAAAATTATTGAGCCAATCCTTTGAGGGTTTTGAGATCACATAAGTGGGTGTGCGTTGCAGCATTATGACATGGCTAGCAGTTTTGGCCATTGCTGGTAAAAGGGTCATGGCTGTGGCGCCAGAGCCTATGATGACTACATTTTTTCCCGTATAATCAAGCGCGGTATCCCAGAGCTGAGGATGGATGAGCCTACCTTTAAAACTCTCCTCACCTGTTAGTTTTGGATTATGGGGCTCCTCATAAGAATAATAACCGGCACACATAAACAGAAAACTGCATTGATAGGTTTCACCGTTTGAAGCGGTGACAGTCCACCGCGCAGTCTTGTCATCCCAGTTCGCTTTCAGAGCTTTGGCGTTATAAGTGATTTTATTGCCTATATTGTGTTCACGGGCGGTTTCGTGGATATAGCTTAGGATAGACGGCCCGTCGGCAATGGCTTTTTTAGCTTTCCAGGGTTTGAAATTATAGCCCAGCGTATGCATATCGCTATCAGAGCGAATGCCCGGATATTTGAACAATTCCCAAGTTCCGCCCATTTTATCTCGGGCTTCGAGGATGCGATAAGTTTTGCCGGGGCATTCACGTGTATAATGAACGGCGGCGCCAATACCGGAAAGTCCGGCACCGACTATGATCAAATCCGTATAATTTTCCATAATGTCATATAGGCAAGAGCTATTGAAAAAAGCGAGTCAAAAAAAACGCTGAGCGCTCATGCAGGTTTATATAGACTTTTAAATCCAGCGTCGAACTTTGGTCATATAACTGCGGTAATCATCGCCAAATAGTTTTATCATTGCCTCTTCCTCAGGTTTTATTTGGAACCGGGTAATATAGAGAAGAAAGAATAAAACCGGCAAAAAACCTAAAAGATATGTTTTGGAGATAGCGTATCCGAATACTATCAAAAGCATGCCCATATACATGGGGTTACGGGAAAAACGGTAAAATCCATCTATGACCAATTGATTGGCTTTTTCCGGATTTAAGGGGTCGAAAGTTGTCCTGGCTTTCCGAAAAGACAGCAGACTGAGCAGATCGATTATTAAACCCATTGCCATTAAAGAAAATCCTGCGGCTGACGAAAAAGGGTTATGCCAATTTGGACCAACATCATAACGAGCGATCAACCATATACTCAATATGGATATAATCCCGATGACAGGCGGCGGTATGCGATGCTCTAAAAACTTCATACCTCATAATGCCAGACAAGAAAAAACCCGCAAAGCCGAAACTTTGCAGGTCATCAATTCAGTTCTGTACGCTGGATTATTGAGCGTCAACCGTGGCGATATATAGTTCGCGGGCACGGGTCAGGATAGCGTTTTCAATCTGGCGGCCTGTATCGGCGTCAACCGCAGCATCAACCCATTGCCCGCCATTACGAACCTGTTTGAAGATGGCTGTTTTCAACGCATCCGCGCGCAGATTTGTATCCAGAATATAGACATTTGCCTTGAACCGCTCATTGGGCGCTTCGGCGCTGGCATACCAATCTGTTACGATAACACCACCAAAGGGGTCAACCTGATCAAGCGGCATAAAGTTGAGTGTTTCCAGACTGGCACGCCACAAATATGAATTTACACCCATATTTGGAGCCGTCTTTAAAGTGCTCGTGGTTGCGGCTCTCTTACCAGAAGAACAGCCAGTTAATATTGCGGCAGATAATATAGCTGCGCAGACCAATTTGGCCGGGGTAAAAATCTTGTGTGACATGCGGTCAACTCCGTCTGTATGTCGTATTTGCAACGCTTATAGCACCAGATTTTATTAGGGCTAGTGCTGTGTGCATGAAATTATTGCCATTTTTAAAGATTAACCCCTTTGTTAACCCTTTGTTAGGGGCGGTTAACATAAATAGTTAACAAGGATTAACACCATGGATGATTGCAGGGGTTGGTGTGACCTGCGCGGAGGCAAAAATGAGTGAATTTCGCCAAACAGCGTCTATATTTGTATCAACCCTAGCATTAAGTGTTGTTGGTCTGTCATTGGTCGCTCAAGCGCAGTCTCCATTTGCGAAAAAAGGCAAAAAGCAAGCTTGGGAAACGGTAACGCCTACCCAGCCTGCACCAACATCGCAGCCAAGTTATCAATATCCGGCACAAACACAGACACAATCAAGCGTTGGCACTTATCAACCGTCTGGAAGTCTAAATGCTCCGGCGCAAAACTCATCCTATCCCTCATCTTATAATTACCAACTGCCAACAGCGTCTCAAAACACAGCGCCAGTGGTTAGCGCATCTGTAGCTCCAACAGCATCTAAGCCATCAATGTCATCAGCTGCGCCTCAAACATCAACTGCGCAGGTCTCTGCCGGGGCATCTTATGATTACCCGACCTATAATCAATATGGCACAAAACCCGCGTCTCAACCTGCATTACGGGGTTCTCCGACCCAGGCAAATGGTGCTTATTATCCGGGCCGTAGTCAAAACTATACGGCTCAACAGCAGCAGCAAGGTTATTACCCGCAACAAATGGCCAGTAACCGTACACAAGCTGGTCATCCCCCTCAAACCAGACAGCGCAGCTGGACGGAACGTATGGGACTTGGAAACCTTTCTTTCTCTCACGAAGGCTATCTAAAGGCGGGCGTAGCAGGAGCCAGCCGTGATACACGAGCTGAAAATGGCTGGGGCGAAGACTTTATTCTGGACGGGTCCTTACGCGGCGAAGTGAGCGCCATAACCCGCGGCGGACTTGAATACGGAATCGTAGCTGAAGCGCGCGGTCAATATGATCAATATCGCCGTGGTTTTGGCGGTCGTGTGGGGGATTGCCCTGCAGGAGTTGCCGGTTGCTACAGCACAGGCGTTACAGGCGCAGATAATGTGCTGCGCGGACATACTTCCCGGTTTTATGCGGCAGGAGCAAATGATGCTAAAGATTTTGAAGTGCAGCTAGAAAGCGCGCATTTGTTTTTACGTAGCGCATATGGTGACGTCACTATTGGCCGGGACGACGGTGCGGCTTATCTGTTCTCGCTGGGCGCACCAACGCTGCTTAATGTAGGCGCTTCTAATAATAGCGTTGACTACACTGGTCTGGACTCCGTTAAAACTGTTAATGACGCATCAGGTTTTGCTGAAAAAGTGACTTATACCAGCCCGCGTCTTTTGGGTGACCAAATCGGTGTTGGCGTTCAGTTTGGAGCCTCATATGCTCTGGACGCAAAAGCCTGCGGCGTTGATTATTGTGTGCGTGGAAATTCCAAAGAACCAGCTGGTGTTGTTGCGCCTGATCTGGACGATATTATCGAACTAGGCGTTGCGCTGGACCGGAAATTTGCCAACGGCATGTCTGTTGAAGCAACAGCAACTTACGCGATGGGGTCTGAACAAAGCACGCTGGATGCTTTTGATGATTTACGGTCATTAGGCCTTGGTGTCGAACTGGGTTATATGGACTGGACATTAGGCGGATCTTATCTGCACAGTAATAACGGTCTGGCTAATGGTGATTATACGGCCATGGATGTAGGCCTGACTTGGAAACCATCCAAGCTTGGGTTTACAGTTGGTTATGGCCATGCCGAAGACGATAATGTTGGGCTGACATCAGATCAGGTAATAGCTGGAGTCAGTTATGACTGGAGGGAAAACTTCCGCATCGGAACGGGCGTTCAATATATCAACCGTGACGTGAATGTGAATAATGCCGGTATTGTCGCCGGGCAAAATGAAGACGCGACCTCAATCTTCCTTGAAGGCCGTTTTACATTTTAGACTTTTTCCAAGACATTTTACATGGGCGTTATAAAAAGCTTCTAACCTTAGGGTTGATGGCTCTCCTATCTGCCTGTCAGGAACGAATTCATAAGTTTGAAGGTGTTGAGGGTCCGCTTGAGCCGACGCAGCTTGTGGCGCAAATCCCGACAATACCGAGTGATTTTAATAATGGCTCACCTAGTCGGATGGCTGTTTTATTAACAAATCAAGACTCAAACTGGATCGCTCTGGTTTCGGGCCTTAAAACCATCGGTATTCCGTTTCGAGTTACAGAAAATTATCAAGAAGCGATACAGCATGATGTGCTGATGATATATCCGCGAATTTCAGGACGTGAGTTGAAACCGGAAGCTTTGCAAGCTTTGGCGTCATATGCTCGAGATGGCGGCACGCTTATTGGAACCAATGTTCTGGGCGGCGGATTGGAACAGACTTTCGGTTTTGAATCTGTGATTGAGGGCAAAGACCGGGCTTATATAAACTTTGCAGATAATAAGGCAGAAACATCTGGTTTTCATGCCAATGGGTTTGAAACAATAAAAATTGGAAGTGCGGAAAACCCGGCGGCTAATCCGGGTACCAATCGATATAAGAACCCGAAAATAAAACCCATTGCTACATATGAGGACGGCTCAGCGGCTATTGTTTATAATAATCCAGGTAAAGGCAAAGCTTATGCTCTGGGCGTAGATATCGGGCAGGTTCTGGCTAAAGGTTATAATTGGCGGCAGGTGGATATAACTGAGCATTACGCTAATCAATATCAACCGACGCTGGATGCTCTGCTAACACTGCTTGAAAATATTTATCGTGAACAACAAGCTGGCGCCGTAACTTTAGGCACTGTTCCAGACGGTAAAAACCTTAGCTTTATCCTGTCCCATGACGTTGATTTTTCTCAAAGCTTGAAGAATGCAGTTAATTACGCTGAACACGAAGCCAGCGAAAATATTGAAGCGACATTTTTCATACAGGCTAAATATGTTGAAGATTTTAATGATAGCATTTTCTTTAACGCAGAGGGTGCGGAATATTTAAAACAGCTTGAGAAATTGGGAATGGAAATTGCCAGTCATAGCGTGTCTCATTCTTTAGAGTTTGACAATTTTCCTATGGGCACGGGGACTGAATTTTATCCAGACTATCGACCTTTTGTGCGTTCTGCTGAACGAACTTTTGGGGCATCTATTTTGGGCGAATTGCGAGTCAGTAAATTTCTATTTGAACAGTTTACTGAAAACCAAATCGTCGAATCTTTTCGGCCGGGTTATTTAAGGAATCCCATGCAGCTTCCACAAAGCCTGCAATCTACCGGTTATAAATACAGTTCATCAGCTTCCGCCAATATGTCGCTTACCCACCTTCCATTTCGCCTGACCTATGGACGCGGATATGACGGACTTACGAATATATATGAGTTTCCGATTACGGTCGAAGACGAAATCCTGCCGCCCATGTATGAACGTATTGAAGATGCCAAACTACTTGCTAGGAAAATCGCGAACATTGGCGGGCTAATGGTGGTTCTCATTCACACGGATGCCGTGGATGATCGCCTGCTGTTCCAAAAGGAATTTGTTGATGAAGTTAAGCCCTATGCTTGGATGGGGTCTATTCGGCAATTCGGAGATTGGTGGGCTGCCCGTGACAAGGTTGAGGTAGATGTAAAAACAAAGGGTGATGAAGTTATCATTACGCTCCGCGCGCCGGATGCTATTAACGGCCTCACCCTAGAACTTGACGATAATTACACAATTGTTCAGTCGTCGATCCCGCAAGAGAGCCTTACAATAAATGGTAAAAACCTTTTGATTGAGGGGTTATCCGGGAGCCAGTCAATTACTCTGCGTCAGTAATCAAGCCAGCAATCCCTCTATTCCAGCAAGCCCTGTCGCCCCACTGCCTAGTAATTTATGGGCAGTGCGGTCATTAATACCGCCTAGTGCTATAATGGGAACATCAAGTTTTTGCGCGATGGATGTTAGTTCCTGTATGCCAATAGGGTTTCCGGCCGACGGACTTTTGGAATAAAAGACGGTGGATATAAACAAAGCATCCAACACGGATAGGTCTGCGTGATAGTCCTGCTCACCCTTAAGGCCAGCCATAGTTATGATCCATTCCGGACAATTTTTTCGCCACAAAGTCGGGGCTAATAAAGACGCATCACGGCGGAAATGAACCCCGTCTGCTCCAACTTTGATGGCTAGCTCAGGATCATGTCCGATAAGAAATTGTTGTTCCCGTTCAAATGTCACGCCGCGCAGCTGCTCAGCGGTTTTTTCATGTCCTGATCGCCCGAAATGCCGATATATAATGGCCGCGCCTTTTGGAAGGTTCATTGCGGCCGTGACAGGATTGACGACGCGCTGGGGATCTGTCATGAAAATGAAAGGCGATAAGGCGCAGGGTTTTTTCCGGTTTTCGAATAAATTTGTAGCGCTTTGAGCCACAGCGTGGCTTCCCTTGTAATTCCATTTTGTGTATGGGGCAGGCATGAGCCAGGACCTTTCAGAAATGAGCATAGCCGAGCGGCGGGAGTATATCCTAGGCCGGATAGAGGCTGCCGCCAAGTGGGCGAAACGCCAAGCGGGCGAGGTTAGTTTAACCGCCGTATCAAAACAACAGCCGGATGAGCGCATCAAGGCGGCATTATCCGCTGGACAAACCGTGTTTGGAGAAAACCGGGTTCAGGAAGCTCAAAAGCGTTGGGGCGATGCATTTGCTGATCATCGTAATAATATTGAACTTCGTTTAATCGGACCCCTACAAACCAATAAAGCTGAAGATGCGGTTTGTCTGTTTGATGTGATTGAAACACTGGACCGGATGAAATTGGCACGGGCTATAATGAAAGCAGCAGACAAGACCGGGCGTATTCCAAAGCTTTTTGTACAGGTGAATATTGGGGCCGAAGATCAGAAATCCGGCGTTATGCCAAGTGCCCTGCCCGGCTTTTTGAAAGATTTAAAATCAGAATTAGATATAACACCTCAAGGACTAATGTGTATACCACCTGCCGGCGAAGCGGCGTCCCCGCATTTCTGGTATCTCAATAACCTTGCCAAAGATCACGGCATTAAAAACCTGTCCATGGGCATGAGCAGCGACTATGAAACCGCTGTTAAAATGGGCGCGACCCATGTGCGTGTTGGGAGTGCTTTGTTTGGGAATCGGGGTTTGTAATTTTGGGTTAATGCCGTGATTGATTAAGCGTAGTCGCGGGGATAAACCCTTCCAACCTGCTTTTAAAATACGCGGGCATAATCCGAAACAGTATTGAAAACAGACCCATTCATCCCTAGATGTAGTAGTAATATGAATAGAACGAACAGGGGGACATGATGTCAAGTTTCGATACCCAGATTGAACAATCCAAAAAGCAGGTCGCCGAGGCCCAAACCAAAATTGCGGAGCTTTCAGCGCAGATCGAATCCGCTCGTCAGAAAATGTCTACCGGTACGGATATCAATATCGATATTGAAAATGCTTCACTGGATGATGTTCACGCCCACACCGAGGCCATGAACGCCAATATCGCCGAGTTGATCCTGGGTCTGGATAATGTCACTGCTGGATTCTCAAAAGATTTTGATGCCATGCGTAATAAAACCGGATGGGAAAAATTTGTTGGTATTTTTTCGAAAAACCGCGCGGAAGCTATGCGCCAGGAACGTATGCGCACGGCCTCTGTTGATGATAAGCTGCAGGACTTAATCCACAAATCCGACGTTATTACGCGCATGCTGTCTGATCAACTTAACACGCTGAATACACATAAAGAGCGCGTCGAAGCCAATCTCACCGTGACGTTGGCGGACCGGGAAGCGGCTGTTGAAGCCTTAGAGGCTCTGAAAGTGGGATTGCAGGAACTCGACCCTAAGATCATTGAGCTTGAGAATAAGATTTCTCAGGAAACTGATGCCAAAGCGCGCACCAAG
>JAHDGM010000046.1:0-8718 GCA_020627655.1 Hellea sp.
GTGGCCGCAACGCTTGTTATCGCGGTTCCAACAGGCGTAAAGATTTTCTCTTGGCTGGCCACAATGTGGGGCGGTTCACTCCGTTTCTCTATTCCTATGCAGTGGGCGCTGGCCTTTATTTTCTTGTTTGTAGTTGGAGGCGTTACCGGTGTTGCGCTTGCGAATGCGGGTCTCGATACAGCTCTGCATGATACCTATTATGTGGTGGCCCACTTCCACTATGTGCTGTCTATGGGCGCTGTGTTTGGTATCTTCTGCGGCTTCTATTACTGGTTCGGTAAAATGTCCGGTTACCTCTATAATAAATGGCTCGCAGCTATACATTTCTGGCTGTTCTTTATCGGTGTGAATCTGATTTTCATGCCTCAGCATTTCTTGGGCCTTCAAGGCATGCCGCGCCGTTATGTCGATTATCCAGAAGAGTTCGAGCTCTGGAATCAGGTTTCCAGCTTCGGGATTTATCCAACAGCTCTGGGTGTTCTGGTATTCTTCATTGTTGTAATCGAAGCGTTTATTGCCAAACGTCCTGCGGGTAAAAATTACTGGGGCGAGGGTGCTACAACACTTGAGTGGACCCTGTCCTCACCTCCGCCATATCACCAGTTCAATACGCTTCCGCGTATTGAGGATACTGACGGGCATTAACATGAATATCCAAAGTCCAGCTTTGGAAAAGGGGGAGGCCGCATCGGAAACGATGGCGGCCTTCAAAGGTATCGGCACGGCTGATCCATCGGATTATTTTGCTTTGATGAAGCCCCGGGTCATGTCCTTGGTAGTGTTTACAGCCTGGGTAGGATTGATTGCGGCGCCTGTCAGTGTATCACTATGGAAAATGATAACGGTCGTCTTATGTATTGCCGTTGGTGCTGGAGCCTCAGGGGCTCTAAATATGTGGTATGACGCCGATATTGATGCCGCTATGTCCCGAACTAAAAAACGACCCGTTCCGCGTGGCGTGGTCCGGGCCGAAACGGCTTTGACTTTCGGCGTCATTATGAGTGCTTTCTCGGTGCTCGCACTGACAATGGTATCAAATTATCTAGCAGCCGGAATTCTTGCATTTACAATCTTTTTCTATGCTGTGATTTACACCATGTGGCTTAAGCGCTCGACGCCGCAAAATATTGTTATTGGCGGTGCTGCTGGGGCATTCCCACCGATGATTGGCTGGGTCGCGGCAACGGGTACCATCACTCTGGATGCTGTAGTTCTGTTTTTAATTATTTTTCTTTGGACACCGCCGCATTTCTGGGCATTAGCGCTTTATAAAACGGGTGACTATGAGAAAGTCGGCGTGCCGATGATGCCGAATATACGGGGCGCTAAATCAACACGTTTTCAAATTTTCATCTATGCAATCTTGTTAGCTTTCATATGCGCAGTGCCTGTGATTACGGGCCTCGGCGGGATGATTTATGCCGTCATTGCGGGCATTATGAACCTGGGTTTCCTGGCGCTTTCTTTTAAAGTCTGGAAATCCCGGGCTGGTGAACAGGCCGACGCTGCGGATGAGGCTTCTCTATATGCCGTAAAGTCGGGCGATCTTGCAGCCCGTAATCTTTTTGCGTTTTCAATCGTTTATTTGTTTGTGATCTTTGGCGCGCTTGCAGCGGAGAGTCTTATGGGAGGCACACTATGAGCGAAGAACATCCGGAAACTTATACGCCCACTGCAGAAGAGCTAAAGGCTCGCAATCGGCGGAATATTGCCATTGCGCTGATCCTTGTAGCATTTATGGTTTTTGTGTTTCTAAGCATTGTTATGCGCACCCAAGGGGCGGCGTGATCAATGGGGCAAAACCGCAAAACAGTCTTTATGTTGACCGGTATTGCTTTAGCCATGCTGGCGCTTGGATTTGCGTCTAAGCCACTCTATGAAAAATTCTGTGCTGTGACCGGTTATGGCGGCACGACTAAACGTGCTGAGGTTAACGATACTCAGGTAATAGACCGAACCGTACGGGTTTATTTTGATTCTAACGTTGCTCCTGATCTGCCTTGGGAGTTCAAACCGGAACAGCGTTTTGTTGATGTGAAACTGGGTCAGTCAGCCCTTGCTTATTATCGGGTTAAGAATCTGTCGGATGAAGCCATTGTCGGTACGGCTAATTTCAATGTCACGCCTATTAAGGGCGCGCCTTTTTTTGTTAAAACTGAGTGTTTTTGTTTTACGGAACAATGGATTGAGCCGGGTCAGGAAGTCACCATGCCCGTACTGTTTTTTGTTGATCCAGAGCTTAACGCTGAAAAACGTTATGATGATGTGCGGGATATGACTTTGTCCTATACATTTTTCCGGGTCAAAGACCCGAAAACCCAACCTGCGGCGCAAGGCCGCGATGTTCTAAACTAGGCCTTTCCGTAGTTGCGACGCGGTTCCGGCTTGGGTATAGGACGTTAAATGATTTGTAGTCGCGTGAATCACGCTGGAGGAAGCTATGGCGTCAGAAGCCGTTGAACATGACTATCACTTGATACCGCCAAGCCCATGGCCTTTCCTGGCCGGTCTTGCAGCTCTGGTATGGGGCACGGGTATGGTGATTTTCTTTACAGGTCTTGTTGCCCGTAATCCGGAAAAACCAAATGCGATGATGGAGTTCTTTTTCTCCCGTGGTTTGGATACAATTCAGGGCAGAGATGTTTCCAATGGCGGCTGGATAATTCTTTTACTGGGATGTCTTTTCGGCGCTTTTGTGATGTATGGATGGTGGCGTGATGTTGCCCGTGAGTCCGAGGCTGGTGATCATACACCTGTCGTGGATATTGGTCTGCGATATGGCATGATCATGTTTATTATGCAGGAAGCCATGTTCTTTGTGGGCTGGTTCTGGATGTTTTTCGAGCTTGGGCTGTGGCACAAAGTCAGAGCCAAGTGGGATCCTGAAATTACGGAAAATGCTGCTGGTTATGCCAGCTGGCCACCACCAAGCATTGAAACTATCGATCCATGGCACCTGCCATTGATGAACACTTTGGTTCTATTGTTATCCGGTACGACTGTCACTTGGGCACACCATGCTTTAATTAAAGGGAACCGAAAAGCTGCGAAATGGGGGCTTATACTCACAGTCCTTCTCGGCCTGTTCTTCACCTATCTTCAGGGTGTGGAGTATATGGAAGCTTATGCACATCGAAACATTGATGGAGCAGATGGTAGCTTCTGGCTTTCTACAAATATTTATGGATCAGCTTTCTTCCTGGCGACCGGCTTTCACGGCTTGCACGTTCTAATCGGAACGATCTTCTTGTTTGTGTGTTATCTGCGCCTCGTAAAAGGTGGCTTTAAACCCGAGAAGCATTTCGGTTTCGAAGCAGCGGCTTGGTACTGGCACTTTGTTGACGTTGTATGGTTGTTCCTATTCGTATTTGTTTACGTCGTTTTCCAATAAAATTGTAGGTGGGCGTTGGCATATCATAGTCCCGTTTCCACTGGCCTGATGGGCCGATGTCCAAGATGTGCTGAGGGAGCCCTTTTTAAGGGCTTTCTGAAATTTAACGAAGCATGTGAGGCCTGCGGTACTGATTTTTCTATGGAAGACGCTGGTGATGGCCCAGCGTTTTTTGTCATGACTATAGTGTTGTTTCTGTTCACACCGCTCGTTTTGGCATTTCACTTCATCACAGATGCGCCGACATGGGTAACGTTGACCATTTGGGGCCCTATCTTGATCATAGCCTGCTTGGCGCTATTGCGCCCATTGCGCGGGATTATGTTTAATACGCAATGGGTGAACAAGGCGCGCGAAGTTCACCCTGATGATTTCAAGAAGCCCAATGCCGATTAAATTTCGACCATTTCCCGGCCTGACGGTAATCACCCTTTTCATGCTGGCTATCCTCATCTGGCTGGGAACATGGCAATATCAAAGGTTACAGTGGAAAACAGCACTGCTGGAAGAAGTTGAGCAATCGGTCACGGCGCCGCCGCTTCGATCTTTCACTGAAATCGTAACGGTTATCGAAGATGGCAAACCTGTCGATTACCGCAGAGTTCAAATCGACGCCGAGCTATTGGCATTTGATCGCCCATTTCGAGTCTATACGGGTGAAAACCGCGATGTGAGTTGGCGTATTTATACGCCGGTTCGCAATGATGGAGTTACGGCTTTTGCGGCTATGGATGTAATATCAGACACTTTAACAGTTCCAGTAATTCAGCCGGGGACAGATAATCTTGCGGGTTATATTCGGCTAGCTAGAGCTGATAATAATCCGCGTGTCAAAAGCACGCCAGCAGAAAACCGGTGGTTTGGATTTAACCCACTTCCAGATGAGCATAATTGGGCTGAAAGCGTTAAAGGCGGCGTGGATATGCGTTTTTATATAGATGTGGTGATTGGTGCCAAAGAGGCACAAAACCTGCCAGCGAAACGTCCTCAAATTCGCAATAACCATTTTGACTATATGTTAACCTGGTACGGACTGGCTGTAACGCTTTTGGTTATTTATACCATATTACATATCAAAGAAGGACGGCTGTCATGGCGCTCATCAGACCGCGAACCAAAACTTTAATCGAACAGGCTGCAGGTGGGCGGGTTGAATTACGCCACCCGCGCTGGGCCGATTATGATGATTGGGCTGAGCTTAGAAAAAGCAATAAAGACTATCTGGCCCCTTGGGAACCGGATTGGAGTCAGGCGCATTTAACGCGGGCTAGTTTTAAAACCCGGTTATCGGCTTATGATCGGATGGTCTCGCAAGGTACGGGCTACCCTTTTCACATATTTGCCGGATCGTCTTTACGTTTGGTTGGGGCGTGTAATATCAGCCGTATTCAGCAAGAACCAGCCAAGTCTTGCCAATTGGGATATTGGGTTGGTCAAGACCATGCTCGGCAGGGCTTTGCACGCGCTGCTGTTCGGGCCGCTATGGCATTTTGCTTTGGGGATCTGGGATTGCACCGTATTGAGGCAGCGGTTCAACCCGATAATGAAAGGTCTGTGGCTCTTTTACAGGCATCAGATTTTACTTTTGAGGGCACTGCGCGGGGGTACCTGAAAATCAATGGTCGGTGGCGCGACCATGATATTTATGCCCGGTTGAGCGGGGATTGATCCGGGGTTGTTGATACCGGCGCAGCTGCTATTATAGGCTCTGTCGTATTCATAGTGACCTGGTGAACGTCAGGCGTTGATAAGTCCACATTGTGCGCAATGGATGCTATATAAACGGCTTCGTTGATTTTGTATATTGTGCCCATCAGGTGACGGCGTAATGTTGAGGTTACTTTGGAGTTTGGAATGCGTTCCAGATAAATCCAGAGCGTATATTCCAGTGCATAATCACCGGCATTTGTCATAGCCCACTCAAAAGATTTGTTGGAATTGACTTTGATGTTTTCATTTTCGCAACAAGCGGCGTAGGCATCGTCAAACATTCCGTCGATGGTTTTACGAAATTCTGCTAATTGCGTTAGTCTGTCATCTCTGTGACCGGAGAATTGGGGGTATCCAATTTTGTAAACTATGCCCTGCCGAATGCCGTTTGTACTGGCGACGCGGGAGAGATTATCAATCCGGTTTTGTGTAAATTGCGAGTTACGCATTAATGTCCGGTTATTATTGCGAATATCATAAAGGACAACATAAATCAGGGTCACCCGGCTGATGACATATTCGTTTTTATGGCCATCTATGACCACCACGTCGCCATCTTCCAGTATTTCAGTGTTTAGAATAATCAGTCCGCTGATAATGTCTGGTGCCCAAATGCTACTAGTGAACGCCAAAAAAGCGGCCGAAGCGGCATAGATGCCCGTAAACATGTTTTGGGCTTCCCAGATAACGACGAGGGCGTAAATAACGCTAAGGACAATGATGACCAGCAGGACAAGTTCCACCAGGCGGGAGCTGTAAGACTCAATATAGAATTTCTTATCGTCGAGTTCTTTAACCTTGCCGAAGCGGCGTTTAGACAGGGCGCATAGCAAGCTATAGAGAAGCAGGGTCCCGTAAATGAGCATCAAACTATAGCCGAGCTTGATGAAATATTGCTGATACTGAGCATTTGAGCCCAAGAGAACTAAATCAATGGCATGAAGTACAAAGACAAGAACATTAAGAGCTTGGAAGATTTTGACTTTGGATGAATTTTTGGCCGTTGGCTCGATCAAGTTTAATATAGGACGGGCTAGAAAGAACAGGATTATGTTAGCGGCAAAAATCAAGCCGTGCACCATCCATTCGCCCCGTGACAGAACAGGTAGTATTGATTGTAATGCGTCCAAGGCGCTTCTCCCCAATGCCCAGTGCGTTATGGAATATGCTTTGGATTCATGCAAGCGGGGTTAAGCACGTCCGCCTGTATGGGCCAGCATCTCAGGGGTAATTCCGATTACCGCCAATGCTTTACTCCATTTATCGTCAAGCCCCTCCTCAAAAATGAGACTTTCTTTGGCCTCAGCAACTACCCAGGCATTTTGAGCTATTTCCTGTTCGATTTGGCCGCCGCCCCATCCAGAATAGCCTACAGCCAGAACTGCAAGGTCTGGTGCTTGTTCCGTGGTCAGCGCTTCTAATATGTCTTTGGTGGATGTTAGGGCCAGAGTTTCTGAAAGCCGGAGTGATGTGCCATCATTGTAGTAATCGGCAGTGTGCAAGACAAATCCACGGTCAATATCGACTGGTCCACCCTCTAAGACTTCGGTATCAGCGACGCTGACATTGCCTTCAATTCCGATTTGATCCAGTAAATCTGAAATAACGATATCGCCTTTGGGTTTGTTGATAATCAGGCCCATTGCGCCGTCCTCAGTATGCGAGCACATATAAATTACAGATTTTTCAAACCTGGGATCGCCCATCCCGGGCAAGGCTATGAGAAATTTCCCAGTCAGATTCGTTATATCTTCCATAACTATAAGCTGGTTCAGCTTTGGAAGTTTTTCAAGTCATTCTTGTTTTTTGACACGAACGCACCCATATCTATAGGTAAGAAATTGAACGATGAGGGAGAATTCCATGACAATTAAAGTCGGTGACAAATTACCAGAAGCTAAATTTATGACTATCGGGGCTGATGGGCCTGAACCCATTACTTCGGCTGAGGTATTTAATGGAAAGCGCGTAGCTTTATTTGCCGTACCTGGGGCTTTTACACCAACATGCTCGGCTAAACATTTACCTGGGTTCAAAGAACGCGCTGCAGATTTTGCAGCAAAAGGTGTCGACGCAATTGCGTGTACATCGGTTAATGACGTGTTCGTTATGGGCGCTTGGGCTAAGGATCAGGGCGTTAGTGATGAAATGCAGATGTTGGCTGACGGAAATGGTGAGTTTGCCAAGGCGATCGGTTTAGAACTTGATGGAAGCGGATTTGGTATGGGCGCACGATCACAGCGTTACGCTATGATTGTTAATGATGGTGTCGTTGAAGCGCTACATGTGGAAGAGGGCGGCGAATTCCGCGTATCGTCTGCGGACTATGTTCTAGATAATCTTTAGGGGGATATATGCCAGTTGATAGCAGTTTTATTTGGATAGCATTACTGGTTTTAGCGCTGGCCTTTGCGCTAAAATCCATCAAGGCCGTACCACAAGGTATGGAATATACGGTAGAGCAGTTTGGTCGATACGCGCGGACACTTAAACCGGGCTTGTCTTTTCTGATCCCGATTTATGAATCCGTTGGATATAAAATGAACATGCGTGAGCGCGTCATTGATATTCCATCGCAAGACGTCATTACCAAAGACAACGCTATGGTTACGGCAGACGCAGTTGTATTTATCCAAGTGGTTGATGCGCGATCAGCGGCCTATGAAGTGAACAATCTGGATAATGCTATTAAAAACCTTTGCTTGACGAATGTCAGGACTGTGGTTGGGTCCATGGATCTTGATGAGGTTCTGTCCCGCAGGGATGAGATTAACGCCAAGCTTTTGACAGTCATTGACTCAGCTACGGATCCGTGGGGCACGAAAGTTACCCGGATTGAGATTAAGGATCTCTCACCACCTGCTGATATTACGCAGGCCATGAACAAGCAGATGAAGGCTGAACGTGAGAAGCGGGCTGATATTTTGATGGCTGAGGGTCAGAAGCAATCGCAAATTCTAAAGGCTGAAGGTGAAAAGGAAGCCGCTGTCCGAGAAGCTGAAGGCCGTCGTCAGGCTGCTTTCCTGGATGCTGAAGCCCGCGAACGCGAAGCCGAAGCTGAAGCAAAAGCCACTGAAATGGTATCAAATGCCATCGCTCGTGGTGACGTGAATGCGGTGAATTACTTCGTGGCGCAAGATTATGTAAAAGCGTTTGAAAAATTGGCATCTTCGCCAAACCAGAAAACTGTTATCGTGCCGGCTGAACTATCGAATTTGGCCGCTACAGTTGGCGGGTTGGGTGCATTGATAGACGCCGGAAAGGCCAAAAAATAGGAGTATTTTATGGAGTCAGGTAACGCACTTATGTCCATGCTGGAGAGCATGAACGGTGTTAAATGGGGAATATTGGGTGTGCTATTGTTGATCATAGAGATCACAACGGGTACGACTTATATTCTATGGCCGGCGATTGCAGCATTGGTTGTTGGCGCTCTAGCATTTCTTATTCCGGTCTTTGGTTGGGAAATGCAGTTTCTGCTGTTCTTTATCATGTCAGGTATATTGCTTGTTATCGGTCACAAATTTGTCCGCCCCAGCATGAAAGGTGGTGAGCCATCCGATTTAAATGACAGAGCGCGTTCCATGATTGGTATGCGCGTCCGCGCGATAGGAGAT
>JAHDGM010000046.1:8728-18211 GCA_020627655.1 Hellea sp.
GGGCGAGGGCCGGGTACAGGTCGGTGACACGCAATGGCGCGCCCGGGCAGGTGATATAAATCCAAAAGCAGGGGCCGAGCTCAAGGTTCTATCGGTCAAAGGCACGACGTTAAATGTGGAACCTTTTACCGCCACATAAGAAAAGGCCCTGTAACAGGGCCTTTTCTTTGACCCTGTCTTATACTAGTTCAGGGCCAAATAAGGATATGACATGAACCAGTTTTATGCAGGCGAAGCAGTCGTTCATTACGGCTCGGCGGATTTCACAATAATGGAAACAGGTGCCTATGTGGTTTGCGCTGTGACCGGAGACCGAATTCCGCTGGATCAACTCCGTTATTGGAGCCATGATCGACAAGAAGCTTATAAAGATGCCGCTGCATCATTAAAGGCATTTCAAAAGGCAAATGGTTGATGCGAAGTCTCAGTCTGGTTTTATTATTAGCCTTGTCTATGAATGCTTGTGCGCAAGCCGCAGAAGATACGCCCGAGCCACGTGTAAAGCCAGCGATTGAAACCGTTGAAAAACTGAGAGAGGCTCAAACCTCAATTCAAACGAATCCTGTTCAAACGGGCCATATGGATAAGTTCGGATGTGTGGGCGTAGCTGAACAAGGGGGCGCTGTTTTGTGTCAAACAAGACCTAATCAAAAGGTCAAGATAGGCCGTTCTGCCAAAGATTTTTATTATGAAATGGCGGATGAAAATGGCCAGATCATCATAGGTTTTGACCGGGATGAAAAACGGGCACTGATTGATCTAGGTAATGGTGATCCGGTTGTTTATGACTTTACAGCCCGTGATTATGCTGTTTCCCGGATTGATGGCCTGCCGCCATCGCAAGTGTCCACATTCACACCGGCCCAGCTAGAACGCATTAAAAGCTCAACAGCTCGTAAAAAGGTGGGGTTTGCGAGCCGCGCGAAAAATATGGGTTTCAAAGACGGGTTCGCCTTTCCCATAAAGAAATTCAAAAAGACATCCCCCTTTGGAGCTCAGCGTATTTTAAACGGTGAGCCGAAAAAACCTCATATGGGTGTTGATATTGGCGCGCCTTTAGGAACGCCTATTTACGCGCCGGCCGATGGCGTGATCAGCCTGGCCGATGATGATCTATATTTTGAAGGCGCAATGGTATTGCTCGATCATGGGCAGGGGTTGATCTCCATGTATCTGCACGTGGATGAAATCATGGTCGAAGCTGGCCAGGTCGTTAAGCAGGGAGAGCAAATCGCGACAGTTGGGTCAAAAGGCCGCTCCACTGGCCCTCATTTGTGCTGGCGTCTGAAGTGGCGAAACCGTAATCTGGATCCAGAGCTGTTAACTGCATGGCCGAAAGATAATTAAGCATGACGCCTAAACCTGAAGACTGTCAGACTATGAGCGATGTCCGCACGGGCGTTGATGCGCTGGATCGCGAACTCGTACGTTTACTTGTAACACGTCAGGGTTATATGGATGCGGCGGCTAGAATTAAGCAGGACCGCGAAGCCGTCTATGATGCAGATCGTATTGAAGATGTCGTCTCTAAAGTTCTTGAAACGGCCAAATCTGAAGGTCTGAACGCTGATATCGCTGAACCCGTCTGGCGCAAATTGATAGAGCGCTGTATCGCTCATGAATTTGATGTTTGGGACGCCATTCGTGCCAAGAAAAAAGCAGGCTAAGTCTTATATAAGGATTTAGGCCAGCGCCGATGTACCCAGAACCATTGTGATGGGTTTTCGCGAATTCTATCTTCGACAAATTTGTTGATCTTGCTAACCCCTTCTACGACGTCGTGGGTGCGATTACCGCTGTCACTGAACTCTATTGGGTCATGAATAGTCATGATAAAATTTGCCTTGTCCCGAACGAGAGACAGGGGAACAAGTGGAGTGTTTGAGGCTTGGGCCAGTCGTGTGGGGCCGGGCGCTGTCATGGCTTCAACGCCGAAAAAGGGAACCGCCATACCTTGATTGAATTTTTGATCATTCATCAGGGCGATAGATTCGCCGTTATCCAAAGCTTCCAATAGCTGCCGGGCACTTTTCGGCCCGGATTTAGGCACCATTAGTTTTGTACCATAGGCTTCTCTTTGGCGGCGAACGCGGCGGTCAATATGGGGATTATTGATGGGTCTATAGGTGATCTGAACCGGCAGGCCCCACTGGGTCAAAACCATGGCCATGATTTCCCAATTGGCAAAATGCCCCGTCACGATCACGACAGGTGTTTTATTTTCTATAATGGCTTTTAATTTTTCGCTCCCTATGACCTGAACACGTTTGTTTTGCTCGCGCACGTCCAGACGATGAAGGATAGGAAATTCCGCAAAAGTGCGGCCTGTATTATTCCACTGTTGTCTCAAAAGCTGTTTGATTTCATTGTCGCTGGCATTGGGAAATGCAATTCGCAGTCCTGTCCGGGCGATTTTATGTTTGCTTGTCAAAGGTCCGATAAGTCCAACTATCCAGCCGCCAAATGCAGATATCTGATCAAAGGAAAATGGTTTAAGTAAAAGACACACAAGATCATAAGCAAGCGCTTCAACACGCCAGCTTATACGCCGCGCCAATGAAGCCTTAGGCATTCTTTGCCTGTTCAATAATTGGGTGCAAGAGTCTGCGTAACGTCAGTTCATCTTCAAACACGACTTTAATCGGCCAGACGGCAACGCCTTTGCGATAGCCTTTTGGCAGGCGTACATAATCTTTTTCCGTAGTGATTAAACCTGCGCCGAGTTCACTGGCCAGCAGGAATAATTGTTCAATATCGCCGTCTTTATATTTGTAATGATCTGCGTAGGGGATTTCGCCGACTATATCGCCGCCATGACGCCGCAGGCTGTCAAAAAATTTGTTCGGCCTGCCAATCCCGGCGAAAGCATAAAGCTTTCCATTAGGTACTTTGGCTGCAGGGGCCAAATAGGCTGGTATGACCACCTGGCCTTCAAGCTGTTTGGCAAGGTGATCATCGATGTCAAAGTCCGGGGCAGGTTTCATCAAAATGATTGCGTCGGCGCGATCTAAGGCGTCTGATAATTTTTCGCGTAATGGTCCCGCCGGGAATACTGCGCCGTTCCCAAAACCGGTTTCCGCGTCAACAACTAACAGGGATAATGTCTTTTGTAGAAGCGGGTTTTGATGTCCATCATCCATGATTATGGCTTTAGCGCCATGGGAAACTGCCGCGCGGGCACCGTCATCCCGGCCCGCCGCAACCCAGACTGGTGCGTGACGTGCCAGTAGTAACGGTTCGTCGCCAACATCATTGGAAGTGTGGCGTTTCTGTACAGGAATAGGTCCTTTTTCTGTGCCGCCATATCCCCGGGTAAGGCCAACGACTGGAACATTCATTCGTCTTAAGCTGTTGAGTAAATATATGGCGACGGGTGTTTTACCTGTACCGCCCATAGTGGCATTGCCCACACAAATTACCGGCACGCCCGCATCATAACTTTCAGTGGTTTTGAACCGCCTGGCAGCCGCCCAGCCATAGATCCAGGCAAAGGGCGATAAGAGCGTGCGTATCATGGGCGCTGCATCCCGGCCGTGACGGTGATTCCAAAACTCAGGTGGCCTCATGATGCATTCTCATTCATGAGAGGTGCTAATTGCTCCCATACATAATCCAGCACTGCATCCCGGCCTGTCGCATAATTCTGCGCCAAGCTTTGCCGCTTTGTCAGTTGTTCTTTGTCAGCCCATAAATCCGTGACAGCAGCCCCGATCATAGCGGGGTTTAAAAGGCGCTGAGCCGCATCAAAGGCAATCATACTCATATAACTATCTGCAAAACTGGAAATATGAGCCCCTGTCAATACGGCATTGCCAAGGCGCGCCGGTTCTAATGGGTTGTGCCCCGCTAATCCGTCAACGAGGGAGCCGCAGACAAATGTAATTTTTGACAGCCTATAAGCCAGCCCCATCTCGCCTATTGTATCATACAGGAAAACATCTGTTTCTTTCGCTACGGGGGATCCGGACATACGTGTTACAAAAGACAATCCCTCACGCTTGAGAAGTTTCTGTATGTCCTGGCTGCGACTTGGGTGGCGCGGCGCTAGAATCAAGAGGGCTGATTTGAATCTTGATTGAAATTCTTTGTGAGCCGTGATGATGTGGGCGTCTTCGCCTTCATGGGTACTGGCTGCGCACCAGACCGGACGACGTTTAATTTCCTTGCGTAGTTTTTTCAGATCCGTTTGATCAAATGGTAGCGGCGGTGCCGCGTCTTTTAGATTGCCAGCAGCCTCGACATCCGTGCCCAAAAGCCACGATAATCCATTGGCCGAAGCCGTGTCAGCGGCAAGGATGAGATCAAAAGCTCCAAATAGAGCCTTGGCGCTTTTGGGACGTTTTTGCCACCCATCTAAAGATTTTTGGCTAATACGGGCATTGAGCAATGCCATTGGAATTTTTCGGGCCTTAGTTTGCCGGATCATATTAGGCCAGATTTCTGATTCCGCCCAAATAGCGAGGTCGGGCTTCCAGTGATCTAAAAATTTGTGAATAGCTTTTGGGTAATCCAGCGGCACAAATTGGTGGAAGGCCTGAACCGGAAGATGCAGCGCCAAAATTTCAGCGGAAGTCACGGTTCCGCTTGTGATCAAAACAGAGGCTGCCGGTTTTTCAGTTAAGACACGCCGGATTACAGGTAGAAGCATCATACATTCGCCAACGCTGGCACCATGCATCCAGATAAGTTCCCCTTCGGGCCGCTCAATAGCGGCGTCGCCATGGCGTTCGGCTATACGCTCGGGATCCTCTTTTCCTTGTTTTTGGCGTCGTTTCAGCAATAACGGGGTTAGGGGCCCCAATGCTCTGGTGGCGAGGCCATACCCTTTGATTAATGTGGTATCAGTCATGCCGCACTGCCTCTTGCGGCGTCGGGGTCCACGGGGACATGGCCCATCTTTCGATCACCATCTGCGAGGAAAATATTCATTTCGTTTTCTATCTGATCCTTAAATTTACGAATATCACGCTCTGTGGCATCTGCAGGGACGGTTAGGGGTGTACCCCATATGATAGCGCCACGACCAAAGGGCAAGGGCAGGACAAAACGGTCCCAGGATTTAAACTGAATGCGATTTTTGACTGCAAAAGTGCAGGGCAGAATCGGAGCGCCTGTCATTCTGGATAATTTTAAGGCACCGTCATTGAGTCTTTGTCGCGGTCCGCGGGGGCCATCCGGTGTTATGACCACACATGCATTTCTATCCAAGGCTGCTTTCATAGCACGGAGCGCGGCCGAGCCGCCTTTTGCTTTATCGCTTCCGACTTTGCGAGCTGATCCACGAATGGTTTCAAGTCCCAGATATCGGGTTGTGTGACTCACTAGAGCGCCGTCGCGTGATAGCGAGATCAGGACATGGGGTGTCTGCCAAGATTTCTTCCAGGCTGAATTGAGCATCAAAAACCGGGAATGCCAAGTCAGTGCTATGACACCCTTGCCACTGTCAATAACAGGCGCGGCGACATCGGCCCGTTCTATGGTCCATCGGGTCGTATACTTTATCAAAACCATATAGGCTGCCAGCAGGAATCCCAACGTCTTTTGAACTGAAGCGGATCGCATGAAACGTTTGAACACGCGAACCCTCCCTGTTATTGCTGACCTGAAGACTGGCCATTTGCTGGTAGCGTAGAAACAACATAGGGCTTATGGCACTGAACCTCAACAATCCTGCTGACCGAAAACAGGCTGTGCGAGACCTCTATTGGGGGGATCATGGCTTTTTACGCACGCATTTCCATAATCGGCACCATATTGGCGGTAATATGTACCGGGAAAACCAGCCGAGACCGGAGCGAATCTCTCAATGGGCCGAAGAGGGAATTCGTACCGTTATCAACTTACGGGGTGAAAGCCCCAAAGGGTTTTATCTGCTAGAGCGCGAGGCCTGCGAACAATACGGGTTAAATTTGATCAATTTCAAAATGTTCAGCCGGGATACGCATATCAAAGCCAAAATTCGCGCGGCGCAGGAATTATTTGATCTTATTGAATACCCAGCCGTGATGCATTGCAAATCCGGGGCAGACCGAACAGGCATAATGGGCGTTTTATATCGTCACTTTAAAATGGGCGACCCTATCGAGGCGGCCATCGAACAGTTATCGTTTAAATATATGCATGTCCGCCATGGCAAAACCGGCATGCTGGATTTTTTCTTTGAGGACTATTTACGCTATAATGAAAAACACCCGACTGATTTTATGGATTGGGTTGAGAACATTTATGATCCGGCCGACGTCAAGGCCCGGTTTATGGCCGGTAAGGTTGGCAGTTTTGTAACGGATACAGTTCTCAGGAGAGAATAATGGGTTTTTATGAACGCTTTATATTGCCGTGTTGTCTCGACATGGCCTGCGGTGTGAAACCCATAACCAAACAGCGGGAAAAAATTGTGCCTCATGCTACGGGTGTGGTTCTAGAAGTCGGGATTGGTTCGGGGCAAAACCTGCCGCATTATGATCCAGCGAAAACCACAAAAATTATTGGGATTGATCCCGATGATCATATCTGGAAACGAAGTTCAGCAAGACGAGAAAAGTGCGAGATTGAAATTGAGCGCATTGGGTTATCAGGTGAAGAAATCCCTCTTGATAAGGATACGGTTGATACAGTGGTGTGTACCTATACGCTTTGCACTATACCCGATCCGGTAAAGGCACTGCACGAGATGCGGCGGGTTTTAAAACCCAGTGGAAAAATTCTGTTTTCTGAACACGGCATGGCCCCAGATGAGACTGTTAAACGCTGGCAAAACCGCATTGACCCAATTTGGAAAAAAATCGCAGGCGGATGTCATTCCGGCCGGGATATTCCCGGCTTGTTTAAAGCGGCAGGGCTAAAAATTCATGACTTGCAGCAAATGTATATCCCAGGGCCCAAAGCCCTCAGTTATAATTATTGGGGTGCTGCAGAGTGATTTACACAGGTTTATAAATTAAGGTTACTGTATTGCCCGTTTTATGATCGCTTAGTGTTATCCCGTTGGTTCGCTGAGTAATAGTGCAGCCAGAATTACACATTTCATTCCAGTACTGTTCCAACTTATCTTTAATTGAGTAGGTTTCGCTTATATCTCCGTCTTCACCTTGCATGATTTGAATGCAAGAGACTTGGGTAATTGAGCCTCCTATCATGAAGAAAGCGTTGTTGTTGATTTTATATGTTCTATGCGAATTATTACATCCGGGGGAACTGATTTTCTTTTTTCCAATATGTATTATTTCTATAGTTTCGTTAGTTAGACTGCCAGCAACTAATTCGTCATAATATTGTGATGTTTCTACTGGGAAATCTTTTCGCCAGTCCCAAATAAATATTTTACCTTCAAAGACGTCTTTTGGAGTAGAGGCGCAAGCTGATAATATCAAACACATAATCACAAAGATAATTCTCATTTTATCCCATCTGTAGATCTTTAAGCCGCGCATAAATACCGCCGCGCTTACGGGCGAGCGATTTGTGAGTTCCGGTTTCGACGACCTGACCCTCCTGAAGCACATAAATTCGATCAGCTTTTTGCACGGTTGCAAGACGGTGGGCGATGACAATTAGTGTCCGTCCATTTGATAATCGCTCAAGAGCTTGTTGAACTTTGGCTTCGGATTCTGCATCCAGTGCTGACGTTGCCTCATCTAAAAGCAGGATAGGAGCGTCGCGTAAAATGGCGCGAGCAATAGCGATGCGCTGTTTTTGACCGCCCGATAAAGTGTCACCATCTTCACCGATAACAGTGTCAAAACCATCCGGGAGGGCTGTAATAAAATCGTGGGCCGCTGCCGCGCGGGCGGCGTTTTCTATGTCCTCGCGGGATGCTGTCAGGTCACCAAAACCAATATTAGCAGCGACTGTATCGTTAAATAGAGTGACATCTTGTGACACTAAAGCAATGTTTTTGCGCAGGCTTTCCAGAGTTGTCTTTCTTATATCAACATCATCAATTGTGACAGAGCCTGCTGAGACATCGTAAAGGCGTGGTAGGAGATTAATGATCGTGGATTTTCCGCCTCCGCTTTCGCCGACTAAAGCAATTAATTCACCGGGTTTGGCTTCGAGTGAAACGCCTTTTAGGGCTTCGGTACCGTCTTCATAGAGAAATCTTACATTATCCAGTTTTACATGGCCTTGAATGTCTTCCAATGGAACAGCTCTAGCAGCGTCCGTAATGCTCGGTTTTTCGTCGATGACATCAAAAATGCGAGTTAGGCTGGAGAGGCCTTCTTGGATGACATTATTCAGCGTTCCCAAGGCTCGAAGTTTAGGGCTTAAAATCATAATGCCGGTCAAGACAGCCCCAATAGAGCCGGGTGTCGCTAGGCCGGAACTTACCTGGTAAACTCCGAATATGACGATGGCAGCTATAACCAGCCCGCCTAAAACTTCAAGGATCGGATCAACCCGGGCTTGGTCAGTAACAAGTTTAAGAAACAGGCGAATGCGTTCGTCAAAGCTTTTCCCCAGTCTTTCATTCTCCCGTGCTTCAAGGCCGTAAGTTTTGATCATACGGGTTCCGTCAAAACTCTCTTTAAGTTCGGATGTGATCACGCCAACATGTTCCTGAACGTCTTTTGCACTGCCGCGCATGCGCTGTGAAATAGCTATGATTGGCCAAATAGCCAAAGCGAAAATAACCATGGCGAGGCTCAACATCCAGTTCTGCCAAAGCATGGCTATGATCGTGAATATGACAGTTAGAAGATCGCGGACCAGATTGGAGATGACGCGGATGAGGGCATGGGAAATGACGCCAACATCATGCACGAATTTTGAAATACGATTTCCTGTCGGCTCTCGTGAAAAACTGGCATAATCTGTGTTATGAGACGCGGCGAGCATTTGCTTTTGCATGTCGGCTACGGAGTTAAGTGCGATACTATTTGCTAGTATACGCTGTCCATAATTGGACAGGCCAGAGATCAGGGGAATACCTATCAATATCGGAAGTATGGCCAGGCCATAGCCTTTTGCGGCTTCCAGAGCTGACTGCCCTTGTTCCAGTGCTGTAGCTTTATCAACTACGATTTTGACCACGTAAGTATATGTCGCCGTTGCCAAGGCGAGCATGACCATACAAAAAATCGCAGCAAATAATCGGCCCTTTTGTGGCCAGATATAATCACGCCAGAGGCGTTTGATCCTCTGGCGGTCCGTGGTCGTAAGTCTTTTGCTGGTTTTAGCCAATGATGCCGTCTTTATCAGGGTCAATAAGCTCATGGGCATGCAATACAAAATAACGCATATGGGCATTATCCACTGTGCGCTGCGCAGCGGCTTTCCAGGCGGCTTTGGCATCTGAATAATTGCCATAGGCGCCAACAAAATCGACTTCAGTTAAATCTTTAAATTCTGTCTTGTTAGGATCGATAAGCTCACCACCAATGACAAGGTGAAGAAGCTGCATCTGTTCGTTTCGGTCGGTCATACGGGTCCCCATAAATCCAAAATCTTTTACCCGGTCTTTACTTGTTTCAAACTTCGACATGA
>JAHDGM010000047.1 GCA_020627655.1 Hellea sp.
CTTCAGGTTATGAGCCTGACGAGCTACCGGGCTGCTCCACCCCGCGTCACCTAATTGATCAAGACGCTTATGCGTCAAGAGAGCCACCATATATGGCTCTCAATTTCGTTTTACAAGATAATAAATGAAAAAATTTTGAGGCCACTGAAAACCAGATAAGATTACTTTAAGATTTAGATGACGGAAACTGAATAGTTTCAATCATCCTGTTAACACTGGCGATATCTTTGGCGTAATAATGTGAACTTGGGGCAAAAAAGATCACAAGATTAAGCCCTTGATCCGTTTCAGCCATCGCTACCCGCGCCCTCATGTTTAAGCCTGAACTATACTGCCCATCCAAATTCATAGTTATGCCATCATAACCACCGATTTTCGCCGGCTTTACATTTCGTTCTTGTAAATTTTCCAGCCCTAATCGACTAAGATTTGCCGTCAAAAAGTCCACTTGCTTTATAACGGACATACCTTTTTTATATACAGGGTATTCCGATGACTTACTGTTTTCGCTCAAAAACGTGTCGCCATCTTCCACTGTGACCAAATGAAGTTGATTTAAAGACAGGCCATCTTGCGTCAATAATGTGCTTTCAGCACTATGCCAGGCTTTAGGAAATTGCGTCCAGTCTTGTTCAAGCATTACCACAGCACCACTATTGAGCTTGAAAGGCCCAGCATCAACTTTTTTCATAGTTTGACATCCGGTAACCCATAAAACAGGCAACAAAATCAAAGTTAGTTTTTTCATCTTAACTCCCCATAGTCTTTATAAGATATTCAATAAGGTCCCGATCTTCAGCATTCACAGCCTTATTCAAATACGTTTCAAACGCCTGCCGTGCTTTATCATTTTCACCCATATCTTGATATAAATCCCCCAGCACATAAGAAGAACAGAGACACTCTCTCGCTTTTCATCAAAATCATAAAGTGATTTATGAGTAGTGGCACAACCACTCATCACAAAGGTCGCAGCTGCAAGCAAAATGTACTTTTTCATATAGTCCCCACTTAAATTGATGCTGTCACGGTACTAAAATTAGAAAGATAATCAATTCCAAAAGAATAGTTTTTCAAAATTTTGGGCCGTCAACCTAAATACGGACTTTAAAACCTCAGGGGTTAAAACGCGCGAAGCATCCCCCATATGCTTTAGCTCACCCTCATCCATAACCCACACAATATCAGCATATTGATGGGCGAGGGATAGATCGTGAAGCGCTGTGATCACGGTTTTACCGCGCGCGGCTTCGGCCTTTAAAATATCCATCATAGCGATTTGGTAATAAGGATCGAGCGCCGCAATCGGTTCATCTGCGAGTAATATATCTGCGTCCACGGCAAGGGCCCGCCCCATAAGAACCCGGGCCTGCTCTCCGCCGGATAATTGCCCGAACTTACGAGGTAGAAAATCTCTGAGCTGCGCGGCCTCGACAGCCCGGTTAATCGCGGCCTCACCAGCATCACTGATCTGCCCGAGGCGGCCGCGATAAGGCGCGCGGCCAAGCTCAAGAATTTCGCGCACAGTCATCACAGCTTGCGCCAGACGTTCCTGAGCCAGATAGGCCATACGCTTGGCCCGAAGGCGCACTGGTATATCCACCATATTCATATCATCCAGATAGATCCCGCCACTGCGTATAGGTAAGAGTCCTGCCAGGGCTTTGATCAAAGTCGATTTCCCACTGCCATTGGGCCCGATTAAAGCGATGAGTTGCCCGGGCTCTGCGGCGACAGAGAGATCAGCGATCACATCACAGGGGCCATATCCGGCCTTGATATTTTGAGCACGCAAACGAGTCATGAGCGCACCTCCCGCACCACAAGCCAGAGAAAGAATGGGACGCCGATCAGGGATGTTAATATACCCAGATAAAGGGTTGTGCCCGGCCCGGACATAAGTCTTACTGCAATGTCGGCAAGCAGTAGAAATAATCCACCGCCCAGTGCCGAGCGCAGGATTAACTTTGCGGGATCTGCTCCGAACATCATGCGGATGATATGAGGCACAAACAGACCGACAAATCCGATGGCGCCTGCAATGGCCACGCCGCTGCCCACACAGAGGGCGACCCCGGCTACTAGGATAATCTGCACGCGGCCCAATGAAACACCCAGGCTCTGCGCAGTTACCTCACCCAGGCTGAGGGTCTTAAGATCTTTACCAATAAACCAAAGACAGGAAAGCCCCAACGCCGTGAGCGGACCTGCTATAAAAAGCGCGCCCATATCAGCATGACGCAGCGATCCCATCATCCAGTAGATAATTTCTGAAAGCGCCCACGGATTTGGCGCGAAATTCATAACGAGACCCGTTACGGCCGTGGCCAGCGCGCCGATACCGACCCCGGCCAGAATTAAAACGTCGGAGCCTTTTTTTAAGCCCGTCATAGCCAGTATGAGCAGCGCGCCCAGAGCCGCACCCAAAAGCGCAGCGGGCGTCACCCAGCCTGACAATCCAAAATAAAGCGCCAGAACAGCGCCAAGGGCAGCACAGGCAGAAAATCCTAATATACCCGGCGCGGCCAACTCGTTTCGGGTATAGCCTTGCAGCGCGGCCCCTGATGCGCCCAGCCCAGCGCCGATAATAATAGCTAAAAGCGCACGGGGCAGCCGAAGTTCCCATATGATTTGCCGATTGAGGTCACTGCCTTGTCCCAACAAAGCTTGAAACCCTTCAGCCAATTTGACAGGCGCCTCTCCAATCATAACTGAGACAAAAAGGCAGGCCAGCAGCGCCGCTAATAATAGTAATCCTCTCACCGTAAATCCTCCAATTTTTCATGGAGTAATTCCGCCGCATCAATCAAATCAGGTCCAGCGCACGGCCAGAGTGATCCCGGAATTTCCAGACGGGGATGGCGCGAAATAAACTTGCGTACGGCCTTATGGCGGAGCGGCACACTATGAGCGCTGTCATAACCGTCATGAAAATAAGATGTCAGAATCAAGTCTGGTTGCAGCGCAATTAAAAATTCCGGGTCCGGATTAATCCATCCAGCTGTCTCAATAATGTTTTGACCGCCTGCCGCCTTAATCACCGCATCCACATATGTATTCGGCCCTGCCGAGCCGCCTGAGCGGGAGAGATATAAAACTTTTGGCTTGGTGGCCTTACGGGTTTCTAAACGCCGCAACCGATCATCAAGATCATGGATCTGCCGCCTGGCTTGATCCTGCGCGCCAATAGCCTCACCGATATTCTGGAAGTTGTTTTTAACAGCGGTGAAATCCTCACCCCACTCTACAGCGCTGCTATGTTTACCTGCCTTGGTGAGTATAGGGCCGCTGGAAAATCCTTCGCCGGCACCAAATAAAACATAATCCGCATCAAGGGCTAAAAGCGCTTCCGCCGAATCCCAGGCTTGAGGTAAAATTTTCAAATCATTAGGCGCACGGGAAAGCGCGTCACGGCTCTGCCAGGACAAAGCCGAAATACGCTCTGGCGCGAGCGCCATCAGATAGGCATCGCCGCATAATGAAGTGCTGGCGATACTATCTTTTGGCTGTGATATGGCATTAGTCGAAACGAGCGCGCAGGCCAGCGTAAACGCCCAGGCCCTGCGAACTATATCCAACAACTTCTTGATAATCTTCATCGAGAAGGTTTTCCCCCCGAACGGTTACTGTAACAATATCATTGAGACTATAGGCTGCATTTAATCCCACAAGGGTAAATGCGTCCAGTTTCACCGGACTGAATGTGGCGAAATCTGTATCCGTCTGGCTCCCTGTATGGTCCACACTGCCCGTCAGAGTTAGCGCCTCAACAGGCGTCCAACTGGCCGTAAAGCTGGCTTGAAATTCAGGACGACGGATTTCTTTCACGCCGTTTTCTTCTGTGTCCAAAATAGTCGCCGATCCGTAAAGCGAGAAGCTTTCATCCAGCTCCCAATCGGCGGAGAGCTCTACGCCTTCGCGCTGGCTATCCGTGTCCCGATTTCGAGCCAGAAACGGAAATGAACTGAAATCCGTGAAAATTTCATCGGTCAGCTCTGCGCGGAAATAATCAGCAGACAGTTTTAGATCGCCGCCCATTAAGTCCTGCGTATAGCCAAAACCATAACCCAGGCTCTCTTCAGGTTTTAAATCCGGATTGCCCACAAAATTGCTCTCAGGAAAAAATCCGAATAATTCGATCAAAGACGGGTTCTTCACCCCGGTCCCGATAGACGCACGCAGACGACCTCCGATGGTTTCCAAATCATATGTTCCGCCCAGCTTCCAGGTGAAAGCATCTTTGAAGCGATCATTAAAGTCCTGACGGGCTGATACGGTCAAACCAAACTGGCCACCCGTATATCGGTAGTCACCGGCCACCGCATAAGCCGTGTTTTTAGGCTCGTCGGGGGAAAAGGCGAAGCTCGGCTAAATTTCATAGGTTTCGCGCTCGACTTCACCCAGAACAGTCAAGTCGTGTTGATCCCAATCGCCTTTGACGGCCCAGCGGCCATTACGGCGTGTCCCTTTGGATAGGCTGGTAAAACCACCCCGGCTATCTGTATCAATATTATGACCAGACAGGGTAATCAAATTTTGCAGAGAGCCCAAATCAAAGGCCGCATCCACACGTGCGGTCTGAGTATCCACCAGGGAATAACCATTTGTGTTATCAAGGCGACCATTAAAATCACTGTCGCTATCAAACTCTGTATCCAGATGAGAAGCCGCATATTTGGCCGATAGGGTAATGCCGCCAAGCTCTACTTTGTTAAGGCCGATATTAATATTACGGCTCTGGCTTCCGTCTTTTTCGCCGTTCAGGCCAGCGATATCATAACCATCCGTGGCGAGCGCGCCGAGGCCCAAAGACAAGCTCGCTGAGCCTAAAGGCACAATGCCTGTTACCTGACCTTGTAGCGTGTTAAAACTGCCCGCTTCAATTGAAGCCTGCCAGCTTTCATTCGTGGAGGCCGTGCGGGTAATAATATTAATCACTCCGCCGACGGCATCTGAACCGTAAAGGGCAGACTGTTCGCCCCGAAGCACTTCAATTTTTAAAATGTCCGAACTGCGTAACCCTGAAAGATCAAACTCACCGGCTGTCGGGTTGGCAACCTCAACCCCGTCAACCAAAACAAGGACGTGACTGGCCTCAGAACCCCGCATCCGAATTTGCGTAAGTGCCCCGCCTGGACCGGAACGGTTTACGGAAACACCGGGAAGAGCCCGTAAAAGTTCACTGACATAGGTTTGATTTCTATTTTCGATATCAGCTGATGACAAAACGCTGACCGGGCTGGTTAGATCTTCAACAAGGCTTTGCCCAATTATGGTTCCAACTGCGACGACTTCATCATCGGATAGGTGCGGGCCAATAACTCTATCGTCAGCATTAGCTAAATTTGATGATAAAAATCCGCTTAGACATACGCCCAGAAGCGCAGAAAATTTACGTGTCATAACGACTCCAAAATTGCAGGTGGCTTTGCCTGGCCCGCATAATAGTTTCAAAATGTCGTCATTGGAGATGCCGAACCAAACCGCTCGGTCTTCCATGCACGCAAGAACTCCCGCCTTAGTGCGCTGGCGACGTGCTGGCAGGTCTTCTGGCTTAATGGCTCAAATGCTTGTCTGACGCCTTCCCGGATTAATTCCAGTGGCCTGTGTCAGATGCTTACCATGTTACAGCTGCGGGTACAGCCGGCGATTTACACGCCGTTCCCTTAACCAACGCCATGGCCTTTAGCTGCAAAATTATTCAGGCGCAATAGATTTGAAAGACCTGTATTTAAACCAAAGCGCTTCAAGAGCACACACAAATACGCGCAAAGCGGGTTTATTGACAAAAATTCAACTTTTTCGTGGCAAAAGGAAATTTCTTGCTGGGGGAATAAGCGCCGTGAAGCTACTGCAATCGGTTAAATCACTGATAAAGCCACTCAAATCCAGGGCTTACGCCAAGTTTTTTGACGTACACCGACAACTGGATATGATTTACGCGCATGATAAAGTTCTGCGTTACCGCGCCCAAAATGTTTTCTTCACAATTAGCATTTTAGCAACAGCCCTTACCGGCCTTATTTGTCTTTTTCTGTTCTCCGGCGCGAAGTTCATTCGAACGGATGCAAAAATTCTTTTGATTCCGCTATTATTTTTTGTCGCTATTGTTTTTTTGCTCTGCATGCGATTGGTTATGGGAAACCGTCTTAACAGTGCCCGCGCCATCGTTTTATCGGTTTCAACATGCTGCATTTTCGCAGCCATAAGTGTAACCGGACACTTCCCAAAATCCATCGTCAATGTATCAATCTTTGTTCCGATCACTCTCGCCTATTGTCTATATGGCGGACGGTTCAGTCATATTTTTGCGCTTGCAACCCCCCTGTTTTTGGCGTTTCAATATTATCTCAGCAATCGAGGAATTATAACCTTTCCCGATTACTCTTCGATCGTCACTGCTGACACGACCCGCGCCATCTTTCTCACAATTACTTATATTGTGGTGATGCTGGTTCTTATGAATTTTGACAGGCTTAATGAAAAATATATTCAAGAGGCCGAAGCGGCTGTCAAAAGTAAAAGCCAGTTTTTAGCTAATACGTCACATGAAATTCGGACACCCATGAACGGTATTATCGGTTTGGCGGAAGTTTTGAAACGCACGACAGAGCTGGATGAAAAACAGCTGGAATATGTAAACGCTATTCATCAATCCGGGCGTGGATTGAAGGCGATCATCAATGATATTCTGGAATTTTCCAAATTAGAGTCCCGTGAGATCACTTTGGAGCCCAAGCAATTCAACCTGTATGATCTCGTCAAAGAAGTCCGGGCGCTTTTGAAAATCAACGCCTCGAATAAGGGACTTAATTTATTTGTCGACTATCCGTCAGATATGCCTCAAAGTTTTTACGGCGATCCCAATAGAATTCGTCAGGTTCTGATCAACCTAGCCGGTAATTCCATAAAATTTACTCATACGGGATTTGTAAAAATTTCACACGACATCCAACCAGTCGGAGAATATTATAAAATTCGCGTTGCTGTCACAGATACAGGTATCGGTATTCCTGAGGAAAAACTGGATGATGTATTTCAGCGCTTCGCACAGGTTGCAAATGGTAAATCTTTAAAACATGAAGGCACGGGTCTGGGTCTCGGTATTTCTCAACAAATCATCAGACAAATGGGCGGTGATATGGGCGTTGTTTCCAAGGTCAATGAAGGCTCAACCTTTTGGTTTGAAATCATGTTACCCTTAACGGCACCGCAAACCAATGCAGCTCTGCCTTCCGCGGTAAAAACTACCAGTACACCACCCAAGATAATGCCAGATATTGAAACAACTCTTCTGCCAGAAACAGAGCTGAATCAATTCGCGCAACGGCCGATCGATATCACTGTGTCCAACGGTATTGATCGCCATGAAACACCTGACATGAAAAAGATCCTCCTAATCGGAGCGGACATGAAAACCTTGGCTCACTACGGCAGTAAGTTGCGGCCAGCAGGTTATCGCTTGTTCCACTCTATGGACCCGGCACAGTTATCGAGCTGGCTCAGCGCAGATGACTTTAAAGACGCTTGCACGCCTTTTATCCTGATTGATTATTCCATGGGTGAAGTCGAAGCAGACGCTATCATTCGGCAAATCCGCGCGCATTATCAACCTGTATCTATCATAGCGCTCAGCCGCTATGGACTAGGGCAGGCCGCAAGTTCCAAGCTGGATTATGTAGTCTGTACACCTGAAGAACTTTTAGCCACTCTGGCACCGAGCACGCCTTTGCTAAGGATCGCCGGTTAAAATCCAACTATCTTAACTGTATGGATTTGATCGACTGTAACTCAACATTACCCTGATCATCCTCCAGAGCATAATAATATTGGCCGGATTTGGCCCGCACAATTTCCGGCTCGACGCCATAATCCAGACTACCGCCATAAATATGGATAATTGACCCTTCAGGCCTCCAAACCACGCCGATTATTTTCCCATAATCATATTCCATATTGAACCAGGAATCTTCTTGATATCCTAAGCGTCCTATATTTTTACACTCACTCACATCAGATTTAGGGCAGACGTTCAGATCCCGCCAATTCGGCGTTTGATCATAAATCGCTTGATGCTCAGCTTTCTTGGCCGCACGGGCCGCTTTCCATTTGGCCTGTTTCTGATCAGCAATTAAATCTTCAATAGCCTCAAAAGACAGTTTCATCAAATCATGTTTATCCCGGCCCAAAAATTCAGCCGCCTCATCCAGTTCTTTGATAATCGGCGCGCTGATCTCAACCGGCAGATGATTAATCGGCATGGTCCGGATTTCTGCATCCGTTAAAAGAAACTTCCGCGATCCGGGCACGGCCCGGATCGCCGCTTCCATTTCAGACAGTTTAGCCGCGTAATTCTCGAGCGGAATAACAATATCTATGCTTTCATTTTTATTATCCGCTTCGGTATAATTAATGATCAGGCTTTTCTTACCCTTTAGTTTAAGCGCCTTTTCCCAATTAAAATCAAAGGTCATGGATTGCTGTGAGGCCGTGGCGGGACCATCTTTCCAGCCGCCGGATTGTGCGTCAGGCCCAATGGCACGCGCGCCTTCAACCTTGAAATACACTTGATGATCATCATGATTCATCAAGCGAAACTTCACGTAAAATTTTTCCGGGGCGCGGATATCACCGATCCAGCCGCCCACGGACATATCATTCTTCGCTTCCAGCCGAAACGTGATTTGAATACCGTCCTTAACAGCGGCGATACCCCAAAGTTTTCCATCCGCTGGCATGTCTTTACCTTGACTATGAATAGGCTCTTCACCCCATTGCCAATCCATGTCTTGGGCATTAGCCGCAAAAGGGGTAAAAAATATGGTCGTGAATATGAGCCATGACAGAATATGTTTTAATTTTATCATAGTGCTCCGTAGTGAGATCATCTGCTTGTTCCATTCAAAGACAGTTATGTCAAACAACCCCAACACACATTTGGTAAGAGCAAATTTGATCCTTTATAAGGGCCTGGACTTAAGCTGGCTTCAAATGGCTGATTACGCGCTTCTTAGAATTTTTTCCATTTTGCGGCCCTTGGCCAGCTCATCGACCAGCTTATCCATATAGCGGGCCTTTTGTGTCAGGGGATTATCAATGTCTTCAACCCTGTAGCCGCAAATTACCCCTTTAATAAGATGGGCGTTAGGATGAACATTTGCGGTTTTAAAAAAACTGTCAATCGTGACTCTGTCATCGATGAGTCTCTGTAACTTTTCATTAGTAAATCCGGTCAGCCATTGAATGACCTGATCAAGTTCTTTTTTGTTTCGGCCCTTTTTTTCAATTTTTTGAACATAGAGAGGATAGACATCCGCAAAAACCATATTGGCTATTCGGGCATTATGATCTGCTGCACGTTTCATAAGATAAGTTTAGCATTTTTCACAGGTTAAAACAAATCTGTTCGCGGGCTTATTATGGCGCCTGAGGTAGTCATGGATTTTCACACGCCTGCACTTAAACGCTCTCAAAACAGTAATGATTATGAAGTTGGAAAAAAGACCCGTTTGGTGTAAACAAGCAGAGTACGTTTTACGGAGATAAAACTGTGTGCCGTGTCGTTTCTGTTATAGTGATTTTATTCGCTCTTTTAATTGGTTCTCCAGTTGCCGAAGGTATAGGAATGACAAAAGCCCCGCCTATGCACCGACTTAGCATCGAGTGTAAGGACATAAAGGTTCATTATAACACGATTCATTTCCTTAATGACACTTATGGTCTCAATGTTATGGTGCCAACGATTTGGCAAGGGAAGATAACCCAGCTATCAGTAAGTCATGAAATGACGAAATATATAAACTTGGACCATAACCTTATGAAGGCAAAAATGGTTTGCAGCAAAATATCCGAACTTCCTGAGATATACATACCCATAGATCAATCAGGCCTATATCATATTATAACTATAGATGCGACCCGCCGCATTGGGCACCGGGTGGGCTTCATGCAAAGATAACTGACTTCATCATCTAGTCTCAAAGACGCTTTTCATAAAGGCGATCATAGGCAGGCTGACAGGCAGCCAGCATGTCTTGATAACGGGGCGGTACGACAGGATCTGTCAGGCGCGACGGACCGAAACCCGTCGAATTTTCCACTGACTTATACCAGTAAGGGGCCCAGGCACCATCCGTATCTCTAGGCCCCGATGGCCAGCTGAGCATAGCGCTATCAAAGGGGATTTCCAGCGCATGACATAATTGGCGTAGAATATTCTCAGGGGCAGCCAGAATATCATCACAATCAATGATGGGGATTTCATGGCCTTCGGATAATAAGTGATCATAGAGTCGGAATTGCGGCCAGAAGCCGATATCATCCACCTCGAACTTCGCCCGGCCTTTGGCGTAAGAGGCGATGACCGCATCAGGGCGGCGAATTAAAAAGAAATGCTTACAGCCCTTTGTCCACTCTATTGGAAAACTGTCCAGCATATGATGCGGCATGTGTTTTTGAAAATAAAAAGCCTGCCCAGTTGGAGGTTCCATTTTGCATTGCTGTGCTACGATCTCGGGATCGATCTCATGGGCTTCAAGCGTTTCACTACGCCCCGGATGGTCCTTACCGGTTACAGATAGCCAGGGCGCAAAAAACGGTTCGTCCCATACATGACAATCAGACCTGTTTTCGAAACTACGCATCATCGCGGTTGAGAGATTGCGCGGCCCGGACCACATGCATATCACCTGATGGGTCATGACGCCTTGATTAGATCCAGATAAAGATTCTGAAGGCGCTCGGTCATTGGCCCGCGCCTGCCGCTACCGATCATGCGGCCATCAATTTCGCCAACGGGCGCGAGACCTGCAAATGTACCCGTCGTAAAGGCTTCATCCGCGCTGTAACAATCCATTAGCCGGAAGTTTTTCTCAAACACCGGAATGTCATTAGCCCGGCAGATTTCGACGACTTTGGAGCGGGTAATTCCGCCCAGGCAATAATCGCCTGTCGACGTCCAAACCTCGCCATTTCGAACAATGAAAAAATGAGTTGAATTACAGGTAGCGACAAAACCCTGCGGGTCAAGCATCAGGCCTTCGTCAGCACCCGCTTTAATAGCTTGAATACAAGCCGTGATACAGTTGATCTTGGAATGGGAGTTCAGCCCCGGATCCTGAACATCAGCACGGCCCCGACGTACATGTACCGTGTAAAGCCGCGAGGCTTTCTCTGCAGTCTTGGGATCAACTTTTTTATATTCGGCGGCAATGACAATTGTGGCCGGACCTATGGCCACACGCGGGTCCTGATAGGGCGTAGCCTTGAGCCCTCGCGTTACCATGAGACGAATATGCACCCCGTCAGTCATTTTATTGGCCGCGAGAGTATGTTCAATTCGCTGATGCAGCTCCTCAAAAGAAATGCCCAAATCCATATCCAGCGCCATCAAGCCCGTTTTTAGCCGCGCCGCATGTTCCGGCCAAAACGCCACCTTCCCATGATGAACCCGCAAACCTTCCCAGACCCCGTCCCCCATCATAAATCCGGCATCAAATACGGACACCATAGCGTCTTTACGCGGTACAAGCTGCCCGTTCAAATTAATCAGGACGTCCGCATTTCGTGGATCGGGTATATAGGCATGGGTTCCAAATGACATGGTATGTTCTCTCTTGTTTCCAAACCCTTTAAAATCAAGTTTTCTCGCACTCAATCCCGAAATATGAAAATAGATAATATTTTAAACTCGGTCCCTTAAACAATCGAGCGGGCCAAACCCCAAATAATCAAACCACCCGAAGCCAGTGACAATGCCACACCCAGAGTTTCAAGTGCCGTAACGACCCGCTCACTCATCGGACCGCCCGTAAAGCCTTTTCCTGCAATCGGAAGAGCTTTGCTGGCTCCGGTCATGGCAGCGATCATAATTCCCAGCCAGATCAAATAATTTCCCGCAATTAGCGCCCATTTGGCAAATGCCGAGAACCCTGTAGAGAGGTCAATTAGCGACCAGACTATGCCAAAAATCATTATAGCCATGCCGCTCTGCACGGCTGCCAGATGCGCTGAAAGTCCCATACGGCGATTCTTAAAGGCAGGGATAATTAATCCGCCAAATAATCCGATAACAAATAAAAGCGCGCCAGCGAAAATAAGCTGTCGGCCGTCTGTAGTGAATAAAGTTTCCATTTAAATCCCCTCAAATGCCATGTCCTATATTATCATACAGAGCGGTTCTGCAGGGCCAAATTAATGCATAGACGCTATTACAAATTGGAGGGAAATTTATACATGATTATTTATTCATTGCTTTTAAGATAGACTCTTGGAACCAGATGATAGGGTCTTCAGCCCCTGAACCCGAAGATAACGGGCCTGCTTCATATGCAGGCGAGTTCAGTCCTTTTTGCACCTTTTCACAGATCCAAACATCTTCAGTTTGAAAATCCCCGCTCTCTAGAGCCGGCTTAGTCCAAAGTTCTGACCGGATTGTATCCGTGACTTTATCATATCCGGGAATATGTTTTCGTTCATCGCGCGCGTCGCCTTTTCGCCCAAACTGCCGAACCGTCATATCAGATGTTCCCGCCGTGGTCGGTATAAGACGGGCAATACTAAATGTATAAGGTGTCGCCGTAATCAATGTGTTGGGAAATAAAAAATAGACACCGCCATATCCTGTCATATCGGCTGATTTAATGGCGCGCGCTCGCCAGGCTTTCGCCTCTTTACGATTTTTGACAGGTAGAGAATGCCGCATATCCTGCTCATCCGCGGCATACCAAATCATATGATCGTCATGCTGTTCCCATAAATTCTCATCAACAAGAGGGCCGCCCAGAGTCTTCTCATGCAAATAAGCAAGGTGATATCCATCCACCGCGTTTTCGACAAATATCTTCCAATTGCAGTTTAGCTTATAATGCAAAGGCGGCATTTCAATGACGTCTTTAGCCGTAAGATCATGAGGCCATGCCTTGTCCTGCAAGGGTTTAACGAAATCAGTAAAATCAGCCGCAGGGTCCGGATTTACAAAAACCAAGTCCTTAAAAACCCCTATAGCCGCAGGCTTCAGTGAAAGCTTCTGCCGATCTAAATCCGGAAAGCAGTTTTTAATCTGCGGAACGCCTTTAAGACGGCCATCAGAAACATATGTCCAGCGATGATAGGGGCACACAATGGAATTCCCCGTATTACCCTTCCCCTCTAAAAGGGTTGTCCCGCGATGGCGGCAGACATTGTGAAAAGCTTTCAAGTCACCCGACTTTTGCCGGATTATAAAAATCTGATAAAGGCCCAATTCCAGAGCCTGATAATCACCCGGTGTTTTGAAATCCGTCTCTAGTCCTGCAAATTGCCAGGACCTGGAAAACAGTTTCTCATTTTCCGTTCGAAGCCAGTCTTCACTGACATAAGCTTTGGCATCCAGTTTTGACGGCATATAAAACTCTACTAAGGCAATTCAGTATCTAAGCGATGATAAACAAAAGAGAAGAGCCCGCAAGTTAGCATCGTGCACGTACCGCATTAATGGCCCATTTACACAAAAACAGTATTCTGTGTATCCTGCGTATATATTCGGGACAATCAAAGTGATAAACGACCAGCACTGGAAATATTTCAGCTTCCCAACCAAGAGCAGGCGACTTCAGTGTAGCCGGAAAGTTATGTGCAAGTACTGCCACAGGGGTGCGACTGCATGATCCTCGACATATTTCAAAAATTTCTGATTATGATGATTATTTTCGTGCCTCTTGAGCACTTATTGCCAATCCATAAAAAGAAGGCTCTGCGTTCTCATTGGAAAGTCGATTTGGGATATGCATTGGGGGTTGTGTTCATAACCTCTTTTGGAATTTTAAGTCTCATAGTCGTCAGCCTGATAATATCAGAACTGTTTGTACCCCAGACTTTAAAAACCTGGGTTAGTGAGCTGCCCCTTCTAGTGCAGATTTCAGCCATCATGATCATTGCCGATATCGGTTATTACTGGATTCATCGCATGTTCCATGAAGTACCTGCACTCTGGCACTATCATGCCGTCCATCACAGTATAGAAGAGATGGACTGGCTTGCTGCGCACCGGGTTCATCCCATTGACCAAATCATGACCCGGGGCGTCTCTTTAATTATACCTTATGCGCTGGGCTTTACTCCGGCTGCTTTCGCCAGTTGGGGCATCTTTTTTTCATTACACTCCTATCTGAAACACTCCAATGTCAATATCCCTTTTGGCCCGCTCAGATGGATACTCGCCAGTCCCATTTATCACCACTGGCATCATGCGAATATAGAGCGCGCTTTTGATAAAAACTATGCAGGCCAACTTCCAGTGCTTGATATCATTTTCAACACAGCAATTATGGATCGTGATGCGCCTGATAAATACGGCACGGATCACCCGGTTTCAAATCACCTTGGCTGGCAATTACTCAATCCGATTTTAAAACGTACAGAGAACTAGTTTTACAAAACCATAAGCGTCAGAACCTGCCAAGCTTAACAAGATTTCATATGCCTGCCGCAATGCCGCCATAATTAGGGCTTCTCATATATAAGGCTCGGAACTCCCTCCCCCTCTGTTCCGGGCTCCTTAAAGGAGAGTATCATGAAACAAGTTAAACAAGTCGCCATCGCGATCACAGTTCTAGGCCTGACTGCCTGTACAACCACAGGGAATACGGAAAAGAACGCCGCTATTGGCGCGGCGGCAGGCGCTGCGGCCGGCGCGATTATCGGCAATAATGTTGGTGATGGCGATGCCAAAACCGGCGCGATTATCGGCGGCATTGCCGGCGCAGCAGGCGGAGCCTATAGCGGCCACCAAAAAGATAAACGCATTGGCGAGCCGACAGATTTCAAACAGCCTGCGCAAGGGCAACCGCTCGTCTATGATGAGCAAGCCGGAAAATATTACTTTGTTGATCAGGCAACGGGTAAAACCTATTGGCGCGACGGCACATTACGCAGTTCACCTTATTAAACCGCGCTTGCAACACGCGCGTCATAAGAGGCCGGCTTTGCCGGCCTCTTATGCTTAATTTTCTTATCCTCTCGCACGGCGTTCATTCCAGCATGCAAATTCACTTGCCGCATTTGACGCTTTCTCTAGAACTCAAAAGTATAAATCTGGACAGGACTCTTTAGGCATGTAACTCTAGCCATACATCAATGATTGTTTGGGTTATTCATGACTGACTTTTTGCTACTGGCTTTCATTTTTCTTTGCGCAGGCGTGGTCGCCGTCCCCATTGCTTCCAGATTAGGGCTTGGCTCTGTTCTAGGATATCTTCTGGCCGGTATAGTGATTAGCCCACTTTTGTCCTTCTTACATGTGGATGTGATTGCCATTCAGCACTTCGCCGAATTTGGTGTGGTGATGATGTTGTTTTTGGTTGGGCTGGAATTAGAGCCCAAATTACTATGGGCAATGCGGCAAAGATTAATCGGGCTTGGCGGCGGGCAGGTTTTTCTAACAACGATTTTGATTGCAGTAATTGCCTTACTGTTCGGACAACCATGGGCTACGGCTTTGGCCATTGGACTAGTTCTCTCTTTATCTTCCACAGCCATTTCACTTCAAACCTTGAACGAAAAAGGCTTGATGAAAAGCGATGGCGGGCAAGCCAGTTTTTCCGTTCTGTTATTTCAGGATATAGCCGTCATTCCCATGCTGGCATTAATGCCGTTACTGGCTATGCCTGAACTTGTGGAAACTCTTAGCCATTCAGCATCTGACAGTGGTGATCATGGCAATACTCTTAGCTTGGTTGCCGGACTGAATGGTTGGCAGACAACGCTGGTCACGCTGGGAGCTATCGCGGTTGTTGTGCTGGGCGGTAATTATCTTACTAGGCCAATATTTCGGTTTATTGCTTCTGCGGGTTTGCGGGAGCTCTTTACTGCTACCGCCTTAATGCTGGTTATAGGTATTGCTCTGCTGATGACCCTTGTGGGTTTGTCTCCCGCACTGGGTACGTTTCTAGCTGGCGTAGTACTGGCTAATAGTGAATACCGACATGAGCTTGAATCCGATATCGACCCGTTCAAAGGCTTATTGCTGGGTCTGTTTTTTATGACCGTCGGGGCGAGTATCAATTTTGGATTACTCAGTGAAAATCTGGCGATGATAATCGGACTTACTTTGGGCCTGATCGCGCTTAAGGCTATAGTGCTTTTGATTTTGGGTTATATCTTTAAAATCCGCGGCGCCGACAAATGGTTGTTTGCGCTTGGCCTGGCTCAGGCCGGTGAGTTTGGTTTCGTCTTACTATCCTTTACGGTTGCAAACGGAATCATTGCAGGGGCCTTGGCCGATCGTCTTTTACTGGTCGTTGCTCTATCTATGCTGCTAACGCCGGCGCTTTTTATTATATATGACAAAATCATCGCCCCCCGCTATGCCAAGAGCCAGGATCGCGAAGCCGATGAAATGCCGGGTGAAAGCCATATCATCATCGCCGGGCACGGGCGCGTAGGCGGTATTGTCGATCGCATGTTAAGAGCCGCAGGTTATGCAGCAACCGTTATTGATTTTAGCTCCAAGCAGCTCGATATCATCAGAAAATTTGGTATATCCCATGCCTATTTCGGAGATGCTACAAGACCGGATTTATTGCATTCCGCTGGCATAGCCAATGCCAAGCTTTTAATAGTCACCATTGATGACAAAGAGCAAATCAATGAGCTGGTGAAATATGCCGTCCACAACTATCCGGATTTACATGTCATAGCCCGGGCCGTGGACCGGAACCATGTCTATGATTTATGGGCTTACGGATGCCGGGACATTATCCGGGAAACCTATGATAGCTCACTACGGCTGGGCCGATCCGCATTCGAAGCCCTGGGCTCGTCACGATCCACTGCCGAAGCCATAACCTCCGAATTTAATGAAATGGACCGTAAGTCCATGGTCGAAGTTGCCGAAGCTTATGACATTAATATCCCCGCCCATGAGAATAAGGCTTATGTGGCCAAGGTTCGGTCCATGATTGCCGAGTGGGAGCCGGAATTAAAGCAGCGCATCAAAGCCATCATGGAGCCTGAATCGTAATTCATCATGGGATAATTATAGACTTTTCCGCAAGCTTTAGGGCCCGTTTTCAAATATATCTGCAATATTGCGCTTATCCTGAATTTGCGTATGTTATGGCCGTTGAAATGTTATAGGGGGATCTGAACATGTCCGACGAGAAACAAGCTGCAGAAGAAGCCGTTGATGTGACCAAAGCCTGGGCAGCGTCGCAAGACCAGTTAGGTAAAGCCAAAAAACTGCGCACATTAGCAGGCCTGTCATGGGTCGTGGCCATCGGCACTGAAATCGCCGCCATACTGATGTTGATGAAGAACAAATTTGATCAAGGCAATATGGCCCTGTTAATCGCGCTCTTTGTCATTATCGCCATCTTTGCCATTGCCGGCAGCCTGATGTGGAAAGCCGCCAACCGGCATGACCCGGCGACCGAGGCTGAGCCCACAAAATTTTTCATTCAAAACCAACTAGGCGCTATCATCACGGTTATTGCCTTTCTGCCCCTGCTTGCTCTGGTCTTTCTGGATAAGGACATGGATCCGAAAACCAAGAAAATGGCAGGCGGTGTCGGCGTGGCTCTGGCCGCGCTTGCCACAGTGGCCGGTGTGGATTTTGACCCGCCCTCAACCGAGCAATATACGCAAGACATGAATGCCTGCGCAGCGCAAATCAAAGCTAAGCAGCCAACGACAGCCTGTTCACCGGCCGTGGCGGCGCAGGCTCAGGAAATCGCCGAGGATTCCGCAAAAGTCGCCGAAGCCACTAAAAGCGAAGCCAATCCGGACGGGCTGGATACGGTGTATTGGATCGCGCCCAAAGACGGTAAAGAAAAGTCTGATTCCAAACTGGTCTTCCACCTTTGCGAAAATGTCAGCGTGCTGCGCGGCAAGCGGGTCAATAGCGGTACGGTCACCGAAGCCTATTCACAAAACGCTGTGCGCCTGACCAAGCAAATCGCCATGGAACAACGCCAATG
>JAHDGM010000048.1 GCA_020627655.1 Hellea sp.
TGTTTTTATTATGATTTTTAAGAAATAAATGTAAAGCAACAGGATTTTGAATCCGGCGCGTCTACCAATTCCGCCACACCCGCTTCGAAGATGGGCGCTTATAAAACAGACATTTTCAGATGGCCATAGCTTATTTTAGCAATCCAGCGATTTTTGATTTGATGGGCCGCTTAAATAAACCCTCCATTCATTCTTTCCGTGTTAGGCCGCATTTATGAAGGGTAAACTCGCATTTCTAAATGACTGGTATGAGGCGGTGAAGAAACTGGCTCGCCATAAACGGGCTGAACCGGCCCTCGCCGGTATATCATTTATTGAAAGTTCGTTTTTCCCTATTCCGCCGGATTTGATGTTAATACCTATGGTTCAGGCAGACACATCAAAGGCATGGCGTTACGCGTTTGTCTGTTCTGTTGCGTCGGTCCTGGGCGGGATTGCCGGGTATTTTATTGGCCTGTTTTTCTTTGATACATTCGCGCAGCCCATTTTAGAAAATATGGGTAAGACGGAAAAGATGGAGGCCTTTAAAGTCCGCATCGGAGAGCACGGCGCTATTGGTGTCTTTGGCGCTGCGCTGACGCCTTTCCCTTACAAAGTCATCACGATTATGAGCGGCGCGCTTAAAATAAATTTCGCGGCATTTATAGCCGCCAGTGTGCTGGGTCGGTCTTTGCGGTTTTTCCTGGTGGCGGGAATAGTCAAAAAATTCGGCCCTCAGGCTGAAGCCATTATGAAAGAGCATTTTGGCAAGTTTACAATTGGATTATTCGTAATACTGGCGGCGCTTTATTTTGCCTATAAGCACTTTTTTCATTAAGGGTTGCCGGTGAGCTTACGGTAATAGCGCAATGACCTTTTTGAACCCGAAATCATGAAATGCTTGTATGCGAGGCTCAGAGGTTTCAGGCGCAATTAATAAAGCCGTATCGGGCTTGGAGTGAACAGGTTTAATATCTTGTAGATTAGACAGAATCGTTTCCACACGTCTGGCGATGGCTTCACCGGAATCAATAAATTGAACCTTACTTGCGCCTAGTTTTTCGGCCGCGCCTGTTAGCTCATCGCGTAATAAAGGAAAATGTGTACAGGCAAGAACAATGGTGTCGATAGAGCCCTTTTTAAATATGGGCGCGATCTCGGCCTCTATAGCTGCCATGTCAACGGTTTTACCTGCAAGCTTGTCTTCGGCCAGCGCAACCAGGCGGGTTGAGCCATGCAGGATGACGTCATGCCGGGGCGCAAAATCGTCAATTAATTTGCCCACATATTGACGCCGTACAGTGCCGGGAGTGCCTAAAACCGCGAAACATTTTGAATGCGTAATTTGCGCGGCAGGTTTAACGGCCGGGACAACACCGATGACCGGGATCTCGAGTGCGTTTCTGATCTCAGATAATGCAGATGTGGAAGCTGTGTTACAGGCAATGACTAACAGATCCGGATTGGCCGTCTGGCAAAGTGTCCATAAAAGGCCCGGCAGGCGCGTACGTAACTGAGCATCAGTTTTGTTTCCATAGGGACGAAATTCATCATCGGCCACATAAGTCTGCTGTAAGCTTGGCAGGCGTTTTCTGATTTCAGCGGAAACGCTTAATCCTCCAACGCCGGAATCGAAAATAAGTGCATGGACCATAAGATGCTTTTAAAGCGTGAATATGGCTAATTTCGGGTTAAATTTTGCTTGATTTACGCTGAAAATGCTAGTTGCAGAGATAGCCCTTAACGATGCCGCCAGCCTTGCCCATATCAACACGGCCTGCATATTCTGACTTGAGTTGACCCATGATTTTACCCATGGATTTCAGGCAGGTTGCGCCGCTATCTTTAACATAACCTTCGATGACAGCTTTAAGCTCATCATCACTAAGGGGTGTTGGCATAAACACTCGGATAATATCAATTTCAGATCGTTCACGCTCGGCCAGCTCAGGACGGCCATTATCTTCATAGGTTGAAGCGCTTTCTTCACGCTGTTTTACCATTTTCGCTAAAAGTGACATGATTTCACTCTCGCCGATCCCGCCGCAGCGATCTTCCGCGCGGGCAGCAATATCGCGGTCTTTAATAGCGGCATTCACAAGACGCAGAGTTGATAAACGAATGGCGTCTTTCGTCTTCATAGCGTCTTTGACGCTGGCATTAATATCTTCACGCAGGGGCATAATAATCCTCTCAGTCGGCCTCTTATATGGGCCTTTGATGCAAAAATTCCATAGCAGGCCCTGATCGTCAATGGTTTCGCGCAGCTTTCTTGTGCGCTTTTCAGGCCTTTTATGCGTATTCTCTCTTGCGTCTTTTCCCGTCCGCATTACAACGGGCCGGATTTGAAAAACCTGTGCACATAGACAGATGGTGAAAGAAATGCAAGACCTGAACCTCATTCCAACGGCAGCTCTGGTTCTGGCATCAGGACAGGTTTTTTATGGACAAGGCTGCGGCGCTGAAGGCCAAGCCGTTGGCGAAGTTTGTTTTAATACGGCCATGACCGGATATCAGGAAATTCTAACGGATCCGTCTTATGCTCGGCAGATTGTCTGTTTCACCTTTCCGCATATAGGTAATACAGGCACAAATGTTGAAGATGAAGAGGCCAGCACTGAGCGCGCGGAAAAAGCGGCTGTTGGCGCTATATTAAAAGCGCCCATTACGCCGCCATCCAATTGGCGCAATGAAAACCCGTTAGGCACCTGGATGAAGCAGCGCGGCATTGTTGGTATTTCGGGCGTGGATACTCGGGCGCTTACATCTTATATCCGTGAACACGGCATGCCAAATGGCGTCATTGCTCACGCAGAGAATGGTCAGTTTGATATTGATATGCTGATTGAAAAAGCACGTAGCTGGAGCGGACTTGAAGGCGCTGACCTGGCCTGTGACGTGGCGACTAAAGACGAATTTGACTGGGCGCAGTCAAGCTGGATCTGGCCCGAAGGTTTCAAGGATAAAAAAGGAACCAAAAAGGTTGTTGTCATTGATTATGGGGTGAAGCGAAACATCTTACGTAATCTTGTGGCTCAAGGCATGGCCGTTCGGGTTGTACCAGGTGATACGCCGGCCCGTGATATTTTGGCGCTCAAGCCGGACGGCGTTGTTCTTTCTAACGGTCCGGGGGACCCTGCGGCGACGGGAGAATATGCTATCCCGGTTATCCAGGACCTCATAGAAGCCGACATGCCCATTCTTGGCATTTGTCTGGGTCATCAAATGCTGGCGCTGGCGCTGGGCGCAAAAACCGTAAAGATGGAGCAGGGTCATCACGGGGCTAATCATCCGGTGAAAGACTATACGACGGATAAAGTCGAAATCGTGTCTATGAATCATGGCTTTGCCGTTGACCGCGATAGTCTTCCGGAAAGCTGCGAGGAAACGCATGTGTCATTGTTTGACGGTTCTAATTGCGGGCTTCGCCTAAAAGGTAAGCCGGTCTTTTCCGTCCAGCATCACCCGGAAGCTTCCCCGGGCCCGCAAGACAGTTTCTACCTGTTCGAGCGGTTTGCGGACGCGCTTTAACTTCTTATGATTTTTCCGGGTAAGGCGGTAGAGTTTATCCCGGGTCTGGAAATGTGGCTGGACCGGTTTGTTCGCGCCAAACAACCTGTTCTGCCACTCCCGGAAAAAATAACACCTGTTGGACACCGCGGAACAATTACCCACGCTCCGGAAAACACCATATTAGCCCATGAAACTGCCTATGCCATGGGTGCCCGTGCTATTGAGTTTGACGTCCGCTGCACAAGTGACGACCATTTTATAGTCTTTCATGATAAGACGTTGGACCGAACGACAGGCGGTTATGGCCGCGTTAAAGATACGCCGCTCAAAGATATCAAAGCCCTGGAGGCCGGATCACATAAAGGCGCAGAATTTAAGGGTGAGCCTGTACCGACTTTGCGGGAAGCTTTGCAAAATGTGAAAGGCCGCTTTGCTGTGGATATCGATTTTAAGGGCGGGCCTAAACACTCAGCCGAGATTTTGATGGAAATACTCAAGAGTGAGGGTTTTGAACGAGAGGACGCGCCGCTAGTGACCATATTTGCTCGCGCTCATGAGTTCGAGAAATTAAAGCCATTGGCTGTCTCTTATGCTCTTCGGCCTCATTACCTTGGCCGGCGCCATGCTCAAAAAATGTCAAATGATTATGGTTTGAATGTCATGGGCTTGCGCCGCTATTCTTTTTCTTTTGCGGCTGCGCGTAATATCCGAAAAGCCGGTCTCCACCTGTTTTCAAACACAATGGGAAAAGGCGCGCTTGAAGAGCGCTACCAAGACGCGATCAATGTAGGCTCAATGTTTATTCAGACGGATCACTTGGATCGTCTTGTTCCGTTTTTAGAAGCCCGAGGTAAATTGGAAACCCGGGTTTTGGGCCGAAATTTTTTACCTATAAATCAGGATACAGGCGCAAGCGCCTAACGAGTCCCCAAATTTTATTCCAGGAACATAAAGATCGGATCTTCAAGAAGGCCTTTAATATATTGCATCATGGCGGCGGCGTCATAACCATCAATGATACGGTGATCACAAGAGATAGAAAAGTTCATGACCAGTCTTTCTTTCACCTCGCCTTTTTCCAGGATTAACTTTGGCCGGATTTTATTGGGTCCAAAGATCGAGACTTGCGGGCGGCTGATAACAGGTGTGGTCACAATCCCGCCTAGAGGCCCTAAAGATGTCAGTGTTGTTGTTGCCCCTGTTAACTCGTCTTTGGACAGTGATCCATCACGCGCGCCTTGAGCCAGACGGGTAATCTCACTGGCTGTTTTCCAGACGTTGAGGCTCTGAGCATTTTTAATTACGGGAACCATCAATCCCTGATCGGTTTGCGTGGCTATACCCAGATGAATGGGTTCGAATTGGGATAAGTAGCCTTGCTCGTCCATATAAAGAGCGTTCATTTGCGGCCAATCTCGGATCGCTGATATCATGGCGCGGATAATAAATGGGAGTACGGTGAGCTTGGGTTTATCTTCGCCTTTTTTAGCATTTAACCGTTTTCGCAGGGCTTCGAGTTCTGTGACATCAATTTCTTCCACATAGGTAAAATGGGGAATGTTGCGTTTAGATGCCTGCATTCGCTCCGCTATCAGGCGCCTCATGCCAATGATTTTGATCCGGGTTTCACCGATCTCTGGTTCCAAAGCTTTTTCGAACACATCCAGATCTGAATGGGTGATATTGCCGCTCTCTCCGCTGGCCGTCACTTGGGATAAATCAATGCCCGCATCTTTGGCGCGTTTACGAACAGCGGGAGAAGCCAGGGCTTTTTGCGAGGGCGGTTTTGAGGCGACAGGCTTGGGGGTAATCGCTGATTTTGCGGTTTTCTCAGGTGCCTTGGTGGCAGGTTTTGGGGAAGTCGGTGCAGGTGCAGGCGTTCCGCCTTTTACATTCTCAAAAACGACTAAATCCGCGCCTACGGCAATCATGTCTCCTTCAGCGCAGCCTAGTTTTGAGGCTTTTCCGGTAACCGGAGCGGTAAGCTCTATGGTCGCTTTGTCAGTCATGGCATCAGCAACAGGCTGATCTTCTTCGACATCGTCACCTTCATTTATGTGCCAGGCCGTAATTTCGGCTTCGACTACGCCTTCGCCAATATCGGGCATCTTAAAAACAAACGTTCCGCCTTCCGCTGGGGAAAGCTCATGAGGAGAGCTTTCATTGGGTGGGGCAACCAGGGAAGGCGCAACGTCTGCCGAAACTGACGAGTCAGCTTCTATCTCAAAGACAACTAAATCCGCGCCCACTGCTAACATATCACCCGCTTCACAGCCTAACATGGTGATGGTCCCTGTTGTGGGGGCCGTCAGTTCGATTGTGGCTTTGTCCGTCATAGCATCTGCGACAGGCTGATCTTCTTGGACTACATCTCCAACAGAGACGTGCCAGGCTGTGATCTCAGCCTCGACCACACCTTCGCCAATGTCAGGCATTTTGAAACGAAATTCGGCCACGTTTGGCTATCCTTCCAGAACTTTACGAATAGCTGTTTTAACGCGAATGGGCCCAGGAAAATAGGCCCATTCTTGAGCATGTGGATAAGGTGTATCCCAGCCTGTGACCCGCTCAATCGGGGCTTCCAGGGAATAAAAACAATGTTCTTGCACTTGTGCCATAAGTTCTGCGCCAAAGCCGGAAGTCTTGGTCGCCTCATGCAGGATAACACATCGTCCGGTTTTTTTCACAGATTCGGCAATGCTTTCAAGATCAAGGGGCAGTAGTGAGCGCAAATCCAGAATGTCGGCTGAAACTTCAAGGTCATTCACGGCCGCTTGGGCGACCCAGACCATTGTGCCATATGTTAAAATAGTTAGATCGTCTCCATCAGCAATCTTTCGCGCCTTTTCGAATTCGACACGGTAATGTCCTTCAGGGACTTCGCCGAGATCATGACCGGACCAATTGACAGCAGGCGCATGTGGATCCCCATAAAATGGACCATTATAGAGCCGTTTGGGTTCCAAAAATAAAACCGGATCGTTATCTTCAATGGCCGTGATTAATAGCCCCTTGGCATCATAAGGATTTGACGGAATGATGGTTTTGAGCCCGGAAATATGGGTGAACAGGGCTTCCGGGCTTTGACTGTGGGTTTGCCCGCCATAGATTCCGCCGCCAACGGGCGTTCGAATTGTAAGGGGGGCTGTAAATTCACCGTTTGAGCGATAGCGAAGACGTGCCGCTTCTGAAGCGATCTGGTCGTAGCCGGGATAAATGTAATCTGCGAATTGAATTTCCGCGATGGGACGGAGCCCTGCAGCTGCCATGCCTATGGCAATTCCCATGATGCCGCCTTCGGAAATAGGTGTGTCAAAACAGCGATGTAGTCCGTGGGTTTCTTGAAGACCTGCAGTACAGCGGAAGACGCCGCCAAAAAAACCAACATCTTCCCCAAATACCAGGACATCAGGGTCCTGGCTCATTTTAACATCCATTGCCGAGCGAATGGCCTCAATCATATTCATGCGCGCCATTACTCTTCTCCAACTTTACGCGCGTTTTCAATCATGAATTCGGCGCGCTGTGCTTCAAGATGAGAGGGGATGGTTTCGTAAACCTGTTCAAACATGGTTTCGGGAGCTATACCTGATTCCGTTGCCATAGACCCTAATTTTTCGGCCGCCTTGTAAGATGAACGTATGTAATCTGCTATTTCTTTTTGTAGGGCTTCGTCACGTTCATCATCCCATTCTTTTATTTTCACAAGATGAGCCTTTAGCCGTTCGATCGGGTCACCAAAGGGCCAGACTTCACCGTCATTTTTGGGTCGGTATTTTGTTGGGTCATCCGATGTGGAATGCCCTTCTTTGCGGTAGGTGAAATGCTCAATAACAGTTGCTCCTCCGCCACGTCTGGCCCGTTCGGCCGCCCATTGCATGGCGGCATAGACGGCCAGGAAGTCATTACCATCGACCCGTAAGGTTGCCAGTCCGTAACCTGTACCGCGCGCTGCAAATGTTTCGCCTTCACCAGCTGCAATGCCTTGGAAACTTGAAATAGCCCACTGGTTATTGACCACATTGATGATGCAAGGGGCGCGATAGGTCGAAGCAAAATTAAGGGCGTAATGAAAATCCCCTTCGGCCGTAGCGCCTTCTCCAGTAATTACTGAGGCAATATCATCTGTACCTTTATAGGCACAGGCCATACCCCAGCCCACACCTTGGATTAATTGCGTGCCCAGATTTCCTGACACGGAGAAGAATCCATAATCTTTAAATGAAAACAGAATAGGGAGTGATTTACCCTGCAGCGCATCGCCCTTATTCGATAACAGCTGACACATCATATCCTGCATGGGGCAGCCGCGGGCGATTAAAATACCCACTTGGCGATAGGTTGGAAAAATCATGTCATTGTCATTTAGAGCCATAGCCATGGCGACAGAAATGGCTTCTTCGCCAGTGCTTTTCATATAAAACGACAATTTCCCTTGGCGCTGCATGTTGAACATGCGCTCATCCATGGCGCGATTAATCATCATAAAACGAAGCCCGGCGCGTAATGTATCAGCATTTATATTGGGATCCCACGGGCCTTCTTTTTCACCCGTTAGTCTCAAGACGCGTATGAGGCCCAGAGCATGAGCTGCTGTCTCATGGGCATCACACATAGGATCCGGCCTTGGCGGCGTCATTTCGGCCGGAACTTTAATATGGGAATAATCCGGTTTATCGCCGGGCCTAAATGGCGGTTCGGGCACGTATAAACGTGATTGATTAGACTTCTTACTCATGAGACCTCGTCTTATTCCCAATTGATGCCGCGGCTGGCTTGGGTATTATTTGGGCATATTACCTAAAAACCTTCTTGTTTAAATGTCTTTTTTGGTTGTATATGGCGATATATTGAAATTTTTTGCCAGAAAATATATTTATGAGGACATAAAATGCCGGGACAAATTGATGGTATTGATGCCAAAATTCTTCATCTGATTCAGAAAAATGCGGCGCTTTCGGTTGCGGATATAGCCGACAAAGTGGGCTTGTCTTCATCGCCCTGTTGGCGCCGTATCAAGCGCATGGAGGAATTGGGTATTATTCAGGAACGGGTCACCATTTTGAACCGTAAAGAGCTGGGATTGGATTTTGAGGTTTTTGTGGCAGTAAAGCTGGCCCTACCGAACCGGGAAAATATGGAAAAATTTGAACGAGCAGTTGCGAAAATGCCAGAAGTGGTTCAGTGCGCCGTCGTGACGGGCGCGGTTGACTTCATGCTCAGAATTGTAACCAAAGACATGCATGCTTATGATGATTTTCTGCGTGAAGAGCTGCTAGGTATTGACCTGATTTCCGATGTTCAGTCTCGTATCGTGTTGCGCCAGAGCAAGGAAAGCTATGCGCTTCCGCTCAATTTGATATCAAATGCGGTCCCTCGCAGCTAATCTATGAAGAGCAGATATACCGTTTTGTAGCTGGTATTATTCGGCTGGTGACATAAAGTTTGTGCGACCATTATTAAAAGGAAACACCATGCCCCAAACACTGTCTATGTATAATGCCTGCATTCCCATGCTGGATCGGACTTTATCTAATTTGGAGCATATCCTCAAAAAAGGCGAAGCCAATGCCAAAGAGCGAGGCATTGACCCTGAAGTATTTCTTACGGCCCGGCTCGCACCTGATATGCATCATCTTATCAAACAGGTGCAGATTGCGACCTCACTGGCTAAAAACTGTCCTCACCGGATCGCTGATACAACGCCGCCGGTTTTTGAAGAAACAGAAGAAACATTTGAAGAGTTATATGCTTTGATTGCCAAGGCCCGCGCGGAGATTGGAACATTCAATCGCGAAGATCTGGACGGTAAAGAGGGCCGGGCCTTTAGTCTGGAGATAGGCCCCGTGACAATGGACTTTACGGGTATTTCCTATTTTTCAGGATTTATCATTCCCAATGTGCTTTTCCATTGCACAACCGCTTATAATATTTTGCGCCATAACGGCGTGCCTCTTGGTAAATTCGACTTCTTCGGCGGCAGTATGTAGTCACAAAAAAACCGCCCTAAAAAGAGCGGTTTCTAAATTTGATAATGTTGAAAAAATTAAGCTTTAACCGTATGAGGTTGGCTGTGATTTTTCTTGGCGACTTCGGCTAGAGCAGCGAAGCTTTCCGGCTCATTGCCGGCCATATCGGCGAGGACTTTACGATCCAGTTCGATACCGGCTTTTTTCAGACCATCCATAAAGCGGGAATAGGTGAGGCCGTGCAGGCGAGCACCAGCATTGATACGCTGAATCCAAATGGCGCGAAACTGACGCTTTTTCAGCTTGCGGCCGATATATGCATACTGACCAGCTTTTTCGACAGCCTGATTAGCAATACGGAATGTGTTTTTGCGGCGGCCGCGGTAACCCTTGGCTGCATCGATAACTTTTTTGTGGCGGGCGTGCTTTGTGACGCCGCGTTTGACGCGTGACATAGTCTACTCCAAATCTGATTTATTCAAAAGGTGTGTTAGCCGTTGGGCATGAAGGATTTTTTGATGCGCTTTGCATCGCAATCTTTTAGAACAGTCGTGCCGCGCAGATTACGAATCTGGTCATTGGTACGCTTGATCATGCCGTGACGTTTTCCAGCCTGACCGGCTTTAACTTTGCCGCTGGCTGTCAGTTTGAAGCGCTTTTTTGCGCCTGACTTGGTTTTCATTTTTGGCATTTCGGTCTCCTATAATGAGCGACGCTTCAAACCAATAAAGCTTCGCTGGCCTTTTGAGCATTCAGGCATGCCATTTCGCCTGATATGCTGCTCCCAAAATGGGGATAGGGGCTTATAGCGGGGAATTTTGTAAAATCAAGCGCTTCTTGCCATGCAAACCCTGTGATAGGCTGTCAGAAACAGGGGGAGCTCATGAAGGCTTTAAAAGTATATAATTTGGCTACAGGTTGGTTTTACGGGCTTTATGGGCTTTATGGTTTGCTTGCACCGAATAAAATCGCTGAACTGATGGGGTGGGATATTCCCGGATTGCTTGGCGCTCATCAGATACGGGCTTTATGGGCTGTTAGCGCAGCATCCGGTATTGCCATTATCATGGCTGCTTTGAAGCAGCAGGATCAAAGACCGTTAGGGCTTTTGATGATCTTCTTTTTACTGGCGTTTGCTACAGGTAGGTTATTGGGCCTTGTGCTTGACGGAATTGGTCCTATGCAGACTTATTACGAACTGGGCTTTGAGATATTCTGGTCGGCGCTAGGCTATATATTATACCGCCGGGCTAAAACAGGCTAAGGCGCGCAGGACTGAGCCCGGCATTTTCCAACCGGGCTTTTTTGACTATACTCGAAAGTTTAACTGAGTTACTTAGGCGCCAGTACCATGGTCATGAGGCGGCCTTCGGTTTTAGGTTCAAACTCCACCTTGGCGATTTCTTCGAAATCCTCTTTGACGCGCTGGAGCAGAGTTGTCCCCCGATCCATATGAGCCATTTCGCGGCCTCGAAACCGGATGGTGACTTTGACTTTATCGCCGCGTTCGAAGAACTTTGTCATGGCCCGGGCTTTGACGTCATAATCATGGGTGTCGATATTGGGGCGCATTTTGATTTCTTTGATATCTTGGGTGCGCTGACTTTTGCGGGCAGCAGCTTTTTTCTTTTGCTGCTCGAAGCGCAGTTTTCCGTAATCAAGGATTTTGACGACGGGTGTATCAGGATTTGGCGCAACTTCTACAAGGTCAAGACCTGCCGCGCGTGCAGCAGCCAAGGCGTCTTCTATGGCAACGACACCTTTTTTTTCACCGGTTTCAGTAATGAGGAGAACTTTGGAAGCTTCAATGTCCCCGTTAATCTTTGGGCCTTTGGCCTTTTTGGATGGTGGGGCCGCGTATGGTCGTCTAGCTATGCCAAAATCTCCTGTGGTGGTTTAATAGCCCGCGCAATATGGTCACCAAAACTGTCGATTTCAAGCCTCATCAGTCTTGTGAGCGTAAATAATCGGGAATTGTTGCGTTTTTACATCAATAAATCACGGTAAACCTTGAGGGTTTTCTCTTGTAAGCGGGTTTTTGAGTAATTATTGGCAATATGAGCGCGGGCATGGTCAGGAGTATAGTTGTCCCAATCTAGAGATTTTCGGATTGCTTCGCTTAGTGCTTTTTCATTACCGGATGGGAAAAGAAAGCCGGTTTGCCCCTCAATAATCGTTTCAAGCGGTCCGCCATGAGCACTGGCAATTACGGGACGGCCCATAGCCTGTGCCTCGGCGACGACTCGACCAAATGCTTCCGGGTCTGTCGAAGGGGCGATAACCACATCCGCCGCAGCTAATGCGGTAGCCACATCTTGTGTGTGCCCAGGAATTGTTAAGCGGTGTTCCATGTCATGTTGTTCAGCTATTTCCCATAGCTCATTCACATAATCATCCCGGCCCTGCGAGTCTCCAAGTAAAACTAATTTATAGTTTTTGGGCAGCGGTGCCATGGCCAGAATAGCCAACCATTGGCCTTTCCACGATGTAAGGCGCCCAGGCAAAAGAACAACTTTGTCACGGGCTTCTATGCCCCATTGCTCCCTTAGTAGTTTGACATTCTTGTTTTGGATGAGCGCCGGATCAAAAACCGACATATCAACACCGCGAGGAATAACGACTATTTTGGCCGGGTCTGTTCCGTGTTCTTTGATGATATGGGTTTTCGTAAATTCTGAATTGGCGATGATGATGTCACCCTTGGTCATGATGGCATTATAGCGACGTTTGAGCCCTGACTTTGCGTTATAAATACCGTGATAGGTCGTTACAAAAGGCCTGGTGGTAGCCATTGCAGCCGCGTGAGCCGGCCAGGCCGGCGCGCGAGATCGGGCATGGACGAGATCAATATTTTCAGACTTTATAATATCAATGAGGGCTTTGGTATTTCGGCGCAGCAGGAATGGATTTTTACTGCCAATTTCCATTTTGTGCAAAACGGCCCCTGTTTCGGCTAATTCAGCTTCCATACGGCCACCAGCAGATACCACATGGGGCGTAAAACCGTTGCGAGATAAGGCTTCGGCCATTTCCAGGGTTGTGCGTTCGACACCACCTGCATTAAGTTCTGGCACAACTTGAAGCACTTTCATGAAATATATTCCATATGAGTAACACTGAAACCGCGAGTTATCTTAAGGCTCCGCCCCACCTAACAGAGCAGGCAGAAAAAATCGCCTATAAAATGACCAAAGGAAAAGGGCCTGCGATTATTTGGTGCGGCGGCCTAAAGTCTGACATGGAGGGCGGCAAAGCCACGCATTTACATGATTGGGCTTTGCGCAATCAGCGTAGCTATATACGATTTGACTATTATGGTCATGGTATAAGCTCAGGACGCTTTCGGGACGGGACTATTTCTCGCTGGGGTGAAGATGTTGTGACCGTTATGGATGAATTAACCCGGGGCGATGTTATATTGATCGGATCGTCTATGGGCGGCTGGTCTTCCATGCTGGCGGCAAGAGCCAGGCCTGACCGTGTGAAGGCGTTAGTCTTGATTGCGCCTGCCCCTGATTTTACGGAAAAACTTATGTGGGCGAATTGGCCTGAAGACGTTCGCCGTAAAATTATGGAGGATGGCATATATTATGAGCCTTCGGATTATGGTGAGCCCTATGAATATAGCCGGGCGTTGATTGAAAATGGTCGGCAGAACTTATTGCTGGATAGCCCATATGTTTTCGAGGGGCCTGTTAGAATTTTACAGGGTGAGGCTGATCCGGTTGTGCCTTGGGAATATGCCAAGCAGGTTATAGACGTTGTAACCTCTAAAGATGTAACTTTTACACTGGTCAAACATGGAGATCACAGTTTATCGGCCCCAGAGGACCTGGCGCGGTTAAGCGCGACACTTGAAACCCTATGCGCGACTTTATCTCACTAGGTCACCAAAGGCGCAGTCTGAGAGACCGCCTGAAAGAAAACAGAATTGAAAACGCATCATTTGAGGCGATGATTCTGATGGAACATGTAACGGGTAAGGACCGCGCCGCCCAAATTTTAGCAGAAACAGAAATTTTGGAACCGAAAGCTTTGATGGCTTTGGAGACCCTACTGAGACGACGTCTTAACGGTGAACCCCTTGATCATATTATGGGCCATCAGGGTTTTTTCGGAAGGCGTTTTAAAGTAGATGGTTCGGTCTTAACGCCGAGACCGGAAACGGAATTGTTAGTTTCGGCTGTTCTCGCGGATACAAAGGCGCAAAAAAAAGCCCGTTTGCTGGATCTTGGAACGGGATCGGGAGCCATTATAATATCCATACTGGCCGAACGGCCTGGATTTACGGGATTGGGGATTGATGCTTCTGATGAAGCCTTGAGAATCGCTGATGAAAACGCTCATGTGCTTGGCGTGAAAAATCGGTTGGATTTGTTGACAAGTAACTGGTTTGAAGCTGTCAAAGGACGGTTTGATATAATTGTCTCTAATCCGCCTTACATTACGGATAAAGCTATGGGCCAGTTAGAGATTGAGGTTTCAGAATATGATCCCAAGCTAGCTTTAAGCGGCGGCCCAGACGGACTGAATGCATATCGTATTATCGCTGAACAAACGGGTAATTTTTTGAAAACACAGGGACGCCTATATCTGGAAATCGGTTATGATCAAGGGGAGTCTGTTCCCAGTATTTTGGACTTAAACGGGTTTAAGGAGATTGAGGTATTCAAAGATTTGTCGGGAAATGATCGTTTGGTGACCGCGATTGCGGCGAAATAGCCCACAAGATTGAAATTTTTATGTAAAAAAGGACTTGGCGTGACCCTCAGCCTTTGCTACTCACAATTTGTGAATTGGGCAGATTAGGCCCTTCGCAAAGCTCAATAAAATTGATGCCGGGCGGTGCTTGTAATAAGGCTGACCCAATAATGACTTAAGGACTTCCAATGAAGCGTCAACGCGGGCGTAATCGCCGCAATAATAATCAGAATAATGGCAATCGATCCATGGAATCCAATGGACCTGATGTAAAGGTTCGGGGGACTGCCAAGCAGATTTTCGAAAAATATGAAGTGCTTGCTCGGGATGCTGCATCCAGCGGTAATCGTGTGAAGGCGGAGAATTGCCGACAACACGCCGAGCATTACCTTCGTATCGTCAACGCCATTGAAGCGGCTAAGCAGGCCGCGCGTGACGAGATTGAGGCCAACCGGAATGACAATTCAGATGACAGCGAAGATGAAGATGGGGAAAAAGCCAGTCGCCGCCGCTATCCACCACAAGTCCGAAAATCTAAAAAATCTGAAGAAAATTCGGATGATATCACGTCCGAAACTGGAGAAGTTCAATCGGATGCCGATTCTGATGATGAAGAAGACGTAAAGCCGAAATCATCACGTCGACGTAAAGCGCCTTCTCGAAAAACAAAGTCCGAAGAAGATGCTTCTGAAGCCGAAGCTACAGAAGCTGCTGAATAGAATTACCGAGACAAACGAACCTGAAACAATGAATTAGCGATGTCTGTAAAAGCCGCTTCTAATTCATCAGCATTATCAGCCTGAAAAAAGTGCTGCGGAGTGCTGGCACAATTGCGGATCATGTCGACAGCTGAAGCTTCTGCGCTTGGTAGATTGTAGGCGACTGAATAAATTTCAATTCCGGCATCTTTTGCACCTTGGCACAGTTCCAAAGTCAAACTGTTAGTGTCCACGAGTTCTTGATCACTAAACGGGCCATAATGTCGCGAATGGTAAGGTGCATTTAATCGTACAGTGTTAGCGCCGTCAGACATAAGAACCATGGCTCTTTTTCGATCATCCTGACTATTGGTAAGGCCCCCATAAGGAATATCGGGATCCAGCATTCTCCAACCCCATGCAACTCCAGCTGGCGTGTAAGTCCAGCCATCTGTTGTAAGGCTGTTGATATGATTTTCAACGGTATTTAAATCGGATGTGAGGTCCAGAATTTCACTGCCACAGGTTACGTTCATGATGCCAGGAAATTGACGTCCTTTGTAACCAGGATCTTTATGGTCAGGATCATTTCTGGAACCTACGCAGCCATTCCAGGTTTGAACGGAATCATAACATTTTTCGTATTCCGGTCCGTAGACTTGATTTGTACAAGTCGAAGACGATTTCGTACATGTGTACGGGCCACTGTCATTATAACAGGTCCCTTCGTAAGAGTCACTTGTACAGTCTTGGGATATAATATCTTTTGTTGTGTAACATTTTTCAGTCGTACTATCTTCCTCGACATCCATCCAAGGGCGGTTTCGGTTGGCTAATCCTACATTTACATATTCCCCATAAGGAACAACGCCGGCCTGAATAATGCCTGGTGATGAGCTGTCGAAAATATTGAGAAGCGTAGCCGAGGCGGTTTGTAAGGCTGACATATTATTCCCTTCAGCCATAGACTGTGTCGTATCGAGTACAAGCGCGATGTTTAAAGGCACTTCTTTTGGAAGAGGAGCTTCAGATACAGAGTTGTAGGGGAGGCTGTCATATCCAAACAATTTCATCAGATGCGTTGGGTAAGAGGCACTAGCCTCAACACGGACGACGTCATTATCGTCAAGCGTCGTTTTAATTTTTATATCCAGTCCATGGATATTATTGGCATCTATGGCGGCCTGAGCGAGGGTCTTAAGATTTCCGATGTTGTCATCCCGAGAAGCAGCCGCTGAAAGTACTGCGGAGTCAGTCAGATTTTGTAGATCGACTTTGTGTCTGTGAACAATTGACAAATCAACCGCAACGCCGACACATAACATTAAAATGGAAACTACAAGGGCAACCATTATGGCAAATTGCCCTGAGCTATCCTTTATGTATTGTTTTAACATATTTCCTCCACACACTTTATAAGTGTATGGGGAAACGGTTTAGAAACAGTGTGTAATCATGGTTAAAGGTTTCTAAATCACTATTTTGAATTACCTTAAAAGCGTTAGTTCAATTTATCGTGATAACCGAACCTGATAAAGGGCGTTCCCGATATTTTCAAAGGCTTCTTCTAGATCGGAAGTGTTATCTGGATTGAAAAAATGCGTAGGACTGGATGCGCATTCTCGAAGGCTGGCTGTGGTTTCAGAAGTGCTGCTGAGCCTGTAAGCTACAGTGAATATCTCAATGCCTTCACTTTGCATGTCCAGACAAAGTATAGATGTCAGGTCATTGGCGGCAGCTGTATCCGTGCCGTTATGTGTAGGTTGTGTGAGGGACTTTGTGTTTTGCCCATCAGTCATTAACACAACTGTTCGGCGGCGGTCTGATTGGGAATTACTCAAATCATTAAAAGGCTGCTCGGAGTCCAGCATGCGCCATCCCCATATTAATCCCGCGGGGATATAAGTACTCCCACTGGCGGATAGACTGTTTATTTTGTCTTTAACCTGGGTCATGTTTATGGTCAGTGGTAAAACTTCTTCGCCGCATGAAACATTCATAACGCCGGGAACCCTTTTACCCTTATAAGCAGGTTTCATGTAACCATCGCCATCGCGTGATCCTGCGCAACCATTCCAAGTATATGATGATGTCGGGTAATGGCAATATTCATAATATGGTGTATATGCTTCATCAGGGCAAACCGTGGCAGTGTATGTATAGGTTACGCCATCATTGTTTCCCTCTCGTTCTTCCGGGCCGCAAAGATCAGGTTTGATGAGGTCGCGCTTATCGTAACAGGACTGTTCTGTTGCTACGGAAGAACTGTCATCGGGAACGTCCATCCAGTTTGCGTGGCGATTACCCATACCGATATTGACGTAATCCGCAAATGGTACAACGGCGACGCGCAGATCACCTTCGAGAGAATCAAATACATCTATGAGTTTGGCGCTGGCGCTTTTTAATGACGTCATGTTATCGCCCGCCATGGAGCCTGTTCGGTCTAATACAAGGGCGACATTAATTGGAATTTTTTTAGGTAGTGGAGATTCAGAAATGGACGAATAAGGTAGTTTGTCAAAGCCGACGACACCCATTAATTGGGTTTCATAGGTTGAGCTTGCAACAATGCGTATGATGTCTTCATCATCCAGTGTAAGCTCCATTTTCACAGCTATGTTGTTTGTGTTGTTAGCGTCTATGGCTGCTTGAGCTATCTGTTTAAGTTTCCCAACGTTTTCTTCGCGGGAGTTAGCTGCTGCTAAAACAGCGGCGTCTGCTAGCCTTTGTATGTCTGACTTGCTGCGATGCAGGCCATTCACATCAATAGCTGTGCCAGTTCCTACGACCAACATGGTCACAACTAGAGAAGCCATGATTGCAAACTGACCTGAGCTGTCTTTTAAATATCGTTTAAACATTGAAAACTCCACACACCAATTAACGGAAGACATTATGGATGATGAGTTTATATTGCGTTTGGAAAGGTGGTTAACGTCGTCTTTCAAAGTAACCTAAACAGAAGGTAAATGAGATCAAATATGAACAAAACACCCAAGGTTTTGATCATAGGCGCAGGGCTTATGGGTCTCTCCGCTGCGGATTGGTTAACGCAAAAAAACGTACAGGTTATTA
>JAHDGM010000007.1 GCA_020627655.1 Hellea sp.
AATCTCTCTCAAAAGTTTAAAGCAAAAACACTCTGCTAACGTCCGCAATGGGGATGTTTTTGATGTCCCTATTCCGATACATTATCCTTGCAACGCTCAGAAACTCTAAAATTCGTGTAACTTTTTGCGTACAAACTGTGTAATTTTTTCGGGTTTTGAGGTGTGTTAAGTAATTGAAATAATTATTTTTATTTTTTCGTCTTGACGCATCTCGGCCGCACCACTTATATTTTTAAGTTATTGTTTTTCGACTGCCTTTGGGCTGGTACTGTTTTTCCTAAATACTGAATGTATTTATCTCGGTGCTTTATCATCGCCTCTTGTCTTTACGCCCTACAAGCCGCACATAGCCTGTATGAGTACAAACTCTAAAATATATCATGACACCCCCGTTGAGTGGCGAGTCTCGGCTGGTTTTGTGGATTACCCTATGGCTGTTGCCCAGATGGAGAGCCGCGCGCGAGCCATTGCCACTGGCGATGCGGGTGAGATGATATGGCTTTTAGAGCATCCGCCGCTTTATAGCGCCGGGACGAGCGCGGATATTTCTGATCTGGTTGATCCTGACCGATTTGATGTGTTTGAGAGTGGCCGGGGCGGACAATATACTTATCACGGACCGGGGCAGCGCGTAGCCTATGTTATGCTGGACCTTCGCAAGCGCGGGCGAGACGTATCCGCCTTTGTCCGTCAATTAGAACAATGGATTATGGATACACTGGCCGAGTTTGATATTAGCGCCGAACGCCGCTGTGGCCGCGTCGGTGTTTGGGTTGCCCATGAAAATGGCCGGGAAGATAAGATCGCCGCTATTGGCATAAGGCTCAAGAAATGGGTTAGTTTTCACGGCATATCGATTAATGTATCGCCTGACCTTTCTCATTTTGACGGGATTGTACCGTGCGGGATTACCGAGCACGGCGTGACGAGTTTGGCCGCTTTGGGTCAGAATATAAAAATGGCGCAGCTTGACCACAAGCTCTGCCGGAATTTCGAAAAATTATTCGGCCCGGTTAAATCTACAGATTAGAAGCGTTATCACTCAGGCGGTTGTTGAGGGTGAATGCTATCAAGGCACCTACCACGAAAAAAGAAACCGCATATGGCACGACCATGGCTTTTGTAATCACCTCATAAGCCCCTAGTAAAACCGGCATATCGGGATCGATAGGGTCTTGGGCCTGAACGGTTTCAACGGCTTCTAACAGTTCCGGGCCGGTCATGATTCCTAACAGGATATTTGCCAGAAGCCAGGATCCGATCATAAAGCCGAGTAATATTGGCAGAAACATCCAGCCAGTCATGCCTGCCGCGCGCAACCGTTTTATGAAAAGGCAGGCCCAACAATAAATGCTGGCCATCCCTAACAAAGCGACTGTGAAGCCAATACCGAGTCCCGCATGCCAGGCGGGCCATAGAAAGAAATTGATGGCCAGTAAAATTGCGGCGCAGCGTTTAAAGTCTGATCTGGAAATATATCCCGAAGGTGAAAAGAACAGTGAACTCATACAGCTTCATAGAGGATGTGGACGCCAAATAAAATAGCGCAGGCCATATGACCTGCGCTTAAAATTCAACCTAAAGCCCGAAGGCGTGTGGCGGCCTAGTGAACAGGACCATACTGGTTGTCATTTGGCTCCTGCTTGATCATCGAGTTGAACAAGAATGCAATCGCCAAGCTTAGGACGGCTGTGGAAATAGCATTTGGAATGGCCAGTTTCTTTGCGAGTCCTTCACTGGCGCCCATCATTGAAGACATCATAGCGCCGAAATCACCTGAAGCAGCTGCCTCTTCAGCGGCTTCATTCATTGCGGCAGCTGTTTCAGGATCCATGCCTGACATACCCATAGTCGAAACTAACATACCCACAATCATGCTTAAAATGACAAATGCGATGATGGGCAATAGGCTCATCCAGCCGGATTTTCCGCTATCATGGTAACGTTTGATCCAAAGCACAATCCAGCACCAAAGCATAACGAGACCAATAATACTGCCGATCATGGATAGCTGATAGCTAACCAATGGCAATAATGCTAAAATAAAGGCTATGCCGATAAGAACATATGCCCCGCGCATAAACTCGCTGGAATTAATCCGCCCATTTGGCGAAAATAAAAGATTCATCATGGTAATTTTCTCCCTCAAAATATGTGCGACAGTTTGGCAGGATCAATAATTAAATCAAGTCCTTTTCAGTCCGTACCGTTTTTACTTTGAGCGAGGCCTAACCATAAGGTTAGCGCCACTGGTACAAGGAGCATTGCGGGCCGAATAAGATGCATATTAGCCGCTTGGCGGGCCTGATAGGTCTCTATGATGATTTGTTGTTGCTGGGGATCGATGTCTTCTTTGCGGTCATATTGAGCAAACTCGCTGAAATATTCCGCTCCGCCAAAGGTCAGCATAAGAGCGATAATCATAAGAAATTGTAAGGCAATTGCCCCGGTAAATACCCAGCGGGAACGGCCCATATCGGTGAGTCTTTTACCATAAACGCAATAGATCATATAAATAATCAGGGGCAGGCCGATAATACTTATCCAAAAGCTCATCATGTTTACAGGACCAAGGGTTCGTAAAAGCTGGTTAAAGGCGCTTACAAATAGGGCAAGACTGACAAAACCTAGCCAGAATGTCTGGCGGTTGATAGCTCCTTTGGTTTTTAAAAATAACGCGTGCATAACATCCCAAAATAAAAGGCGGTCTGTAAAGACCGCCTTTTAGAATTTCAATGATAGAGTTTAAATCACGCCGCTTTAATCAGTGTGTTCAAAGATTCGTGAATATCAGGACACTCTTCTCTGATGAACCGTAAAAGCGCCTGCTCATTGGGGCTGATCTTACCGTCACGGTTAAGATGATCAATTAGCCATTTAGCTTCTATCATATCAACGGATTCGGCGCGTAACATGGCACCTTCATCTACAAACATAGACTCTTTTACATCATCATCTTTAAAGCAAATTCTATACAGAGCTATAGGGTTCCACCACTGAATTTTTTTCACTTCTTTTACATATTTGTCCCATTTGAATCCCTGAGTAGAGTGCAAATATTCGTGCGCCCGTTGGTAATCGGCGCGAGCAATCGGCATGGGCGCCCCCTGAGTCATAACGTGATTGGCGATAGCGCCGACAAATAATTTTTGCCAGCTTCCATGATTATCCTGCTCAGCAGTTGCTTCATCCAGTTCAAACAAAAAGGCGGCTTCTTTACGGGAAACACCCAATCCGCTATGGCCGCCGCTGGCATAAAGAATGCGCTTGATCAGGTTTACGTGGTCTTCCGTAACGGAGAACCTCCCAGCTTTTGAACAGTTCACAATCTTCGCCCGGATTTTGTTCAGAGCATAAATTTCAAGAGCTTCAGGGCTGTCTTCGGCAAGGCGCAGAACATTTAGTAATAATTCTTCTTCTGTTTGTTCTGACATGCGATCATCCGCATCAATTCTCTCCATTAGCCAGGTCGCGTGGATCGGGTCCACATAGCCGATGGGCAGAGTCTGCCTGATCAGAAAATCTGTAATGGCGCTGACGAAAAAGTCATTCCATCCTTCGGGCAGGTCAGAGATTTGCGTATCAACGGCGAATATCATATCCGCTTCGGCTATCCCGATATGGCCGTCCTGGAAGATTTTCTTCCGCAGTTGTAAAAACTCATTCTTATCCAGCCGACTATCAGCCAGAATATTTGTTAACATGGTCCTTGTAGATGCCATTTCAGCCCTCTTACCCTCACTTATATGGGCATGAAGTACCAAAATAAGGTTACAAAAGCGCTAATCACTTGCTTTCGTAATGACGTCTGATCCAGCTTCTAACGTGCGGTGAACCGGGCATTTATTGGCAATTTCTAGCATTCTGGCGCGTTGAGCCTCATCCAGGTCACCCTCAATGGAGATAATGCGCGTGAAAACATCCCGCTTAATGCCGTCACCATGAATTTCTTTGGCATGAGTAACATCGACCGATATTTTTCCTGCAGGCCATTTTTTACGATCAGCATACATGCGGAGGGTGATGGATGTGCAGGCTCCAAGAGCCGCGCATAAATATTCATAAGGGGTTGGCCCAAGATCAGCGCTTCCCAGATCTACGGGTTCATCAGCCAGTAAGAGATGCCGGGATGAACGGACTTCATTGGTATATTTGCCGCCGGGGCGTTCGGATACGGTAATGGTTTCATGCATTCAGGCCTCCAATAATTGACACAGAGATATAATCTCGGCTTCTAATGTTTTAGCAATTTCGGCGGCCTCTTCATCTTGGCCCCATTGCTCAATCTGATAAAGATTATCAAGCCGAGAGAGCGCAAAGGCTTCTGTGCCGCTAAGCCGTTTTTTCATGACCGCCAATCCCAAAATAGATGATCCGAAAACCGCAATCAAATGAACAAAAAGTGTTAGGAATAAGTCATTTTGTGAACGGGCATAGTCTTCAATTACGGACAGGGATTTTTCGTCCTGATGAATGGCGATAATCGTGTCAGTTGTTTTAAGGTCTATGCCTTGTTTTGCAGCCCAGTCTAATATGGGATCCCATAGTTCAGCTTGACGCTCCTTAAGCTTGGCGGGTTCGCTGGCGCGGTAACATAATAGATCCGTCATAGCATATTGGCGGACTTCAAGGGCCAGTTTGTCACGATTAAGCGGAGTAAGCTCAATGGAGACATTGACCAGCCGCGTAACAGGCATGGTTTCAGGGCGAATTTGATCAGTCTGGGCGTCCCATTCTGTCGCGATGAGTTTGGCAGCGTTAGGGGATTTGACAATCAAATTCAGTTTACCCGGGGTTTTAAGCGCGCGCCCATCCAGCAAGACGCCATAGCCGTTTTTAACAGGGCCCGTGGAAACTGTTTCATAAAACCGTTTGGCGATTTTCATTTAAGGTCTTCCCAGTCATCAATAGGAGCGTTCTGCTCAAACCCTAATTGTTCAAAAGCCGCCATCATATGAGGGGGTAAAGGGGCTTCAAAACTGATGTCCCCATTAGGTCCGGGGAGTGTCAGCTTTCGCGCATGAAGGTGGAGTTTGTTTTCCAGACCACCGGGTAGGGGCCGGTCGGTCATATATTTCGGATCTCCGGCAATAGGCGCGCCCAAAAGCTGCATGTGAAGCCTTAATTGATGGGTACGTCCGGTTAAGGGCTGCATGGCGACAAAGGCGGCTTTAACCCCAGCGGTTTGAACAGATTGATAAAGAGTTTTAGCGTGTTTGGCTCCATCTTCACCGTGACGGACTGCAACCATAATTTCTTTACCCATATGTTTATTGCCGAAGCGATTATCGAGCCGCCCCTTAGCCATATAGCCTTTTATTTCGCCGGCTTTAGGATGGGGAACGCCATTGGTAACGCCCCAATAAACTTTCTCAGCCCTGCGGCTTTGAAAAGCCCGCCCGGCCCAGGCTGCAGATTTGGCATTTCTGGCAATTAAAAGTACGCCGGAAGTGTCCCGGTCGAGCCGGTGTACGAGACGGCAGCCTTTACCAAGCGCCGGAAGCATGCCGTCAATATGTCTGGCGGTTTTTGTGCCGCCCTGAACCGCGAGGCCAAACGGTTTGTTCAAGGCAATCAGCTCGTCATCTTCATAGATTACCAGATTACGCATAAACCGAATATCGGTCTGACTTGGTCCTTTTTTTACTTTGGTCTCTGTGGGTTCTGGTAAAGGCGGTATGCGAATATCATCACCCGCTTCAATCCGGTCGCTGCCTTTGGAGCGTTTGCCGTTAATACGCATCTGTCCGGTTCGCAGGAGTTTCTCGATCCGGCCATGGGGGATGTGAGGAAAGCGGCGCTTGAACCAGCGGTCAAGTCGCTGACCTTCATCTTCCGAGGCGATAGTTATGATTTGTACGCGGGACATTAAGCGAACACCTTTCTGGATATCCAAAGTCCTATCATCAATGCCAATATGGCCAAAATCACTGAACCGGCTACGTAAGCTGCGAAAGCTGCATGGGCCTTCCTTTCAAACAAGGTGATAGCATCAAGTGAAAAGGCTGAGAATGTTGTAAATCCGCCCAGAATTCCAGTAGCAAGAAAAAGTCTTAAGCTTTGACCGTCATTGATCTTCATGCTCATCCATCCAATCAACAGACCCATCAGCAGACTGCCAAGGATATTGACCGACATGGTGCCATAAGGAAAACCTGAACCCATAGTCCGCCCGATGGCTATATCCATCATATACCGACTTGCTGCTCCGATACCGCCCCCAAGGGCTACATATAAAACACTATTCATGAAGCGGGCTTTTACGGGCGTCGGTTATGAGGAGCAAGTAAATTGGCCAGATAGTTTGCTAGGGCTGGTCATCGGCTCTGTTATATGCCACATTTTGCATATGAGCCAAGATGTAGAAGCTGTAAGCTACATATCCGAAGATTTGCTGACACCTTTTTTGGGAGGTCGCAGCCTGAAGGATGTTTGGAACGAATATCAGGCACAGGGATTCGTCGTTTTTGAAAACATCATGCCAGCCCATGAAATCAGCCGGGTCAGAGACGCGCTGTTTCCCTATCTCACCAAGACGGGCCGCAATGATTTTGAAGGTTTTAAATCCAATCGCGTTTATGCCCTTTTAGCTAAAGCCCCGGATGTGTTTTCTGATATGATTACTCACCCTTTATCGCTTTATTTTGCTGAAAGAGAATTAGGGCGATCATGCTTATTGTCGGCACTTTTGGCCATAAATCTTCACCCCGGCGAAACGGTGCAGCCCTGGCATTGTGATGATCAGCAGATCATGATTCCACGCCCCCGGCCTACATTTGGCGTTAGCACGTTCTGGACTATTGATCCCATGACCGCAGAAAACGGCGCAACCGAAATCATCCCCGGTTCCCATTTATGGGCGGATGATGGCAATCTAAACTTTAAACGGGATGCAGAGCTGTTTGATCCCAAAGAACGGGGTTTGGATTATGATCCTGTGCCGCACCCGGACGCGGTAAAAGCTATAATGCCAGCAGGCTCTCTGATGATTTTAAAGTCATCAGTGTTTCACAGAGGCGGGGCCAATAAGAGTGGTAATCCGCGCCTGATTATCACGCCGCAATATTGCACAGGCTGGTCGCGTCAACTTGAAAATATGGCGATCACTGTACCGCGGGAAAAAGTAGCTAAGCTACCCAAACGTGTGCGTGAATTAATCGGCTATAATATCCATGACTTTTTCATGGGCTATGTGGACGGCGTTCATCCTGACAAGGCGCTTGGGCTATAAATTAAAAATTGAATTATAAAAATATAAGGAAAATTATGTCGTTACCAAAAACTTATCTTCAAATGATGTCCACTGTCACAAGCGGTGGGGAGCTGCGTATGGAGCTTGTCGAAAAAGACATGCCTACGCCCAAAGCAGATCAGGTCATTATTAAAGTAGAAGCCACACCGATTAATCCATCCGATCACGGAGTTATGTTTGGCTGGTCTAATATGGCGGCGGCGAAATCATCGGGCTCGGGTAAAGATACGGTTTTAACTGCGCCTGTTCCGCCTCAGGGTATGGCGATTATGAAAGGCCGGATCGATAAGCCTCAAGCCGTAGGTAATGAAGGGGCAGGGACTGTCGTTGCTGCAGGTGATAGTGATTATGCCCAAAGCCTCATGGGTAAGACAGTGGCGGCTATGGGGGGCGGTATGTACGGAGAATACCGCGCGGTTAATGCCATGATGGTTCTGCCCCTAAAAGATGAACATACAGCCAGAGACGGCGCGTCAAGTTTTGTCAATCCGCTCACGGCCTTATCCTTTTTGGAAACCATGCGGATGGAGGGCCATAAAGCCATTGTCCACACTGCAGCTGCTTCTAATCTTGGTCAGATGCTAAACCGGATTTGTCAGGCTGACGGGGTTGATCTGATCAATATTGTGCGCCGTCAGGAACAGGTAGATATTCTCAAAGGCCTTGGCGCGAAATATATCGTCAATAGCAGTGATGATGATTTCATGAAAAACCTTATCGACGCCGTACATGAAACCGGCTCGACCCTTGGCTTTGACGCTACGGGTGGTGGTAAGCTGGCCTCAGATATTTTAACAGCCATGGAACAGGCAGCGGCCCGGACACCGGGTGCTTATTCGATTTACGGCTCTGTCGATCATAAGCAGGTTTATCTTTATGGCGGTCTGGATACATCACCTACTCTGCTTACTCGGGGTTATGGCATGGCATGGGGTGTTGGCGGATGGCTGCTTCCGAATTTCCTTGCCAAGGCGGGCATGGAAGTGGCGATCCGGCTTAGAACCCGTGTGGCCAATGAATTGACCACCACATTTGCCAGCCATTACACAGATGAAATAACACTGTCTGAAGCGCTTAATGCGGATGTGGTAGCACGCTATAATGCCAAGAAAACAGGCGAGAAATTTTTGATTGTACCGGGCTAGGTTAGGCAACTGTTCAGGCAGGATTATTTCTTTTCATCCCGTAATTCCGCCCACCGCTCGAGCCGCTCTTTAATAGCTGCTTCGCGGCCGTCGCCTTTAGGCATATAAAATTGGCGGCGCTCCATGCCGTCCGGGAAATAGTTCTGCCCGGAAAAACCGTGTTCAGTGTCATGGTCATAATTATAACCCGCGCCGTAGCCGATATCTTTCATCAGCTTGGTAGGCGCGTTTAAAATATGGGCGGGCGGCATGAGCGATCCCGTCTCTTTGGCGGTGCGCATGGCGGATTTATAGGCGGTATAAACGGCGTTGGATTTTGGGGCCGTAGCCATGTGAACAATGGAATGTGCAATAGCCAGCTCTCCTTCAGGGGAGCCCAGAAAACGGTAAGTGTTCATGGCTTCATTGGCGATCATGAGGGCCAGCGGATCAGCAAGGCCGATATCCTCACTGGCAAGCCTTATCATGCGCCGCGCAATATAGAGCGGGTCTTCGCCTCCGTCGAGCATGCGGCAAAACCAGTAAAGCGCAGCATCTGGATCAGAGCCGCGAATGGATTTATGCAAAGCCGAAATAAGATTATAATGACCTTCCTGCGATTTATCATAAGCAGGCGCGCGCTTTTGCAAAACCGCTGCCACGCCCTTGGCATCTAATGGATTCTCTGGCGCAAGGGCGAAAATCTCTTCGGCCAGATTTAAAAGATAGCGGCCATCCCCGTCCGCAAACCCGATCAGGGCAGCTCTGCCATCATTTGTAACGGGCAGGGGGCTGCCAAGTTCTGTTTCTGCATTACCCAGCATCTGCATCATGGCTTCATCTGATAGGCGCTTTAAGACAAAGACTTGAGAACGGGAGAGCAAGGCGCCGTTTAGTTCAAAGCTAGGGTTCTCTGTGGTGGCCCCGATGAGCGTCACAATGCCTTCTTCCACATAGGGCAGGAAGCCGTCTTGCTGCGCCCGGTTAAAGCGGTGGATTTCGTCTACAAATAAAAGCGTTCCGCGTCCGGTTGCTCTGCGGGCTTTGGCGGCTGCAAAAGCTTCACGCAAATCTTTAACCCCGGAAAACACGGCTGAAAGCTGTACAAATTCCATATCGGCATGGTCGGCGATGAGGCGCGCAATTGTGGTTTTACCTACGCCTGGCGGGCCCCATAAAATCATGGATGCGAGACGTCCACTGGTGAGCATGCGGCCAATCGGGCCATCAGATCCAATCAGGTGATCCTGACCTGCAACGTCTTCGAGTCGCTGCGGGCGCAAGCGATCGGCCAGCGGGCGCGGAGCATCGGCTTCAAGGCCTGCGGATTGAAATAGATCAGACATCAAAGTTTACAGTGCTGACTCAATTTCAGCGAGTCAATGTGGCGATGTTTAATTTGCCCGGGGTAAATAACGGATAGGAACGTTATATATGCGGCCGTTGCGGTCAATCCGGACACTCCATTCCTCGGCGTTCTCTTCAGATTGAAGATGACGTTCCAGATTTCGGGTTGTGAAAATGTCTTTATCATTCACATCTACGATAAGGTCTCCGGGACGTAAGCGATTATAATTGGCCGCACTGCCACGCGCCACGGATAAAACCATCACACCTGTCAGATAAGGATCAACACCGATTTCTTCGCCGAGCGCCGGAGACATATTCACAACGGTTGCCCCGTCCAGTGGATGGAAACCGTCCAGAAAACGTTCGTCGCGTGCAGGACTTTCCTTAGGAACATCTGCGGTGATAGAAATAGTCTGTTCGCGACCATCGCGCCATATACGAGCATTTGCCCGGCTTCCGCGCGCAAGTGTTGCAAGTTTGAAATTCAGACCGCTTTCGTCGTTAATATCTGTACCGGCTAAGGACAGGATTACGTCTCGTTCCCGCAGGCCGGCTTTTTGGGCAGGGCCGTCTGGGTAAATTTCTGAAATAATAGTGCCGCGGGCACGATCAAGTCCAAGCGTGGCCGCTAAGGCGCTATCAACCGCATTACTGCGCGCACCCAGCCATGGCCGGATGATTTTACCGTCTGTCAGCGTGCTATCCACTGCCCTGGCAACCAGTTCGGACGGGATGGCAAATCCTATTCCGTTAGAGCCGCCTGAGCGGGAGAAAATCGCCGTATTAATGCCGATCAACTCGCTGTTTAAATTCACTAATGCGCCGCCGGAGTTTCCCGGATTAACGGCCGCGTCGGTTTGGATATAGGATGAAAAGTCCGATACATTGGTTCGGCCTTTGGCGGAGATAATGCCGCTGGTCACCGTTTGACCCACGCCAAAAGGGTTCCCTATGGCCAGAACAATATCGCCGATTTCCAGATTACTGTTTGTTTCAATGTTCAGAAAAGGCAGGCGTTCTGTACCCGGATCAATTTTTAAAATAGCAAGATCCAGTTCTTCATCTTTAGTCAGCAGCTTGGCCTCAAATTCACGGCGGTCATTCAGTACAACTTTTAGCTCATCAGCGCCTTTGACCACATGTGCATTGGTTACGACTACGCCGTTTCCGCGAACGATTACTCCAGAACCTAGGGAGTTTTGTGTGCGTTCCTGCGGCGCGCGGCGCATACCAAACATTTCTTCAAAGAAGTCCCTTGATGCCCGCGTACGCACGGTGCGGCTGGTAAACACATTGACCACGGCAGGCGCAGTATCTTTAACCACCGGGGCGTAAGAGAGCTGAACCTGTGATTGGGACTGCGGCACCATGCGCACAGATTCCGCGGCAAAAGGGTCTTCGGCATGTGCATCGGTGGATATACCGCCAAGTGCCAAGACTGAACCAAGCAGTGAAAGAGATAGTTTTTTCATGGGGCTTATGTAGGGCGTGCAGAGGGTTTCGCAAAGCCCCATGGACAGAAAATGTCTGAAATTTCATTATTCAAGGATTATAATGCTTCGCCAGGCGATGTGTGTTGCCAATAGGCCTTTACAATAGACGTCATCAGCTTCTCCTCACGGTGTATAATGCCATCGGCGGCGCTAATGCTCTGCAGAGCTTCCACCACTTTTGGTTTGTCAGGATAATCGGCCAGTTTTAAAATCAGGCGGGTTAATATTATATCCCGGTCAGTATCAGAGTTACTTTCAGATAGGGTAGTTTTCTGGGCATAAAACCATTTCTGGACAACTTCCCGGGATAAAGGGTGACCTTGTTTATCCATTAGGCCAATAGTATTAGAGCACTCGGATAATGCGTCGATTTCTTCTGCGTAAATGTGACCATCAGCCAAAATCACAAAGCATAAGAGCTTTAGAATATTTTCTGTTTCTGTATCGATATTTAAGGCCATGCTCTGCCCTAATTCAAAAAAGTTGTGGAATCAAAAACTCCCTGCACCTATCAGCACTTTTTTTAAAATGAAGGCTTGAAAATTGGCTTGAAAACAGGCACATCCCCGCTCGGAGACGTGGCCGAGTGGTCGAAGGCGCTCCCCTGCTAAGGGAGTATACCTCAAAAGGGTATCGAGGGTTCGAATCCCTTCGTCTCCGCCAGTTTACTGGTTTTACCTTCTTGAAATTAAATACTATTATGATCCTTCAACTTGAAGGTCTATGAAGATTTTCAGAATGTGGTTCTGAGATGTTCTTTTATCTTTTTTCAGAGGGGACGTCATCGCCGCGACGGTTCACGACTATATAAATATAGTAGCACGTACCAATCACGATAAACCAAAAGACAGAGGCCATAATTTAATCATCCTTGACCCCGACCAGTCTGTATGGGTCATCCTTGATGAACATGATGTGACTGAGTTTGTACCTTATTGAGATTGACAGCGCTGTCATAATTTTGTTGCTCCCATGGCATTAAAGTCGTAAAAACGGTCATTATCTCGGGGATGAAAAATGAAATATCCAATACTGACGGCTGATATAGGCGGTACTAATGCTCGCTTTGGCCTTGCCGCGCCTGGCGCGGATGCAGGCTGGGGGATTGAGCGTTTCGCCAAGTTTTCAGGCGATGACTATGCCCGCTTTGAGGATGTTTTAGCTGATTATCTGGGGCCTTTAAGTGGGCCGCGCCCCAGGAATGCTATTTTTTCCGTTGCCGGTCCTATTTCTGATGGAGAGGTCCAGCTTACGAACAGGGACTGGCATTTGTCATCGGCTCATCTTTGCGAAGTGTTTGGATTTGAGCGAGTTGAACTGGTCAATGATTTTGCGGCGATGACGCGTTCCGTTCCTGAGTTATCAGATGATGACTTTCTGGCAGTTAAACCTGGCAAGGCTGATAAGAATGCCCCAATTTTGGTTGCGGGTCCCGGCACAGGGTTCGGGGTTGGCTATTTGGTACCGATTAAACAAAGCTGGCATGTATTAACCACTGAGGGCGGACATCAGGCATATTCGCCGCAGACAGACCGCGAATTAGAGCTTTTGAAAATTCTTCAAAAATCCCATGATTTTGTCTCGCTGGAACTCGTAAGTTCCGGAAGCGGATTACCGCATGTACATGCGGCATTATGCGAGCGCCATGGCAGACCTTACAGTCCCTTATCTCCCGCCGTGATTCGGGAGAAAGCTCATCAGGGCGATCAGATCAGCCTGGAAATTTGTGAAATTCGCGCAGCTACTGTCATGGGGGCTATTGGTGATATGGCCCTATCTGGCGGCGCGCGGGGCGGCGTGGTTCTAGCAGGCGGGGTGAGTGAGCGTATGATCGAATTTTTCAGAACTGATGCTGCTATGGCCCGGTTTATTAATCGTGGCCCCCGTAGCGATTATATGGCCGATATTCCAATCCGTCTTTTGACTCATCCTCATGCGGCTCTTATCGGCGGCGCGGCTCTGTTACGGGATATGAGCTAACTGTTAGTTTTTTCATGATCGAGCAGCCAGCTCTTTTTATCAAGACCGCCTGCGTAACCTCCGAGTCCCCCGCTTTTATTGATGACGCGGTGGCACGGAATAATAATGGCTAAGCCATTTCGGGCATTTGAACTGGCGACTGCACGGACTGCTTTTTCATTGCCGATTCTTTCTGCAAGCTGCGCATATGATCGGGTCTGGCCGTAGGGGATGTCGATGAGGGCTTGCCAGACCTGTTTTTGAAACTCCGTTCCTGTTGTCACAATTGGCAGATCAAACTTTTGCAAATTGCCTTCAAAGTAAGCGCGAATTTGACTGGCGACCTTTTCAGTCACGCTGGTTCGGCCCGGCAGGATTGGACGTTTGTGACGCTTAGATAATTTATCAATCTGTCCATGCAGATTTTTTCGAACCGTAAACTCAGTCAGGTAAACATGATTGTCATCACAGATTACCACCATCGGGCCGAGAGGCGTGTCTAGCCATTCGATTAGAAAGGGATCAGCGCTCGAATTTTGAGGCGCGGTGCCAAAAGTTTTAGCAAAGGCGGTTCGAAATCCACTTGGGCTGTCAAATCCTGCATCTAACTGGGCATTTATCACGCTGTTTCCTTTCTTCAGTGATTGCTTGGCCCGGGCGAGTCGTCTTTGCCGGGCATAGGCAGAAAACGTCATGCCAAATCGAGCCTTAAAGTGGCGGCGGGCTGTTGAGGGATCAATGCCATGATGGTTAAGATCCTTTTCGGACCAACGGCGTTCTGGATCACTCTCAACTAAATTGATAAGTTTGCGAATGAGCGGTCCTGCTTCGCCTGGCATGTTCAGTGGGTGGCAACGCCGACAGGGCCGAAAGCCTGCTTCAACGGCAGTCTGGGCTGTTGAAAAGAAAAGGCAATTTTCAGGTTTAGGCGTTCGGGCAGGGCATCCCGGCCTGCAAAATATGCCTGTACTGGTGACGCCCAAAAAAAACTGTCCCGAATAGCGCGTGTCGCGAGCGGCAAAAATCTTATATTTTTCCTGTTCCGTCAGTTCCATGATTCTGTGAATACCACATTCTATGAGGGATGCCGCCGAAAATCGGGCATTGTTATTGATGGCGATTTTGTTTAGGACAGCGCCTGAATTTCAGGATAAATCATGACCATACATTTTCACAAAAATGACCTTCCATCCGGACTGGACTTTGGCAGTAGCGTTGCCGTTGATACGGAAACCCAGGGCCTCTCACTTGTAAGAGATAAATTATGCCTGGTGCAGCTCTCGGCCGGTGATGGCGATGCGCATATCGTGCAAATGAACCGGGACAGTTATGATGCGCCAAATCTGAAGGCGCTCATGCTTGACGGCGCTGTTACTAAAATCTTTCACTTTGCGCGGTTTGATGTGGCGGTTTTAAAACGGGATTTAGGTGTTGATGTTACTCCGGTATTTTGCACGAAAATCGCTTCAGGTCTGGTGCGAACCTATACGGACCGCCATGGTCTAAAAGATATTTGCCGTGAACTCATCAGTGTAGATTTATCAAAACAGCAACAAAGCTCAGATTGGGCCAGTGATGAGCTTTCTGAGGCTCAGTTAGCTTATGCAGCTTCAGATGTTTTATATCTACATCAGCTCAAAACTGTTCTGACAGGCCGGTTATTGCGCGAAGGCCGTTATGAAATGGCAGAAGCGTGTTTCAAATTCCTGCCCGTCCGGGCTGAACTTGATCTAAAGGGGTGGGAAGATATTGATATTTTCTCTCACTCACTGCGGCGTCCATCTTAATTATAATTAGTGAAAACTGTGAATGTTACTATGTGTTCATTTGCCGTATTTCCCTATCGCTATTTAAGGCGGTTTCTCCTATAAAATGCCCATGAATGCAGACACCTCACATGGGGCCAGCGAAGCCTTAGGGTTATGGGAGCCGCGTCGCACCTTAACGCTAGAAGCTGCGCGTCGGCACTCCGGGCGCGTACGGCTAATGCGCCATGGCTTGATTGGGTTGGCTGTGTTGTTGGTTTTAACGTTGATTTGGGAATTTACGCGTCAGGGTACAAATGTATTTCCGCCTGATAATCCCAGTGAGTCCGTTAAAATGATAAATCCGCGTTATAGTGGCCGCACGCAGGACGGTCTGCCTTATTATTTGACCGCCAAAGAGGCTGTCCGCATGACTGCCGATGCTAATACGGTTGAGTTGATCAATCCTGTTCTGGAGTTTTTTAGAGAAGCAGGCGTTGATAAGTCTTTGGTCATTGCAGAGTCTGGGACATATGACGACGTGGAAAAAATATTAAACCTGCGAACATCCGTTGACCTATCCACTGATGACGGCAATGAATGTAAAACCACTCATGCTCGGATTTTTGTGAAAACAAAAATAGTTGAAGGCGATGAAGCCATTAGCTGTATTGGCAATTTTGGCTCGGTGAATGGCAATGCCTATGAAATTTTGGATAATTACAAAACCTTTGTATTTAAAAACGGCATGACCGGAATATTAGAGTCGGAAGAATGATCAGGTTTCTTCTAGGTATATTCAGCGTCTTTTGCTTGGCCATGCCCGTTGAGGCTCAGATAACATTTGGCGAAAGCGATGCACCTATACTGGTGGCCGCAGATAAGGCGACCTATAAAGGTAAAGTGACAATCCTAGAGACCAATGTGGATGTTCGTCAGGGGGATGCCCGTATCTTGGCTGACTATATGGAAATCTACAGAGAATCATCCGGGGACGAAGCTGTAAAAGGTTTGTCGCTCGGGGCGGTAACACGTATTGTGGCGAAGGGTAACTTCAGCTACACAACGCCTGAAAATGTTGTCACGGGGGATCAGGGAGTCTATGTGCGTCAGACAGGCCGTATTACGGTTACTGGCAATGTAACTGCCCGACAGCCCAGCGGATCGCGGTTAAGCGGGGAAAGGCTGGTCTATGATATTGCGAGTAAGCGCACGCGCTTTGGCGAAGATTGTTCGGGTGATGATTGCAGTAGAGTCAGTATAAGAATTGAGTAATGGAAAAGAAATGACCCTTTTAAAAATGTCAAAATATCTCATGCTTAGTACAGGCTTTATGTTGATGGCGGTACCGGCTCAGGCACAGTTTGCAACAAATAATAAAGCTCCAATTGATGCGACGGCTGATAATGTGGATTATCGCCAGGATGTGACGATCCTGTCTGGGCAGGTCGATGTTCGCCAGGATAATGTCCGTATTCTTTCTGACACTATGAAAATTTATTCCGGCAGTACTGGATCTGGAACGGCAGCATTTAATGATGTGCAGCGCATCGAAGCTATTGGCAATTTCTATTACATTACGCCCGAGCAGGAAGTGCGCGGCACGCAGGGAGTTTATGAACAAAAGACGGATACTTTTACCGTGACAGGTGATGTGATCCTGTTGCAAGGCGAAGATAATGTCGTAACGGGCGACACACTAGTTTATAACCTTACTAATAATCAGGCAAAAGTTATCGGAAGCTGTAAGGGCCGTAAATGCGGACGTAAGGGCCGAGTTAATATTTTGATCAAAAATACGGGCGCTGCCCAAACACAATAAGAGCCTTTTATGGTCAATCCTGCCATGCCATCATCTGTCGCTATGTCTGTTCCTGACAAAGGATTGGCGGCTAATAATATAGGAAAATCCTATCGTGGCCGTGAGGTCGTGCGAGATATCAGCCTGCATGTGCGCCGCGGCGAAGTTGTGGCGCTTATGGGTCCGAACGGTGCCGGCAAAACGACCAGTTTCTATATGATTATGGGGCTCATCGAGGCGGATCAGGGTTCCATATCACTCGATGGAGAGGATATAACCAGTTTGCCCATGTATCAAAGGGCGCGCCTTGGTGTGGGATATCTGCCGCAAGAGCAATCTATTTTTCGGGGGTTGACGGTCGAAGAAAACATTAAAGCTGTTGTGCAACTTACCGAAAAGAATAGATCCAAGTGGAATGAAAATGTTGAAGCTTTGCTGGATGAGTTAAACATTGGACATATCAAGAAAAGCCCGGCTATGGCACTATCGGGCGGTGAACGCCGCCGCGTTGAAATTGCCAGAGCTCTGGCTTCACGGCCGAGCTTTATCTTGCTGGACGAACCTTTTACGGGAATTGATCCGATTGCAATCGCCGATATTTCAGAATTAATCATCTATTTGAAAAAACGCGGAATTGGCATTTTGATCACGGATCACCGCGTTCGCGAGACATTGGATATTGTGGATCGCGCGTCTATCCTGTTTCAAGGGGAGGCCTTATTCGAAGGGACGCCGGATGAAATCCGCGCCAATAAAGATGTTCGCCGGGTGTATTTGGGCGAAAAATACGCATAAAAAAACCGGCCTTAACAAGACCGGTTTCCTATATTCGATTATTCGAAACTTACTTTTTAAGTAGATCCCGAATTTCGGCCAGTAGAACTTCATTCGCTGGTGGTGCTTCTGGCTCTTCTTCTTTAGCGGCCATAGCTTTATTCATGCCTTTAATGATCATGAACATAACAAATGCAACAATCAGGAAGGAAATTAGAGCATTGATAAACATACCATAGCTAATTGCGACTTCCGGTGTTGCAACAGTGCCGTCGGCGTTCAATGTTGCTTCTTTCATAACGTGCTTAAGATTAGCCATATCAATGCCGCCCATAATCGGACTGATCATTGGCATGAAGACGTCATTGATAAATGACGATACAACTGTACCAAACGCACTACCCATAACAAAGCCGACAGCCATGTCGACCAGATTGCCTTTCATGGCAAATTCTTTAAATTCTGACATCATTCCCATAAGAAAACTCCCTTTGTCTTTATCTCCGCAAGCATGCGAAACATAGCGGCATTAGGGGTGTTATACTTAATAGGTGGTTAATACAAGCAGGCAGGGATCTAACTAATATAGATCATTAGTGCTTCCGGCTGGCGTCGATTTGGGCTTTGAGCTCTTTACCAGCTCTAAAAAAGGGTACGTGTTTTTCACGAACCATAACGGGTTCTCCGGTCCGGGGATTCCTACCTTTACGAGCTGCACGGTGACGTGTTGAAAATGCTCCAAAGCCTCGAAGTTCCACACGGGCCCCTTTTTCCAAGGTTTGTATAATGGATTGCAGGATTACGGCGACGACCCGTTCCGCCTCGTCCCGGGTTAGATAAGGATTATCTTTGTGGATATTGTCGACAAGTTCAGAGCGTAACATGGTTATATATAAATAATGTGGTCTGGCGCGTCGTCAATTGCTTTTTTAACAAGGCCAAAAAAAACGGCCCTTAAGGGGCCGTTTTCTTGAAATTTAAGAAAAATACAGGGCTATTCTTCGCCCTTCAAGGCTGCACCCAGGATATCGCCTAGTGATGCGCCGGCATCTGTTGAGCCATATTGCTGAACCGCTTCTTTTTCTTCAGCGATTTCCAAAGCCTTGATCGACAGGCTGTATTGACGCTTGGATTTGTCGACTTTGGTCAACATGGCATCAACCTTGTCTCCAACAGCGAAACGTTCTGGACGCTGATCCGCGCGCTCACGAGAGAGGTCAGACTTGCGGATAAACGCCGCGATTTCATTGTCGTCGCCAAAGGAGACGTCAATACCACCGCTTTGTACGGCTGTGACTGTACATGTGACAGTCGCACCGCGGCGCGCGCCGGCCGGTGCGGTATCTTTCGCCAATTGCTTGATGCCCAGGCTGATGCGCTCTTTAAGCGTATCAACTTCAAGGATCTTGGCTTCGACCTGATCACCTTTCTTATAGTCTTTAAGAGCGTCTTCGCCGGATTTGTCCCAAGACAGGTCAGACAGGTGAGCCATGCCGTCAATATCACCATCCAGGCCGATAAACAGGCCGAACTCGGTGACAGAGCGAACTTCGCCTTTGATGATTGTGCCTGCTGGGTATTTGTCAGCAAAGCTATCCCAAGGATTGTCCTGAGTTTGTTTAATGCCCAGCGAGATGCGGCGCTTGTCTTCTTCAACTTCCAAAACTTCACAAAGGACTTCCTGAGATGTTGAAACGATCTTGCCTGGGTGTACATTCTTCTTGGTCCAGCTCATTTCTGTAACGTGGACAAGGCCTTCAACACCTTCTTCAAGCTCGATAAACGCACCGTAATCCGTGATATTGGTAACGATACCTGAATGGCGGGAGCCTACAGTGTATTTAGCGGTTGCAGCGGCCCATGGATCTTCCTGCAGCTGCTTCATCCCGAGGCTGATGCGCTGAGTGTCAGGATTGATCTTGATGATCTTGACTTTAAGGGTGTCGCCCACAGACATAACTTGTGTCGGATGGGAAATACGACGCCAGGACATATCAGTTACGTGCAACAGGCCATCAATACCGCCAAGGTCAACAAAAGCACCGTAATCGGTGATGTTTTTGACAATGCCTTCGCGTGTTTCACCTTCAGACAATTGTCCGACAAGCTCAGCGCGTTGCTCCGCACGACTTTCTTCGAGGATGGCGCGACGTGAGACGACAATATTGCCGCGCGCACGATCCATTTTCAATATCATGAAAGGCTGTTCCTGGTTCATTAATGGCGCGATATCGCGAACGGGGCGGATATCAACTTGTGAACCAGGCAAGAAGGCGTTCAGACCGCCCAGATCAACGGTGAAGCCACCTTTGACACGGCCAACAATAGCGCCGGTAACGGGTTCTTCGGATTCATGGACTTTAGCCATTTTGATCCATGTTTCTTCGCGGCGGGCTTTATCGCGCGAGAGAATGGCATCACCCAGAGCATTTTCGATGCGTTCCAGGTATATATCGACACTGTCGCCGACTTTTACCTGCTCATCACTGCCAGGTGTGTAAAATTCACGTAAAGGCACGCGGCCTTCGGTTTTCAGGCCCACATCAACCAATACAACATCTTTTTCGATGCCGGTTACGATGCCTTTGACAACGGAACCTTCGGTCATGGGGTTAACTTCGAGAGCGGCTTCCAGCATGGAAGCGAAATCGTCTACTGATGGATTGAGGGTGTCTTGAGCTGTGCTCATGGGATAATACTCCAAAATATAGTTTCCGGCCGACAGGTTGTATCCTGCGGTCTAGCCCGGCCTATCCAGGCTTAAAAATGTTCGATATATGGCTTTTGGCTTATGTTTTGGCGGATTTAACCGCTAAAACCGCGTCAATGATGGTCACTGCCGCGCCGAACGCGCGCTCTATAGACAAGTTAGTCGTATCAATCAAGTGTGCATCTGCGGCAGGTCGTAGCGGTGCAATCGGGCGATTAGCATCTCTGTGGTCCCGTTCTTTGAGCTGCTCCAGAACGGTTTTAAGGCTTATGTCTTCACCATAACCGATTAGCTCTGCATGACGACGTTGTGCGCGCTGCTTTGGGTCCGCATTTATATAGAGTTTTACATCAGCGTCAGGACAGATGACCGTGCCGATATCACGGCCATCCAAAACACCGCCTTTGGAGGCAAAATTCCGTTGAAATTCGAGCAAAGCTGCGCGCACTGGGGGATGGATGGCCACTTTTGAAGCGGCCGCGCCAACCGGCCCGCTTTTGAGCGCCACGTCATCCAACATAGCGGCAGAAATATTTTGAGCCGCTTCCGTGCAGGCTTTGGCGTCCGCCGGGTCTTGTTTCCGGTCCAAAACCAGTTTGGCCACGGCCCGATACAATTTGCCAGTATCCAAATGAGGGAGATTATAATGTTCTGACAGCTTGCGGGCGAGCGTGCCTTTGCCACTGGCAAAAGTTCCATCTATGGCAATGACCGTCATGATGAAGACTGCATATCAGCGCCAATGGTTTTCATGATGTTAAAAAAGCTTGGGAAACTTGTTGCGATCATGGACGCATCATCAATGCTAACGGGATTTTCCGCAGCCAGGCCTAAAATCAAAGCTGACATGGCAATGCGGTGATCATGATGGGTTTGCACAGTCTGGCCACCTGTGACAGGGCCGCCGCGAACACGCATCCCGTCAGACGTTTCAGTGATCTCGACACCATTTCGGCGCAGCATTTCCACAGTTGCCGAAATACGGTCACTTTCTTTGACCCGCAGCTCTTCAATACCTTCCATGATAGTTTCGCCTCTGGCATGAGCGGCGGCGACCGCTAAAACAGGATATTCGTCAATCATTGACGGTGCGCGTCCGGGGGGTACATGAACTCCACGCAAAGCAGAATGACGAACTTGCAGATCAGCAATAACCTCGCCGCCGGATTTACGGAAATTATCAGCGCGAATCTCGCCGCCCATTTCGGCCAGGGTTTCAAAAAGACCTACGCGGGTCGGGTTCATCATGACATTTTCAATGACCACATTAGATCCCGGTGTGATCAATGCTGCCACGACCATAAAGGCAGCCGAAGACGGATCACCAGGGATATTGATTTTAGTGGCCTTTAATCTAGCTGGACCTGTTATTGAGACGATCTGACCATCATCTTTGGGACGGCTGATAACCTCGACGCCAAAGGCTCTTAGCATATTTTCCGTATGATCACGTGACAGTTTTGTTTCGCGAACTGTCGTTGTACCTTCCGCGCGCAGGCCCGCCAAAAGGATGGCTGACTTGACCTGGGCTGATGCGTGGGGCGGGGTAAAGTCGATAGGGGTTAATTGTCCATTTGATGTGATGGTCGCCGGTAGTCTGTCCCCGGCTTCAGCGGTGGTCTCTACGCCCATTTCCCGCAAAGGGTTCAAAACGCGGCCCATGGGTCGGCTGCGCAGTGATTCATCGCCTGAAAATGTTGCAGTCAGATTATAGGCCGCAGCGGCGCCCATAATAAGACGTACGCCGGTTCCGGCATTGCCGCAATCAATAACGTCCTTGGGAGCCTTAAGACCTGCCTCACCCACGCCCTTTATTGTCCAACTGCCATCAGTGTTTTCTTTAACCTTGGCACCGAGAGCTTTCATGGCGCTGATTGTGGCAAGAATATCATCGCCACGTAAAAGTCCAGTGACATGGGTTTCGCCTGTCGCAAGTGCTCCAAAAATCACCGCGCGATGGGACATGGATTTATCCCCGGGGGCGGTGATCATTCCGGCTAAAGGCCCGGACGGATAGGCTGTAACGGCATTGTTCATATTAAGACGTAATAATTGTCGGTTGACTCTTGTTTTTCAATCGCTAAGACGCGGAGCGAAGAGACGTCGCTTAGCTGTATTGTCAGTCTATGACAAGGGTTTGTCGCCTGGGAATGCAGCAAAAGCTCAGAACGATAGGGATAAGTTATGGCCAAGGTCGATCTAGGTGAAAAAAGGGTCTGCCCCGAATGTAGTGTCAAATTCTACGATTTGACTAAACGTCCGGCAGTTTGCCCGAAATGCAGCTTTAGTTTTGATCCTGAGGAACTTGAAACGCTCAATGCAGGGGTTGTACCCGTACCGCCGCTCAAGCCTGAGCCGGGCATGGATAATGGGGATAACGAAGACCTAGAGTCCGAGGAAGACGAAGAAGAGATGGATGAGGAAGAGGCTGAAACCCGTGAGCTTGAGCTGGACGGTGATGATGCTGCGATCATCTCTGGCGGCAGTGATGATGATGACGACGGACGGACGCCTGACTTCAATACCTTCGACCCGGATGAGGACGAAGACCAGGATGCCGCGCTTGTAGATGATGACGATGAAGCCTTGCCACCAACAGGTGATGAGGATGACGATGACGTTGAAGAAATTGAGATTTAATCACCTCAATTTATGACTTGAATATCCGGCAGGGCCGAATTAGGTTCCGCCGACTTTTGACGGGCGATCACCAGGCCTGTCACCCTTTGTTATCAAAAGGGCCGAAATGGAAAGGGGCCATAGCTCAGCTGGTAGAGCGCTTCGCTGGCAGCGAAGAGGTCAGGGGTTCGACTCCCCTTGGCTCCACCATTTATTTATTTTAACTTATTGAATAACCAGATAACATTGGTGCCAGAACGCAGTTGTGGAGTTAATGGCAAGCAGGGCATAAAGGATCTTTTGACAGAGCAACTGTCCGGCTTTCAGCGCGAAGCCCATCAAAAATCCACAAACGGCCCGTAAGTGTTTCGCCAGCGCCTGTAATGAGTTTTATGGTCTCTAAGGCCATCATAGACCCAACAACACCTGCAAGGGCGCCGACGACTCCGACCTCTGCACAGGTTTCTGCTCCGGGCGGGGTTTCGGGCACGAGGCATCGATAGCAGGGTGTTTCTAGTCCCGCGTCAAATACAGCAACCTGACCATCAAACCGACCAAGTGCGCCGGAGACGAGGGGTAGCTTCAATCTCAGAACGGCCTCATTTATAATAAACCGCGTTTCGAAGCTGTCAGTGCCGTCCAGAATAATGTCATGTCCGCTTAGCAAGCTCGAAGCATTTTGCGCGTCAAGACGCTCGCTTTTGGGTATTACTTTAATATCAGGATTTAGGTCTTTGAGTGTGTCGGCCATCACTATAGATTTATCCATACCTACATCCGTGTGCACGAACTGAACCTGGCGCTGTAAATTAGATGCGTCTACGATATCATCATCGATCAATGTAATCTGTCCGCAACCGGCTGCCGCTAGATATAGACCTGCCGGGCCACCAAGGCCGCCCGCGCCTATTATGGCGACTTTTGCTGATAACAAAGCCTGTTGTCCTGGGCCGCCAATTTCTTTGAGAACAATGTGGCGCGCATAGCGTTTAATATCATGGGGTGTCATTAGAGAAGAATAACCGTCTTTTGGGATTATGAAACAGCAATTTTATAATAAAATAAAACAGACAAACTTTCGCAACTTTCCTGTTAATCTTTATGAATTTTCGGTTTTAATCCTGATTAACCATAATGTCCGCAACTTGCTTCATTTCTTTACAGTTTGTTCGGTTTGGTTTCGGCTCCGTTAAAAATTTCAGGGGTCAGGGTTAATTTCAGGTAAGACAGGTAAACAAAACAAAAACATAAGTCACTGTTTTAATTGTATTTTTACGCTATTCTTAAGCGCGCATTTATGTATTTCCATTATATTGGATAGTCACGAATTAATCTTTGGTGACTGTTATGGGCGATATTTTTAATAACCAAATTAACACTTCTGGTGAGAGTAAACGCAATCAATCTATTACACGATGGCTGCGCGCAACACTGGCCTTTATAATACCGGGGATGACATCGGTGATGTTGGGTACGCAGGCTAATGCTTATGACTTTTGCGCCACTCAACCGGCCGGTGGGGATATCGCTTGGGATCTGGAAGATAACGGAAATAAAACCATTCCATTTTCGTTCACAGCAGGTGACGTTTGGACGAATGTTGAAAATGTTGGCAGCGCATCCATTCGCGGCAAACACCAGTACACAGGTGATATGGCGGCTGAACTTCGCAGCCCAAGCGGAACTAATGTTGTTCTGTTCCGTCTAGGGGATGGTCGATATGGGGAGGGTGCCTCAGGTTGTTTCAGAGCTGACTTTGATATTACATTTTCAGATACGCATTCAGGCCCGGATTTGTCTGTTTCCTCTGAGGGCACATATTGTACAGGCTCAAATAATAGAGGGTCTGAGGGTGTTTGGCCTCAGCCTTATCTACCCAATTTTCCGAATGTAGGAAGTTCGCCAGCCATTAACGGAACCGTTCGAACATATAACTCACAGGGTATGAGTTCTAACTTGCTTTCTAATTTTGTCGGCGATGATCCACTATCCGGTAGTTGGGGTTTATATGTCGAAGACGCTTATGCTCAGGATGTTGGCACCGTTGAAGAAGCTTGTTTGGACATGGACTTTGGTTCTGTGACCTATGATATCTGGGTTAGTTCGGATGCTAATTGTGCAGACCAACTGGATACAGCCACTTTTGACGAAGGCGATACCGTTAATGTGTGTTACGTTGTTTCCAACGAAGCCACTCAAGATTTTAACCTTCAAAGTGAAACCAATGATCATGGACAAGCGCTAACCGAACTTAACGGGGCTTATTCTGCCAAGCTTGGCGGGAGTGCGACTGTTAAAACTGCTGTTCGAACATTCACGGCAGGTGATGGCACATTGCCTGTCGGCACTACCGAGTTAAGCGGTGATGTGACTGTTGAAGGTACGGATTCACATTTTTCCGCTGGCGAAACTCTCACGACTAATGAAAAAGTTACGATTACAGTTCGTAAGTCTAGTCTTGCCATTGATAAAGCCGCTCCGAGCAATGCAGATGAAGACGGGTCATCATCTGTTACTTTGGGCGATACACTCACTTATGTTATTACGGTGACTAATGATGGTCAGGTTGGTCAGCCGGATGTTGTCATTACGGATCCTAAACTAACGCCAGATACTCAAAATTGTGGCAGTCTTGCTAACGGGCAAAGCTGTACGCTAACCGGGACATATACAGTCACTCAGGCGGATGTGGATGCTGGGCAGATTTTGAATACGGCGAGTGTAGTTTCCAGTAAAATTACGACCCCTTTAGAAGATACTGAGACCACGCCTGTGGCTCAGACAGATAGTCTGGCTATTGATAAGCCGGCTCCAGCCAATGCCGATGGCGACAGCTCCGGTGATGTGTCTGTTGGAGATGTTCTGACTTATACCATCACAGCGACCAATGACGGGACAACGACACTCAATAACGTTGTTGTGTCTGATCCATTGACGACACCAAGCTCTACGACCTGTACAACATTAGCACCGGGTGCGACCTGTGTTCTGACCGGGACATATACGGTCACTCAGGCTGACGTTGATGCTGGTTCTATTGTGAACACGGCGTCTGTTGAATCGACTGAGATTACAACGCCTGTCACCGAAGGGGAGACCACGCCTGTGGCTCAGACAGATAGTCTGGCTATTGATAAGCCGGCTCCAGCCAATGCCGATGGCGACAGCTCCGGTGATGTGTCTGTTGGAGATGTTCTGACTTATACCATCACAGCGACCAATGACGGGACAACGACACAGAGCAATGTCACGGTGACAGACTCTATGATCAGTCCTAATACGCGTGTTTGCACGAGTCTGGCTCCTGGCGCAACTTGCAGCTTGACAGGTACTTACACCGTAACTCAGGCAGACGTGGACGCGGGTTCCATTGTCAATACAGCAGGCGTAACATCCGATGATATCACTACGGCGGTTGAAGACGTAGAGACAACACCTGTGGCTCAGACGGATAGTCTGGCCATCGATAAGCCGGCTCCTGCTAATGCCGATGGCGACAGCTCCGGTGATGTGTCTGTTGGTGATGTTCTGACTTATACCATTACGGCAACCAATGACGGGACAACGACACAGAGCAATGTTGTTGTATCCGATCCAATGATTTCACCAAGCTCTACGACCTGTACAACATTAGCACCGGGTGCGACCTGTGTTCTGACGGGTACGTATACGGTCACTCAGGCTGATGTGGATGCCGGTTCTATTACTAATACAGCAGGTGTGACGTCTGATGATATCACAACAGCTGTGGAAGATGGCAATGTTCAGACTATTGTTGCTTCTCCGGAACTATCTATGACGAAAACAGCAGTAGAAACAAATTTTACCGCTGTTGGCGATACGATCAGCTATAATTATGAGGTTACTAATACAGGAAACGTCTCCATTACAGGCCTTAGTGTCACTGATGACAAAATCGCGACTGTCACTTGTCCGGTAACAAGTCTGGCACCAGGTGCCAGCACAACATGTACAGCGACATATACGGTGACGCAGGCTGATCTAGATGCCGGTAGTGTGACAAATAACGCCGATGCTGACGCGACTCCTTCTGGGGGAACTTTAACACCGGCTGAAGCCAGTGAGACCGTGAACGGTACGCAATCCCCAGCGCTGAGTGTTGAAAAAACGTCAGTCGATACAACATTTGCTGCAGTCGGCGATTTACTGGAATACGAATATAAAGTCACCAATACAGGTAACGTCACTGTAACCGATCCGATTTCTGTAAATGATGACAAAATTCCGGCTCCGGCTGTTGTCAGCTGTCCGGCCTTACCAATGGGTGGTCTGGCTCCGAATGAGTTTATCACATGTACAGCCAGTTATAGCGTGACACAGACTGATATTGATGCCGGTAGCGTTACCAATGTGGCCACAGCAACAGATGGCACAACTACATCACCTTCAGATAGTGTAACAGTTGATGCAACGCAGACACCGGAATTGACAATGGTAAAATCCGCCATTGAAACCAGTTATACGGCTGTTGGTGACATTCTAAATTATGAGTATTCCGTTGAAAATACAGGGAACGTTGCCATTTCTGATATCGCTGTAACTGATGACCGTATTGACACAGTCAGCTGCCTGGTCACCGGAGTAGGCAATGGCGATGCCAATCTGGATCCGGGCGAAACTGTTGTCTGTACGGCCAATTATACGGTGACGCAGGCTGACTTGGATGCGGGTTCTGTCACAAATAATGCGTCTGTCACAGGTACGCCAACGGGCGGCAGTTTAACAGATGCAACGGCTCAGGAAACAGTCAATGCTGATCAACAACCTGCTTTGACAATGGCGAAGGCCTCCCTCGAAACCAGCTATGCGGCTGTGGGTGATGTTCTGAATTATGAATATACTGTCGAGAATACAGGTAATGTGTATGTGTCCAATATTTCAGTGACGGACGACAAGATCGATTCTGTCACTTGTGATGTATCGGCGGTTGGTAATAACGACCCTAATCTTGATCCAGGTGAAATCGTTGTCTGTACAGCCAGCTACACGGTAACTCAGGCCGACATAGACGCGGGTTCAGTTACCAATAATGCTTCTGTGACCGGTGACCCTTCCGGCGGAACTCTAACCGATGCCACAGCTCAGGAAACTGTTGATGCGACGCAAAACCCAGCCATGGAAGTTGTCAAAACAGCCACAGATGTTCAGTTCGAGCTTCCGGGTGATGTGACGACTTATGATTACGTTGTTACCAATACGGGTAATACAACGATTACTGATCCGATCAGTGTGAATGATAACCTGATTACATCAGTTTCCTGTCCGGCTCTTCCAGCTGGTGGCCTCGCTCCGAATGCCAGCCTGACCTGTACAGCCAGCTATACGGTTACGCAGGCTGACCTTGATGCTGGATCTGTAACCAATCTGGCCAGCGCTACAGATGGTACGACCACGTCTCCGCAAACTTCAGAAACTATTCCAGCAGATCAAAGCCCGGCATTATCAATTGCCAAGGCAGCTTTGTTCACTGAGTTTACGACAGCAGGCGAAGTGGTTGAATATGAATATACAGTCACCAATACGGGTAACCTGACTTTGACAGGCGGCGTAAACGTCGTCGATGATAAAATCGGAACAATTAGCTGCGTAACCGGGAATTTTATACCCGGTGCCGTTGAAACCTGTCGTGCCAGTTATACAATTACTCAGGCAGATATTGATGCCGGTTCCGTAACCAATCAGGCTTATGGCCAGAACGGATCACTGGTATCGGCTCCGGTTGACGTAACGGTTAATGCCAATCAGACACCATCTGTTGATTTTGTGAAGCGCGCCACAACATCTTCCTTTACACAAGCTGGTGATGTTCTGTCTTATGAATTTGATGTTACCAATTCGGGCAATGTGACCCTGATTGGACTCAGCTTATCGGATGATTTGACATCTGTATCCTGCCCGCAAACATCCTTGGCACCTTCTGCGTCTATGATGTGTACGGCCAGTTACACAGTCACACAGGCTGATGTGGATGCCGGTGAAGTTGTCAATAATGCAAGTATTACAGCTGTGCCGCCGAGCGGGACATCGATTACAGAAACATCAACAGCTACTGTTGATAGTTCTGCTACGTCGTCCCTGAGCTTTGCCAAGCGGGCTTTAGATACGAGCTTTGCTACGGCAGGTGACGTTCTTGATTATGCTTTTGACGTAGAAAACACGGGTACGATAACTCTGTCAGCTATTGCTATTTCAGATGATCTCGCGACAGTTTCATGTCCGTTTACAACTCTGGCTCCAGCGCAAACTATGGTTTGTAATGCGAGTTATACGGTTACCCAAGCTGATATAGATGCTGGCTCCGTCACTAATAATGCTTCTATAGCTTCAGAATTACCTGATGGATCAGTTGGTCCAGACAGCACTGACAGCGCAGTCGTCAATGCGGCTCTTATGCCTGAGCTCACCGTTGACAAGGTTGCCCTGGGTGCAAGCTATGCATCAGTCGGTGATGTATTGTCCTATACTTACGCTGTTACGAATACAGGCAATGTGACTGTTTCAGCCATTAATGTGACGGATGATCTTATTCCGGCGCTGTCATGCCCTGCGACCACTCTGTCACCAAACGCTTCTATGACCTGTACAGGAGATTATACTGTCACGCAGGCTGATATTGATGCCGGTTCTGTGACAAACACAGCCACAGCAACAGGTACGCCAAGTGGCGGTACTCTGGCGCCGGCTACTGACATGGAAACTGTTAATGCGGATCAGATGCCTTCTTTGGCTACGGTCAAGACAGCCATGACAGCAGATTATGATGCCGTCGGTGATGTTGTTTCATATGAATATGAAGTGACCAATACAGGTAATGTGACGATCACAGACGCTATCACGGTTTCTGATGATAAGATTGCATCAGTCAACTGTCCGGCTCTGCCAAGCGGTGGTTTGGCACCGAACGCTGCAATTACTTGTACAGCTACATATGTTGTGACTCAGGCCGATATAGATGCGGGTTCTGTGACGAATACAGCTTCTGCAACTGACGGGACTACGACATCGCCAGATGTCAGCGAAACGGTCAATGCAGTTCAGACACCATCTCTGGCCATGACAAAAACTGCCAGCCCGCAAACCTATGCGGCTGTGGGTGACGTCGTCAGTTATGATTATGTTGTTACGAATACAGGCAATGTGACCTTTACAGATGCAGTGTCTGTATCAGATGATAAAATTTCATCTGTAACGTGTCCGGCGCTGCCAGCTGGAGGCTTAGCCCCCAATGCCAGCCTGACCTGTACGGCTACCTACACAGTGACACAGGCTGATCTGGACGCGGGTTCTGTGACAAACTTGGCGAGTGCCTCAAGCGGTGCCACAAGTTCACCTGACGTCTCCGAAACGGTTACAGCTGATCAGATGCCATCTCTGAGTGTTGATAAAACAGCCGTTAATACATCATACGCTGCCACAGGCGATGTGCTGGATTATAATTACCTCGTCACTAATACAGGTAATGTGACCATTACAGATGCTATTACGGTATCGGATGATTTAATCGCCAGTGTGAGTTGTCCAGCGCTTCCGGCTACGGGTTTGGCCCCTAATGCTACGCTGACTTGTACTGCCAGTTATACTGTGACACAGGCAGATATTGACGCAGGTTCAGTGACCAATATTGCCAGCGCCAGTGATGGTAATGTGACATCGCCAACGGATAGCGCGACGGTTAATGCAGACCAGATGCCATCCCTAACTATGGTCAAAACGGCTCTAACCACAGCATATGCTTCGCCGGGCGATGTTCTTTCCTATGAATATGAAGTGACCAATACGGGTAATGTCACCATGACAGGAGTCGTGACAGTCAGTGATGACCTTATTGATACGGTTGCCTGTCCGGCTCTGCCATTTGCAGGTTTGGCGCCTAATGCTTCCATTACATGTACGGCGACATATGTGGCGACGCAGGCCGACATTGATACCGGGTCTGTAACTAATATCGCCAGTGCTTCAAATGGTTCAACTCTATCACCAACCGATAGCGCGACCGTAAATGCGACTCAGGCACCGGCTTTGACTGTTGTTAAAGATGCCGATGCATTCACATTCGCTATGCCGGGTGATGTCATCAATTACACATATGAAGTCATCAATGCTGGTAATACAACCATTACCAATGCAATCAGTGTCGCAGATGATAAAACCACAGTAGCTTGTCCGGCGCTTCCGGCGGGCGGTCTGGCACCCATGGCCAGCCTGACCTGTACGGCCAGTTATGCTGTCACACAGGCAGATATTGATGCCGGTGAGGTGACCAATCTAGCCAGCGCAACTGATGGTTTGATAACCTCTCCGCAAGTATCCGAGACAGTTATCGCGACTCAGGATCCATCCATGTCAGTTGTGAAAACAGCCACAAGTGTAAACTTTGTATTGCCTGGTGATGTGACAACTTATGAATATGTCATCACCAATAATGGTAATGTAACAATCACGGACCCTGTGACGATTACAGATAACCGGATTGCGTCGGTATCTTGCCCGGCTCTGCCAGCTGGTGGTCTCGCGCCTAATGCGGCTATGACCTGTACAGCAACTTATACAGCTACGCAGGATGATCTGGATCAAGGCTCTGTGACCAATATTGCTACGGCTAGTGATGGAACAACCACTTCCGATCCGGTTTCTGAAACAATTCCGGCTAGTCAGGCTCCAGCATTGACAATCCGCAAGTCATCGACAGATACGACTTATGCTGCAGTTGGTGAGGTTCTAAGCTATACTTACGAAGTTGAGAACACTGGTAACGTCACACTTACAGGCGACATCAGTGTCGTTGATGACAAAATCGGTACCTTTGTCTGCTTTAGCGGGAATCTCGTACCAGGTGGCGTGGAAAGCTGTGTTGAAACCTATACGGTCACGCAGGCTGACATTGATAATGGCGAAGTTACCAATAATGCCTATGGTGATCACCCTCGCGCAACTTCTGCGCCGGTTGCTGTGACCATACCGGCTGACCAAATGCCTGAGCTCTCCTTGCTCAAAGAAGCTTTGACAGCTGATTTTGATATGGCCGGCGAAACACTGGATTACCGTTATACTGTGACGAATACAGGTAACACGACAATCATCTATCCAATTGATGTTGACGATAACCGTATTCCCAATGTGACTTGTCCGGCACTCCCTGCTGGTGGTCTGCTTCCAGGTGCCAATATGGTATGTACAGGTTCTGATACTGTCACCCAGGCCGATGTAGACTCAGGTAGTGTCACCAATACGGCAACAGCAACAGATGGACAGACCACGTCCAGCCCACCGCAAACAGCGACTGTCAATGCAGTTCAGACTCCATCTATGGGTGTTCAGAAACTCGCAGGAGATAGTGCTTATGCGGCTGTCGGAGATGAACTCGACTACACCTATATTGTGACCAATACGGGTAATGTGACATTGACCGATGCGATCAGCGTTACTGATAGCCGTATCGACAATGTCAGCTGTCCGGCTCTTCCAGCTGGAGGTTTGCTGCCAGGTGCTACAATCACTTGTACAGCTACCGACACGGTGACACAGGCCGATCTCGACGCAGGGTCTGTTATGAATACGGCTTCTGCAACAGATGGAACAACTACATCCGGAACCGTTGATGTCACAGTTGAAGCAACGCAGGAACCAGCTCTTGAAATGACCAAGACGGCTCGTGAAGCTGATTTTGATGCCGCTGGTGACACAGTCACTTATGACTATGTTGTGACCAATACGGGTAATGTGACGCTTACAAATGCAATCACAGTATCTGATGATAAAATTGCGTCAGTTTCTTGTCCGGCACTTCCTGTTGGTGGTTTGGCCCCAACAGCCTCTCTAACCTGTTCAGCGACTTATACAGTGACGCAGGCCGATATGGATGCTGGCTCAGTGACAAATCTGGCCTCTGCAAGCGATGGCTCAACCACGTCACCACAGGTATCAGAGACTGTTGATGCTGTTCAAAGTTCTGGATTGGCTATGACCAAAACAGCGGTTGAAACAAGCTACGCCGCTGTTGGCGAAACCCTGACCTATAATTATCTTGTGACCAATACAGGTAATGTATCCATCACTAGTGACATCACAGTAACGGATGACCGGATTGCCACTGTAACATGTCCGGCTCTTCCAGCTGGCGGCCTCGCCCCAAGTGCTTCGATTACCTGTACAGCAACGGATACTGTTTCCCAGGCTGACATAGATGCCGGTTCTGTTACCAATACAGCGGCAGCAAGTGATGGAACGACAATATCTCCATCTGTAAGCGAAACTGTCACTGCAGATCAAAATGTCGGTTTCACAGTTGATAAACAAGCCGTGTCCAATGACTTCTCCGCTGTTGGCGATGTGCTGTCATATGCTTATATTCTGGAAAATACCGGTAATGTGAGCCTGACTGAAACAGCTACAATTGCAGATGATAAGATCGGAACTATTACATGTCCGGCTATGCCAAGCGGTGGCTTGGTTCCGGGTGCGACTTTAACCTGTGAGGCTGATTATACAGTTACGCAGGCTGATCTGGACACAGGTTCGGTAACTAATATTGCTTCGGCGACTATTGGAACGGAAACTTCGGCTAATGATACGGTCACAATTGAGGGTACTCAGGCGCCAGAGCTGACTATCGCCAAGTCTTCGAATGCATCTCCGTTTACGGCCGTCGGTGAAATTGTGTCTTATGAATATGTTGTAAGCAATAGTGGTAATGTGACCATTACGGCCCCTGTAACAGTGTCTGATGATAAGATCGCCACGGTCAACTGTCCGGCCCTGCCGAGCGGTGGGTTGGCGCCGATGGCCTCCATCACCTGTAGTGCTGATTACGCTGTCACGCAGGCAGATCTGGATAATGGTTCAGTGACAAATATCGCGAGCGCCTCTGATGGCACTACAGTTTCAGAGACTGATAGCGTAACCGTTGATGCAGCGCAGCAAAGTGGTCTGTCCATTGCCAAGTCATCTTTGACCACGAGCTTTAACATGCCGGGTGACATTGTTTCTTATGAATATGTTGTCACCAATACAGGTAATGTGACGTTGACCGATGCGATCAGTGTTGCTGATGATAAAATTTCTGATGTCACCTGTCCGGCTCTGCCAAGCGGCGGATTGGCTCCGCAGGCTACTCTGACTTGTTCGGCAGATTATACTGTAACGCAGTCAGATATTGATAATGGCTCAGTGACTAATATTGCGACTGCAAGTGCAGGAAACACCACATCACCGGCTGATGAAGTAACTGTAGAAGCCAGCCGTGAACCTGAATTGAGTGTTACGAAATCTGTGACTGAAACTGTTCAGGTGGGTGGCCCGATCTATGACGTAACCTATGAAATTGCCATGGAGAACACAGGTAATGTCACACTCACGGATCTACAGCTTCAGGATGACCTGGCGACAGCGCTATCCCCGGCAACTATCTATGACGTCCCGACTGTGCAAGCCTCCGGGTTTAATAGCGGAAGTGCCAATACAGCCTATGATGGGGCCTCAAATCTTGATTTGTTAGCCAATAATCCAATGCTTATGGTCGGAGAGTCCGGTCTGGTAACATTGCAGGTTCGGGTTGATACAACCAATGGCGGCCCTGCAAATGCTAATACCGCGATCGGTAACGCACCTGTTCTGTCATCGCCTGTTCCATCGAATGATCCGATGGTAACGCCGGATAATAGTAGTGATGTCAATCCGACGCCGCTTGTGATCAATGACCTGGATGGCGATGGTGTGAACGACCTCCTTGAAAGCGCATCTGAAGATCGTGATGGTGATGGTATTCCAGACCAAGAAGACTATGATCCTACAGGTTATTTCTACTGTGAAGAAAACGGCCGGATTCTGACAGGTGGCGGTATATCTGTCTCCGGTCCAGCTGGCTCAAATTCTGCGCTCGGAACTGCCAATAACATTACAATCGTTCAAGACGGTTCTAATGGTTACTACCAGTTCTATGTGACGGCTCCTGGTCGTTATACATTGAGCCCGACTTATCCTGATACTGGTGCACCAAGCACGCGTCGTCCGGTTCAAAATGTAGCCCTGGATGTGACGAGTATGCTTCCAAGTAATCCAGGTATACTGGGATCATCAGAATTTGGTGATACAGGCGAATTGGCGGACTTCTCTGCTGAAACCAACACACCTTTCTACTTCACATTTGATATAGAAGCCGGAGATCCATCTATTCTGATGAATAATATTCCGCTTCAGCATTGTGGTAGTTCAGAGCTCAGCTTGTCCAAGACTGTTGCTGCTGATCCTGTAACGCAGGACAATGGTCAGCAATTGGTTAGCTATAACTTCACGGTGACAAATACGGGCGAAACCCGCGTAGACGATATTCAGATCATAGATGATCTAGGGTCAGTTTACGGTCCTGCTAATATTACAATCGGAACGAACTCCATAATAGATGAGCCGATTAATTATGCGGGCGGTCTAAATGAAGGGTTTGACGGTGTGACTGACATTGAGGTCTTAAACGGTCTGGGTGAGCTGGAAGCAGGAAAAAGTCTGACTGTCAATGTTCAGGCTTTGGTAACTCCGGAAACAGCCAGTACCTTTATCAATAAAGCGACTGTGCAGGGCGGTGATCCACTTGATGGATCAATTGTTCTGGCGGACGATACTGCCTCTATTCAGCTCGTACCAGCAGCCAAAGTCAGTGATCTGGTTGTGCGTAAAGTGGCCCGTCCACGCACCGTACAGATAGGTGATCCGATCCTCTACACGATTGAGGTTATGAATACGGGTCTGGGTACAGTTACGGATATCGACATCGTTGATAATATTCCTGCCGGGTTTGCCTATATTCCAAACAGTGCAACTGTGTCAGATGGTACTGATAGTGTGAAGCTGGAACCTGAAATGGTCACAGCGGGTCAACTCAGCTGGGGTATTGCCAATATGAATGCCTCTCCGCTGGATTATCTGGCATCTGGTGAAACTGTGAGTGTTAACCTGCGTCTACTTGCCGGGCCAAATGTAGACTTTGGTCAGCATGAGAATCAGGCTTGGGCGCAAAACAACGATACGGGTGAGCGCTCAGCCATTGCTACGGCAAGCGTTGATTATATCCCTGAGCCGACATTCGATTGTACGCCAGTGTTGGGCCGCGTTTATGATGACGTGAACCATAATGGTTATCCCGATGATGGTGAGCCAGGCCTACCCGGTGTGCGTCTGGTAACAGTCAATGGTGACATCATCACAACAGATGGTCACGGGCGTTACCACATACCGTGCGCCATGATTGCGGATAGTGAAAACGGATCGAACTTCCTGCTCAAAGCAGATGTTCGTACCCTGCCGCTTGGATTTGCAACCACAACAGAGAATCCACGTGTGGTTCGGGCTACGCGCGGTAAGTTCGTGAAATTGAACTTTGGTGCAGCTTTCCGTCCTAAACTTCGCATTGACCTGTTTGAACAGGATTATGATCGTGGTTTAATGACTGCAGAAGCAGCCAGCCGTATCAGAACGGTTATGAACAGTAACTCTGATGCCGAGCGGGCTCTGGTTATTTATCACGCCAGTGATGATCAATCCGTGGATCAGGCTCAGGCTAATCTGACACTGGCCATGAAGGTTATTGAAGAGTTAGCTCCTAAAGCGCTGCAAGATGTGGCTCTAGAAGCAAGCTGGGGCGATGCTGAAATCTTTGTCGATGAGCGTGACCGCCAGCCGGTTCAATATGACCAATCCTCTGTTGAGGGCAAAGACGGTGAGCGTGTGACGTTCAAGTCTAACGGCAAAGGCGGCTTGGATAAATCTGAGACATATGATTATGCCTTTGATGTGAAGGGCGCTATGCGTGGCCAGAAAGGTTCCAAACCTCTGACTGGTGATGAACGTGAGCGGTCTATTTCACTGGCCGGTCGTCAGGATCGCTACGCTGATGAAACAGCCCGTCCAGGCCGTCTGCAGCGCTGGGTAGGCTGGGCAGACAGCACATCATCCTATGCCGAAGGTCCGGAACTTGAAACAACTGTTGATGCGCTTGATCCTGTTAAACGCCTCAATGCTCAGGCCGATATCGTTGCCACAGAACAGGGACGCATGATCATGGCCGAGGCCTATCACAACTATGCGGCCTTTACGGACCGTCTGGAAGTCCGTGTCTTTGATGCAGATCGCTCAGTACGCGGTACGCCTCTGGCGGTTCTAGCGGTGACAAATGGCAAGGCCTCGGGCGCGCTGGGTGAGGATTGGCCAGAAGAGCTGTCTTATGTCCTTAGGGCTTATGGTTCTGATGGTGACTTTGACGAAACAGCGCTTAAGTCACTTCACAATGGCGATGCTGAGTATGACCTGTCTATGGAAGACTGGGCACAGCAGGCTTATACAGCCTTTGGTCAAAACACTTTGGTTAAAAACAACGTGACGACAAGAGGTGGGGCGGTTCGGGTCTATGGTCGCAATATTGCGGGTGGCACAGCTCTAGTAATGGGGCAAACAGTCCGCGTTGACGAAAGTGGCCGCTTTGTATCCGAGCAGATCCTGCCAAAAGGTGAGCAGCAAGTTGCTGTTGAGCTGGCTGGTGTTAATGGTACAACGCACCGTATGGTGCGCATGGTTGAGGTTAAGGACCGTGACACATTCTACGTGGCTCAGATTGAAGCCACAGTGGGTGAGCGTCCAAGTTCTGATGATACCTTTACGGAAGGCCGTGTCGCATTTTATGTGCGCTCACGTCTGAACGATCGTTGGGCCTTCACGGCTACAGCCGATACTGGTGAAGCTGAAATCGGTGATTTGTTAAATGGTCTTGATGATAAGGATGTATCGCAACTTCTGCGTCGTCTTGATCCTGACAAATATTACCCTGTCTATGGTGATGACAGCACGATTGAGCAGGATGCTCCAACATCAGGCCGTATCTACGCTCGTCTGGAACGCGATGATGACTACCTATTATGGGGTAATTATCAGACTAACTTCTCAGATACTGAATATGGTCGCATCCAGCGCACGCTCTATGGCGCTAAGCTGCACTGGGATGAAAACAATGCCACTAAGTTTGGTGATGCACGGACAGAAGTAACCGCATTCCTGGCTGAGGGTGGAACCCGCCAGGGCCGCGATGAACTTCAAGGTACGGGTGGTAGTATCTATTATCTCCGTCATGGTGACGTTTCGATCGGTTCTGAAATTGTTCGGGTTGAAACACGCGATGTGGTCTCAGGTCTGGTTATCGAAAGTCGCCGTATGAGTTATGGCACGGATTATGATATGGACTTCATCCAGGGCCGTATCCTTCTGAACCGTCCATTGTCCAGTACGGCAAATGATGGCCGTTTGTTCAGAGATGGATCACAGTCTGGTCACGAAACCGTTCTGGTAGTTGACTATGAGTTCAGCCTGCTTGGAGCTGGCGATGACTCCAGCATCTATGGTGCGCGTGCCAGCCGTTGGTTCAATGACTTGGTCAAAGTTGGCGTGACTTATAATCACGGCGATGATGGCGGTGTTGAAAGCGACCTCTATGAAGCTGATCTGACATTACAGCTCGCAGCCGGGACTTATATTAAAGGTGAGATTGCACAAACTGAGGGCGCAGGTGTTGAAACCTATCGTTCTGATGATGGCGGCTTTACCTATGCCCGTCGTGACCGCGGTGGTCTGGCTAATGATGCCAAGGCTATGGCCTATGCTATCGAAGCTGCAACAGATCTATCTGATTACTTTGATGCCGATGGTCGTGTTTACGCTTACTGGCGCAAACGTGAAGCCGGATTTGCCGGTTATGCGGAAAACACCAATCAGAGTGTTGAGCAATATGGCGGCGGAATGCGCTTGGATGTCTTTGAAGACTTTAGCCTGAATGCTCGCGCCGATATCTTTGAGGATCAGACTGTTGGAACCAATAGCTTTGCCGAGGCGAGTGCGGAATATGCACTTAATGACAATGTGAAGCTTTCCGGTGGTGTGTCATATAATGATAATGGCACAACATCAGGTACTTCTATCGGTGGTCGTGCAGAGTATGCCTTCAATAATGACGCTCATGTCTATGTCTTCGGTCAAGCAGGTCTGGAAGGTGATAATGCACGCACAACTGACCGCGCCGGTGTCGGTGGTGAACTTCGTATCGGTAAACGCCTCTTAGCTGGAGGTGAAGTTTCCGGCGGTGAAGATGGCCTAGGTGCCAGACTCTCTGCACGTGTTCAGAGCGAGGACGGAGACGAATATTATGCCGCCTATGATTTGCCATTGCAGTCACAGGTTGCCAGTAATATGGGAACTTTCAATCTGGGTGCCCGCCGCCGTTTCTCTGATGCTCTGTCAGTTTACGGTGAAGAGCGTATGCAATTCAATGAGCGCGGTCTGAACGGCGTTACCCATGCCTATGGTGTGGAATACAAGCCAGGTAAGTGGAATCTGAACCTCTCGGGTGAGCTCGGCCGCGTCAATGATCTTGACCGCGAAGCGATCTCCGCTGGAGTTGGATTCAAAGATGATCATATGCAGGCGGGTATTACCTCCGAATTCCGTCAGGATAAAAATGTCCTGACCGGGGAGGACCGCCGCACATGGCTCCTGCGCTCGACAGCTCTCTATCAGATGAGTGATGAGTTGCGTCTGCAAGGTAAGTTCAACATGGTCAAATCCGACCTAAGCGAAGGAACATCGGCTCTCGACTTTAACGAAGCTGAGTTTACGGAAGCGTCCATTGCAGCGGCCTATCGTCCGGTCTGGGATGATCGTTTCAACTTGCTGGCCAAAGCGGTCTATCTCTATGATCTGTCGCCGTCGTCACAGCGTTTTGGCGGAGAGTCTGTCAATTATCGTCAGAAGAGTACAATTTACTCTGTAGATGGTAGTTATGATATTCACCCGCGCTGGACACTTGGGGCAAAGTACGGCCATCGTAGCGGTGAAGTCACGGATAGCCGCGAGAGCGATGATTTCTATAAGTCATCGGCTGATCTTGGTGTGATCCGCCTCGATTACCACCTAACCCATCGTTGGGATGCGACGCTTGAAGGTCGTTACCTTAGCATTGGTGACGGCACGGTTGAACGCACTGGCGGTCTGGCGGCTCTGTACCGTCACATCAATGACAACGCCAAAATCGGCGTTGGCCTGACTTATGGCGGGATTGAACAGGAATATTTGCTCGCCCGCGATGATGAAGACATTGGCTGGCTGGTTAATGTTGTCGGTAAATTCTAAAACTCGGCATAGACTTACTCCCGTCTAACATTGCAAAACAAATGCCAAGAGCCCCGGATTTTCCGGGGCTCTTCTTTTTTGGGACGCTTCATGGTTAATGGCATCTTAATTGCTCAGTTCCGTCATTATGATGGAACCGGGTGCAAAATTAATAAGAACAGCTGCGTTGATGATGATCACGGCCTTGGGGGCTTGCGGGGGTGGTGGCTCGTCCTCAACGCCTGCGCCAACAAGTTCTGTAACACCGGCCACGACCAGCCAGTCCGCCACTCATGTAAAACTGAGCGGCGCAGTTACTTATGATCATGTTCCGCATAAGGCCCAAGGATACGGGCTTGATTATAATGCAATTGTGAAAAGCCCTGCGCGCGGTGTTGTCGTGGCGCTTCTGGATGACAAAGATAATGTCATTCAAACAACCTCCACTAATGCACAGGGACGTTATAGTTTTGATGTTGGTTTAAACACATCGGTCAAAGTTCAAGTTCAGGCAAAATTACTCGCAAGTGATAAACAGGCGTGGGATGTTTCGACGACAGATAACACACTCGATAATGCCCTTTACGCGATGGAGGGAAGTTTAAAATCATCTGGCAGCCAGAGCAGTCAAACCCGTGATCTTCATGCAGGCTCAGGGTGGAATAACGGCGCTTATACTGGAGACCGTGTTGCGGCGCCATTTGCAATTCTTGATCCTATCTATGAAGCGATCACTTCCGTGACAGCCATTGATCCGGACGCGGTTATGCCGAAACTTGAAATTCGTTGGAGCGCGGATAATGCGCCTGTAATCGGTGATAAATCCAAAGGGCAGATTGGGACATCCGGTTTTCATAAGGATGACAATGTCATTTATCTGCTAGGTGCAGAGGGACGTGATACGGATGAATACGATCCACATGTGATTATTCACGAGTGGGGACATTATTTTGAGCATAATTTGGCCAGAATGGATTCCCTTGGTGGCTTACACAGTCTGGGCGATAAGCTTGATCCGCGTGTGGCTTTTAGCGAAGGTTTCGGTAATGCGCTATCTGCAATCATTACGGGTGATCCCGAATATAAGGACAGTTCCGGGGAGGGGCAGGACGGCGGATTTGTCATCGATTTCGAAGACATGTCCCCCGTCCGCGCCGGCTGGTTCAATGAAGGTTCTGTGGCGGCTATAATATATGATGTCCATGATGATAATTCAGATGGGTCTGATCATATGTCGCTGGGTTTTGCGCCGATTTACCAAGCGCTTACGGATGACACATTCAAAAACAGCAGCGTGTTTACAACCATATACACATTTTCAGAGAGTCTCTTGAAGCAGTCATCGGTCAATAACGCAGATTACGAAATGTTGTTATCCGGTCAGAAGATTGCGTCTAGTGATGGAAAAGGAGCCGGGGAAAACAATAGCGGATCTATTGCTTCAGCGCTACCTGTGTACAAAGAGGTTCGTTTAGGTGAAGATCCTGTCCAAATTTGTTCAGTTGATGATGCCGGGAATTATAACAAGCTTGGGAACCGCGAATTTGTCTTACTGGATTTGGAAACAGACGGAAATTATATGATTTCTGTTAAGCGTAAATCCGGTGAAGAGCAGCGCGATCCGGATTTCAATATCTGGAAGGGTGCCGAGTTGGTTCAGGAGGTTTCGTCTTCGCTAAGGGATGAAGAAATCTTCCGTGGTTCTTTGCGCGCAGGAAATTACGTGATTGAAGCTTATGATTTTTATAATATCAATGGCGGCTCAACTAAGCGCGGTGACGCCTGTTATGCGTTAACTGTCTTAAAAGAGTAGGGGCCTATTGAGCCATATTTGCTTGGGTCGCTGCGCGAGCTTTCTTCTGATTGTTTATAATTTAGTCAATCAAATGTTTAGTAGACTTGACGTCATTTAGGGGGTCATCTTTAATAGAGCATGGCAATGAAGATGCGTATTTCAAGTTTAGTGCTAACAATCACGGTAGGTTGGATCCAAATTGCTTCTGCCGAAGTTCCAACAGCCGATAATTGGCTTAGCCAATCTTATGAAATTTGCGAGCCGGATCCCAGTGATAATCAAAAACTAAAACCCGTAATATTTACGCCACAGTATGAAACAAAAACTGTCATCCCGGAAGAATGCCGTACGCCTGAAAATCCTGAGCCTGTATTAATTCCACTCGGTGATCGCGGCGCGACGATAGTATACAAAACAGTTCCAAGAGTTTGTGCAATGCGGACTGAACGTTACGTAAAGCAACAATTTATTGGATTTCAAAATTTCAATGATCAGTTGACGGATCAGTATGGCCGACTGATTTCGAATAAAAATCCACTGAAACCGTATTCTGTGAATATGCCAGAATTACAAGATATAGTTTTGGAGGAGATTGAAAGTCCTAATGATTACCAGAGTCGATCTTTGCCGAAAAACCCGGAGACTTGCACTTACTTCGAAGTGCCTCAACGATATAAGCGTTTCAGGCAAAAACTTCGAACTCATGTTATGAAGACGGGTTATTATACATGTGCAGCAGAAGGTGGATTCGAACTGAGCGCCCCGCCGACGCAAATTATCACGCGTTATAAGACGAAAGTAATCGAACCAGCTAGATTATATCTTTGGAACGATAAAGAGGAGCAAATTGTCGGAACGAGGACCGCGCTTGCAGACTATTTCAATGAAATGAATGTTTCGGGGCAGTGCATTTGGCAATATGCGAAATAATCTAAAAATCTGTAATCTAGCTGTCCAAATAATTTAATATCAAAACTAAAACGGTGCGGATGTGAAAACCTATGTTACATCTTGCAGGGTTGCAAAGTTTAATGGTATGACAGCGCTGTCATAATGCGATATTATGAACATGAAATATGGTAGGCTAGAATGACTGAGTTTTCAAAAATATTGATTGCGAACCGTGGTGAAATCGCCATCCGGATTATGAGAGCGGCCAATGAACTCGGTAAAAAAACCGTCGCGATCTATGCTGAAGAAGACAAGCTTGGACTGCATCGTTACAAAGCCGATGAAGCCTATTTAATCGGGCAGGGTTTAGGGCCTGTAAAAGCCTATCTTTCCATTGATGAAATTATCCGCATTGCCAAACAAAGCGGCGCCGATGCGATCCACCCCGGTTATGGACTATTGTCCGAAAATCCAGATTTCGTAGATGCGTGCCACGCCGCAGGCATTGCGTTCATCGGTCCGCGGGCGGAATCTATGCGTCTATTGGGGGATAAAGCCTCGGCCCGTAACGTGGCGGTTAAGGCGGGTGTTCCGGTTATTCCGGCCACAGATGTACTTGGCGACGATATCACCGCCATTAAAGATCAAGCCGCCGAAATTGGATATCCCCTTATGCTTAAGGCCAGTTGGGGCGGCGGCGGGCGCGGCATGCGGCCCATTTACAGTGAAGACGAGCTTGAAGCTAAAATCCGTGAAGGTCGCCGCGAAGCCGAAGCCGCTTTTGGCAATGGCGAAGGTTTCCTTGAAAAGATGATCACCCGGGCGCGTCACGTTGAAGTACAAATTCTAGGTGATAAAGCCGGAAATATTTATCATCTGTGGGAACGGGATTGCTCGGTTCAGCGCCGCAATCAGAAGGTTGTTGAGCGCGCGCCAGCACCTTATTTGTCCGAGAGGCAGCGCACTGAGCTTTGTGAGCTCGCAGTTAAACTTACCCGTTATGTGGGCTATGAATGTGCCTGCACAGTTGAGTTTCTCATGGATATGGAGACAGATGATTTCTATTTCATCGAGGTCAATCCCCGGGTTCAGGTTGAACATACGGTTACAGAAGAAGTCACAGGTATCGATATTGTTCGGGCCCAGATTTTACTTGCCGAAGGCAAGACTTTGGCAGAGGCAACAGGTGCGAATTCACAAGATGATGTGATCTTAAATGGTCATGCTTTACAGTGCCGGGTAACAACTGAAGATCCTACCAATAACTTCATTCCTGATTATGGCCGCATCACAGCCTATAGATCAGCCAACGGCATGGGCATTCGACTGGACGGCGGAACGGCTTATGCAGGCGCTGTGATTACGCGCTATTATGATAGTCTTTTGGTAAAAGTCACAGCGTGGGCTCCAACTGCTGAGATGGCCATTGCCCGTATGGATAGATCATTACGAGAATTCCGTATTCGGGGCGTGAACACCAATATTCCTTTCGTTGAAAATCTTCTAAAACATCCCAAATTTTTAGATAATAGCTATACGACTAAGTTCATCGATAATACGGCCGAGTTGTTCAAGTTTCCGCGCCGGAAAAACCGGGCTAACAAGCTGTTGACTTATATCGCCGATATATCGGTCAATGGCCACGGACAGACCAAAGGGGCATCGCGGCCCGCTACTGCCAAGCTGCATATTGAACCTCCGGCCTTGCAGGTAGAAACGCCGCCGCGCGGCCTGAAAAATCTACTGGATGAAAAAGGCGCGCAGGCCGTGTCTGATTACCTGCGAGATCAAAAGCGCGTTATGATCACGGATACGACTATGCGGGACGGGCATCAGTCTTTGCTGGCGACGCGGATGCGCTCTATTGATATGATGAATATAGCGCAGACCTATAGCCATAACCTGCCTGAACTGTTTTCGATGGAATGTTGGGGCGGAGCCACATTTGATGTCGCCTATCGGTTCTTGCAAGAAGATCCATGGGATCGTCTGCGCGTACTTCGCGCGCGCATGCCCAACCTGTTGACGCAAATGCTGCTGCGATCTTCAAATGCTGTCGGTTATACGAATTATCCTGACAATGTTGTGGTAAACTTTATCGAGCGTGCGGCTCAAAACGGTGTCGATGTGTTCCGTGTTTTTGATAGCCTTAACTGGACTGTCAATATGCGTCTTGCCATTGAAACCGTGATCAAGTCCGAAAAAATATGCGAAGGGACAATTTGTTATACGGGCGATATTTTAAACCCTGACCGCTCAAAATATGACTTGAATTATTTTGTGAATATGGGGCGGGAACTCAAGGATATGGGCGTTCATATTCTGGGTCTCAAAGATATGGCAGGTCTGTTGAAACCTGCCGCAGCGCGCTTATTGGTTAAGGCCTTAAAAGATGAGACGGGCCTTCCGGTACATTTCCATACCCACGATACAAGCGGTATTGCTGCGTCCACAGTTCTGGCCGCCTGTGAGGCCGGGGCAGATGCGGTAGACGCCGCTATGGATGCATTTTCCGGCGGGACGTCACAGCCTTGTTTGGGATCTATTGTTGAGGCTCTACGTCATACGGAGCGGGATACAGGTCTTGATATCAACGCTATTCGCCATATTTCCGGCTATTGGCAACAGGTTCGTAAAGGGTATAGCGCCTTTGAAATTGGTGTCAGTTCACCGGCCTCCGAAGTCTATCTTCATGAAATGCCGGGCGGACAGTTTACGAATTTGCGTGCGCAGGCCGATAGTCTGGGACTTGCAGATCGCTGGGCTGAAGTCGCCCAAAGATATTCAGATGCGAATTTGATGTTTGGAGATATTGTCAAAGTTACGCCATCGTCCAAGGTTGTTGGCGATATGGCCCTGATGATGGTGACGCAGAATTTAACCCGTCAACAGGTTGAAGACCCGGATCATGATATTTCTTTTCCGGCGTCTGTAATAGATATGATGCGGGGACAATTGGGACAGCCGCCGGGCGGCTGGCCTGCGGGGCTTCAGCAAAAAGTGCTAAAAGGTGAAAAGCCTTATACGGTTCGTCCGGGCGAAAAACTAAAACCCGTAGACCTCGCTAAGACCCGCAATGATCTTACGGCTGAGCTTAACGGTTATGCGGTGAGCGACGAAGATCTGTCAGCCCACACAATCTATCCCAAAGTGTTTCTGGATTATATGGGACGTCGCCGAACTTACGGCCCGGTCTGGTCTCTGCCAACACCCGTTTTCTTTTGGGGCATGAATATCGGCGAAGAAATTTCCGTTGAAATAGATCCCGGAAAAACTCTGGAAATTCGATTGGTTGCTATTGGCAGTGTTCGCGAAGATGGCAATGTCAAAGTTTTCTTCGAGCTTAACGGGCAGCCCCGCACGATCATCGTTCCTGATCGCTCGGTCCAAAATCTTGCGCCTAAACGGCGCAAAAAAGAAGCGGGTAATAAACAACAGATTGGCGCGCCTATGCCTGGCTCGATTTCAACAATCGCTGTGCAAGAAGGGGACGAAGTCAAAGCTGGCGATGTGTTGCTGACCATTGAAGCCATGAAAATGGAGACGGCCATTCACGCAGAAACGGGCGGCGTGATTAAAGCTGTCCTAGTGGCTCCAGGGGATCAAATTGACGCCAAAGACCTGTTAGTTGAAATTAAGTGACTAAAACATCCCGAAAACAAGTCCGGGATAAGATTAATTCCCGCCCTGACGGCGCTTAATGTAATCAGAGGCGCTTGTGCTGGTTCCAGTACCCGTCGAAGATGTCGTGCCGGGTGACGTTGTTGTTGCTGTTTGATCCAGAGGGCTAGGCCTGCTTTGCTGAGTTTGAGCCTGCTGCGTCTGATTTTGCTGAGATTGCGCAGATTGGGCAGCTTCCGCAGCGCGTTGTGCCGCTTCGGCGGCTTGTTCTGCGGCGGCTTCAGCAGCTTGAGCAGCTGCCTCGGCGCTCGCTGTATCACTGGCCTCCGCTGATTGCTGTGCGGCGGCCTGTGCCTGCTGAGCTGCCTGCGCAGCATCAGCGGCAGCGTTGATGGCTTGCGTGCTACCGGATTGAATAGCCTGGTCTGCTGCTTGATTAGCCGATTGAGCCGCTTGTTGGGCTGCGGCCTGAGCTGCCTGTTGAGAGGCTTGCTGTGGCGTTGGCTGTCCTTGTTGTCCTGACTGTGGCCCGGCTTGTTGCGCTGATTGACTTTGGGACTGACCTTGTGATTGGCCTTGGCTTTGTTGTCCTTGCTGTCCGGTCTGTTGGCCTGCCTGTTGAGCCTGCCCTTGTTGGCCGGATGACTGACTGCCGCCCATCATTGACCCCGGCATCTGACCAGACTGCCCTTGCTGAGTTCCGCTCTGCTGGCCTTGTCCAGACTGGCCCTGTTGCTGGCTCTGACCTTGGGTACTTTGTCCTTGAGTACCCTGTCCTTGTGAGCCTTGTCCAGAAGGGGCGCCCCCACCTAGGCTCTTAATACCGTTCATGATCTCAGCGATAGAGCCCGCTGAACCTCCGCGTGTTCCGCTTGGAGAGCCGCTTTGACCAGCTTGTCCTTGCTGTTGTCCTGCCTGTTGACCACTTTGTTGTCCTTGACCCTGTTGGGCTGAACCGTTTTGGCCATTAGCGCTCCCACCAGCGCCCATTGGCCCGGTCGGTGATCCTGTTGGAGAGTTACCCTGACCGCCCGGGGTCTGCCCTTGACCATTGCCGCCGCCAAATTGACCGCTTTTGATAGCTGCCATGATCTGGGCGGCTGTAGCTGTAGAGCCGCCGCGCATGGTTGAGCTGCGTTGCCCGCCGCTGTTTTGGCCTGAAACGGCTACTTTATTGGGACCTTGCTGTCCTTGACCCTGCTGTCCGCTGGAACCGTTACCCTTAAGGTCGGTCATAATGACTTCCCAGGCGTCTTTTTCCTGTTTTGCCAGATCAGGATCTGATTTGGCAGCTTCAGACAATTCGTAAACTTTGCTGGGCTCTTGCCCGGGCGGTGTTTCCGCGATGGCCTTGGCGCGTTCTTTCATCATGTGACGACGGGATTCCTGCGGTAGGCTGTCAACGGGGCTGACCGGGCCTTGATTAATGCTCCAGCCGCCGCTGCGCGGGCCGAAAATCTTGTCGGCAATCTCATTGACGCTGGTCGTATCTTTTTTCTTACGCGAGTTTCTCCAATCCTCCTCTGACTGGTCAGTCTGAGTGGTATTAGGGTTAGTGGTCGTCGTATTATCCTGCGCGATAGCATTGCCGGCTAAAAGCGCGGATGAGGACACGGAAAAAGCTAAAATAAGCGCAAATTTCTTCATCATGGCGTTTCTATAGCACATTTTCCCTGAGCGGGACATGAATGTCAGTTATACCGCAGATGAACAGAGTTTTTATTCAATAGAGTTATTAATTACGGTATAAATAAAGACCACCACCTAGGTTCCTAGGCAGTTAAAAGGCACCAACATGACCAAAATCGTAACACGTTCTGTAAGATATGGGATTGCATTCCTGAGCATAGGGGTGCTCTGCAATTGTTCGTCTTTAGACTATGATCCATTGACTACAATAGTTAAAGACAACCAAATCATTGCGGAAGGTGTCATTGATGACACGACCCCGCAAGTTTTAGGAAGCGCGATTGATCAGAATAACCAAGTCAGAACCTTGGTCCTATATAATGTGCCCGGTTCTGCTGATGATCCTTCCAATTTGCAGATTGCCCGTAAAGTTCGCGCGTCTGGATTAGCAACCTATATTCCAGCTAATGGTATGATTGCATCCGGAGGGACGGATTTATTCTTAGCCGGAGTAACACGTAAAATCGAGAAAGGTGCTTGCATAGGTGTCCATAGCTGGGCCGGAGGGAGCCTTTTCAAGACAATAGAAGGATCTGAACTCCCCAGGGATCACCCTGAACATGAAAAATACCTCGACTACTACAAAGAAATGAACGTCAATCCAGAATTTTACTGGTATACCCTTAATGCCGCCAGTGCGGATAATATCCACTGGATGGCAGAGAGCGAAATCAAGAAATATAATATAGGGGAAATTATCAATGGTGGAACGGATGATGACATGAAATCCGTTTCAAATTGTGAAATGCGGTTTCCATAGATTGAAGCATTTAACAAGACTTGAGTTAGAGGGCTTGAGTTTCCGCTATAAATACGCTTTCATCCGCGGATTAATGCGGAAATATTGGGACAAATAAGTGATTGAGCCGACATCAACAGCGGCGGCTGCCGCCGCGAGTAAGGCCTTTGATACCGCGCGGGCGTTTTGGGAAAGGCTGGGGCCGTCAACCAAGGCGAAAGTCTGGACCAAGCTTGAGAAGAATTTCACCAATTTTTCCGACTATCTTGAGAACACTTATGAGCGGGCCTCTACGGTTCAACTTATTTGTTCACGCTCGGTGAATACAAATATCGAGGATATATATGTACCGACTTTCTTCGTTAAAAAAGATGGAACGGATAAGCCCATTTCCGACAATGATCTTATCAGCGATATTCGAGACGGAAAACGCGTAGTTGTTCGTGGTAATGGTGGCTCGGGTAAAACTCTGTTTATGAAACGTCTTTGGCTTGATGTTTTCAATGAACCCAAAGGCAAAATTCCAGTGATGATTGAACTGCGCAAGTTTAATCAGTTTTCTGACATTGATATAGCGACTTTGGTACGTAATGCGATTTCGACCTCCAAAAGCATATCCGATGACCTGTTTAAGGAACTGGCCTCGGACGGAACCTTCTTTTTGGTATTTGACGGGTTTGATGAAGTCGCGGTTGAACGCCGGGACGAAGTCGAAGCGCAAATTCTGGAATTTGAACGCCTCTATAAAAACTGCAATGTGGTCGTCAGCAGCCGCGCCAATGAAAACTTTGTCGGCTGGCAGGTTTTTCATACTTATGATGTGGTCCCGTTTAAGCGACAGCAGACTTTGGAATTAATTGAAAAAGTCCCGCTGGATGAGGGGCTTTTGAAACGATTTAAAGCACTGATCACGCCAAAGTTTTTCAATAAATATTCAGAGTTTTTGTCATCACCGCTGCTGGCGCTCATGATGTTGGTCACCTTTAAACGTAAAGGCGATATCTCGGATATTTCGGATAATATTATCGAGTTTTACGATAATGCTTTTCACGCGCTCTATTCAGAGCATGATGCCATCAAAGAACAGTTTAAGCGCCCGCATTGTCTGAAGATCAATGACTTTCGCCTGGTGTTTTCCACTTTTTGTCTGTTCAGCTATTACAAAGAGCAGTTTGAATTTAGGGAGGCAGAACTTCACGAATTTATTCGCCGCTCCATAGAGCATGTGAATCTGACTAAAGATCCGGATGACAAGATTGATTGCACGGTTGAGGAATTTCTGCACGAGGTTCTGGATTCTGTGAATCTCATGCGCAAAGACGGCATGCTCTATCTGTTTATTCATAGATCGTTTCAGGAATATTTCGCGGCCTATTGGATCATTTATGTGGATTCAAAACGTACGGAAAAACTGCTCAAGGAACTCTGCAAACGGCCGCAAGACAGTGTGTTAAATCTGGGCTACCAGATGAATAAAAACAAAGTGGATCAAAACTATGTTTTGCCATTTTATGATCGGTTGATTGATGAAGGTCTGCTGCATAAGACCAAGACGGCAAATACCGGACGCTGGCAATATATAGAGAGCTATGCGTTTGAACCTATCTGGCAATTGATCAAATATAAGGATGCAGACAAAGATCAAACTTTGCCGAAGATTACGACCGGATGGAATAATGGTGAAGTTGGCGTTTATTACACCAATATGGACAGCCTCGTTTTCAAAAAAGCGCTAAGGCGCGAGTTTTTTCCAACTGTTGGAAAGGCCATGAAACGCGCGCGGCCCAGCTGGCTCATAAAGGACTTTTATAAGGAAAAGAACTTTACGCCGCTGAGCCTGCGAGCAGAAATCAAAACGGGTCAAATCGCTCTTAAACTTATTCGTGAAAACAGTGACGCCGAAGATATCACGGTAAAATATTTACACGAAAATCCGAAATTCAAAGCCAAACTTGAAGCCGCCCTCGATGATATTGAAGCCATGCTCCATGACTTCAATAAAAAGGTCAATCACCACATCTCGACTATTCGTCAAGGCCATGACGAATCCGAAAAGAACCTGGATGATATGTTTTTTTGAGAGGGTATATAGGCAGAGTCAATAAATGTATTACATGTGAGATGGTCTTGTGATAGTAAGCCCGCTAAATACTTAGCGGGCTTACAACTAGGCTACAGCTTGCCCGTTCTCAAGAATATCCAAAGAAGTGTTAGCTGGAGGCTCATCTTTATTTACAAAGATTGACATAGGTGGTTCCTTGCCAGATTTATCGACAACCACAACGTCATTACCCTGAACTACTTCGGCTACGACCCCTTCATACAGAGCTATCGCTTGAATAATCATCTCATGCAGGCTTCCAGCTTGAGTAATATCGACGATAGCATTGAGGCGATCTAGGCGATCTGTATCTAATCTAATGCTAACGGTCTTGCGTTCAGGTTTTCGTGTCGCGCGCCATACGCTTTTTGCAAGTGGGTTTTCGGTATTGTATTCTAGCATTAGCTCTCTCCTTCTAAAACTTCTAGATATACAGCGACTATAGTAAGAGCCAAATTTGTGCTCATTCTTTTTCTTAAAAACATAATTAAGCTCCATGTTTATATTTTAGTTTTCGCTCGTATATAAGATTAATATCTTAATACAAGTATAAAACACTGTCAAACTACGCAAAATTAATGCAACTTACTGGTATATATTAGAGATATTTATTGAACATATTTGAATTAAAATAATTCTAAAAAATAGAATTGAAATATTAATGCGTACTCTATATATAGGTGCTGTTTGCCAATGTAAACGACTTTAGAAGAAGGGAGGAGCCGGTGAGCCTACTAAATTTACCACAGCCATTTAATATAACCCAAAAATATGATCGCGTACTTGATGCGGGTAGAGAGCCTTTCGAGTTTAGTCGTCTTACTATGGGAGGCCCTTCAGATGTCCCAAAAATCAGTTAATGCTGTTCTTAACATAACCATGAACCAAGAAGCTTTGGAACGATGGAGTATGATAGTAAAAGAAAACCCCAGATGTTTGACGGATGTAAAGTCACTATAAGCTTTAAAGAGCAATATGCAGCGGGCCCTAAAATTAGTGAGTCAAAGGTAGTGAGATTTTCAAAATACGCTGCAGATAAAATTTGGGCGCCGTTGTTAGTTAAATATATACCCTGGATATTGGTAGGTGTTTTAGCTCTAGCAGGCGATAAAATTTCGCTTGTTTAACTAGCTACTTCCGCACCACCCGAAACCCGGTAAAGTCATTACTGTCGCCGCGGCGCTGCATGAGGCGGGCAGAGTAGCGCAGGTCAGCCGGGCCCGAAAACCAGGAGCCGCCGCGCACTGAGCGCTGATTACACGATCCGCGTAGATCCGGTTCGCCATTTGTCGGTGCGTCCTTTAGGTTCAGCGTATTACAATCCAGCGTCCATTCGGCCACATTTCCGATCATGTCTTTCACGCCGGATTTATTGCCGGACAGGCTGCCCGTTGGCAGGGTGCGGTCAGAGGCCAGATCATTACATTCGCTGTTAGCCCAGGCAAGACCGCTTTCTGAACCTGCGCCATTGGCAAAGGCGCAAAGCGCTTTTTTGGACCCGCCCGCATAAAGACCTGTATCGCCGCTCCGCGCTGCATATTCCCACTGCGCTTCTGATGGCAGGCTGTAATTTTTTCCGGTTTTAGACGACAGCCAAGCCGTATATTTCTGGGCGTCATCCCAGCTGACATTAATCACCGGGCGTTTGCCGCGGCCCCAGCCGTTATCATTACTGATGGCTGGGCAGGCTCCTGCTGATACGCAGGCATCCCACTGAGCAAATGTGACTTCGGTAACACCAATGGAAAAGGGCGCGCCGATAATGACCGGGCGCTGCGGCTTTTCATTAGGACGAGCTCCGTCTTCGGATTCGCCCGCGCCGAGATTGGCGTTTCCGCCCGCCAGCGTCACCATAAGCGGACAGACATCACAATCGCGAAAGGTCTTGCCCGGTGACGGTTTTAAATCTTCCAGAGCGGCTTTGGCCAGAGGCGCATATTTACTGCTCGGATAGCTGGATAGAAAAGTCTCATAGCCGGAGACCGTATTATTGGTTTTAGCGGACTGCCAGGCGGCTTCTTCGATGGCGCTGGCTTCGGCGGCTGCGGCATCGGCCTTCATGCGGTTAATCCGCTCCTGAGCTGTCGGCGCGTTTTTACCCGATGGATGCTTGCCCAGATAATCTTCATAGGATTGGATGCTGTTGGCGGTTTCCGCCGTTTTCCAGTCGCGAGCTTCCATAGCCGCGCGCTCAGCCGCGTCACGTTTTTGCGCTTCAATGGCAGCTTTCATCTGGTCAATACGTTCCTGAGCTTTGGCCGCGTGTAGACCTTCGGACCAGTTTTCAAGATAATCTTCGTAACCCGCTATGGTGTTACGCTTCTCCGCAGTTTCCCAGGCTTTATTGTCATATTTATTGATCTCTTCCTGAGCTTTGTCTTTGAAGCGGCCATTGGGGAAGGCTTCGAGATATTCACGGTAACCTTCGAGCGTGTCTTTTTCGAGGGCGGCAATCCAAGCCTTTTCATCTTCGGATTTTGGCGGGGCTTGCTCTTCGCCCTTATCGGTTTGTTCAGCACGCGGCAGTTCAAATGTGCCTTGCGGCAATTCATCATTCACGACAACTTTGGAGAGGAGCCAGATTGCTGCTATGGCGACCAGGGCCAAAAGCAAGAGACCCAATGTCCATTTTAAAATAGGGGCCCGTTCAGCGCCGGGGGCATAAGCACCGCCGGCGGGTCCGGATGATCCATTATCACCGCCATCATTGACGGGTTGCCAATCGTTTTTATTGTCAGTGCTCACAATTATTTCTCGTCTTCAAGGCGCAGGATGAGATTATCAAGACAATATTGTCCGGCCTCGTTCAGTGCGCGCTCTTCTTTGGATTGAATGATGGATTGTATCAGGACCAAAATGGCCGACATGATCAGGGCCACAAGCGTGGTTGTAAAGGCCACGCCGAGGCGGCTGGTGACCTGATAGAGAAAATCTTCTGATTCCGCATTGGCCGGAACGCCTGCATATTGCAGGGCAAACATGATGCCCATTACAGTCCCGATAAATCCAAGAGAAGGGATCAGCCAGGTCAGATATCTCAGCATAGAATAGCGCAGGTCGATCTCATGCATGTAAAGCTCTAGCGATGAGTTCAAGACAGAAATGGCCTGATCAGACTTTCCAGAGACTTTAAACTGATCCAGTGTGCGCTGAATCATGCGCGGCAGAAAGGCTTCCTTACCATATTTGCGGCTGGCAATGCCCTCGCGGATTTTATCAATCGTGGTGATATCAAGCTTGCGTCCATCTGTTGGCAGATAACCGCGCTTGAGTTGATTTTCTTCATCTGTGGCGGAGCTCCAGCGCAGGAATAATTCGCCAAAACCGAGGAACAAAGCCACCCACATAATGTTCTGAATAGTGAAAGGCCAGAACGAGGCATCCGCATCCAGCAGGATTTCCCGCAAGGTCTCGCCCATGGTCACGCGCAAAATGCCGATAAAGACAACCGCCGCGATAAAGGCGACCATGTAGACGAATAAGCGCCGAACAAATCTTGCTTGTTTCATTTTCTGTTCCTCATTAATCACAGACCCCGGATTGTCCCGAAGCTAAAGCCATAAACTGACCATTATTGGACCGGGACAGGTCTTCCATAAACTCAACTGTGCCGCGATAGTCAAAGTAATTTCCGACAACAACGGTATGTATTTCTTTGCGCCCGCCATTCATACGGGTGATTTCTCGCACTAACCGGTCCGGTGACAGGCCGTTATTTGCGCTCGGATTGGGCAGGCCGTCACTGACCAGAAATATAGCCTGACCCGGCCCGTTTATCATTTTCTGGAACGCATCCAACATAGAGGCGGACCCGCCAAATTGGCGGCTAAGGCTTTTTGAAAATGAAATGGCCTGTGAGCGACTGCTTGAATTTATCCGTCTGAGACCGGATGTGGGCCAACTGCGAACGCGCGGTCCGCTATCCGTCTGCTGAAAACCAACAACTTGGACAGCGTGATTATCCTGCAGGCTTTCAATAATGCGTTCAATAGCCCGGTTAATAGAGGCTTCGTGTCCGCCCATACATTTATTCATATCAACGGCGACAACAATGTCGTCCTTTTTGGTTTTCATACCCAGGAAGCGAAATGAAACCAATTCTTTAGCCGGAGTAGGTGCCGGTTCAGGATCAGGAATTGGTTCTGGCGGCTCAGGTTCAGGTATGGCCGAAGCGGCTCGGGCTTTAGCCTGTTTTTCCAAAAGGGCTGCTTCGGCCGCGCGTAATTTGGCCAGCAGTTTATCGGCTTCAGATTTGATATCTGAGACATTAGCTGCAGCGGCGTCCCGTTTTTTCTGCAGAGCTTTTTTCTGCTCCACCGTTTTAACGGCGCTTTCCTGAGCAGCGCGTGCAAGGTTAGCAATGGCGTTATCCGGGGTACGTTCCTGAATTTCCTTTTGGTAGAAAGGCATGAGGACAATCGTCAATAGCGCAAAGGCACCCATGGCAGCCGCAAATAAGTCAATCGACGACAGAGAGAATATTTCGATATCGCGGGCGCGTTTTTTCATCGTGCACGCCCCACAAAGTCACCTTTATTATTCCGCGCCATTTCCTGTAAAAACACAGTCAGGATTTTGTCCTTGGTATAATCACCGATTGCCACAGTATGTATTTCCGCGCGGCCTCGATTACGCCGGGTCACATTGGTCACAATAGAGCGGGGACTGCCATCATCCGGCGCGCCGTCACTGATCAGGATAATTGCCTGAGGGTTCAGGTTCAGAGTCTTGAGCATGGCACTTTGGGTTGGCGTGCCGCCGCCAAATTTACGGGGCAGGCGGTTTACAAAATCCCGCGCGCCAGCAATCATACTCCTTGTCGCTGCGGCTTGGCGTCCGCTGGCGGGATAAGTGCTGTATGAAGGTCCCCCGCGATAGCCGATAATTACAAAGCGGTTGTCCGGCTGCATCTGATTGAGAATTTCGTTTAAGGCATCTACGACCTTGTCTCTATGGGCCTGCATAGAGCCGGACATATCCACGACTATGGCAATATCTTTTTTATTGGTTCCGAGACCCAGAATGGAAAACTCCACCCCGCGATTAACGCTGCGGGGCGGTTCCGGTATGGGGTCTGGCACAGGATCAGGTGTGGGTTCAGGATCCGGCAGGGGCTGCGGATCTGGGATCACAATTTCGGTGGTGTGTTTGAGCACTTCTTGAAGCTTATGCTCAATTTCAGACATGTTCTCTTCTGTGGATTTATACTGCTTATCCATCAGGCGGATTTCGGCGCGTAAAGCCCGAATTTGCGACATGTCCGTTTGCTGGGTCGAAGCGGCTTCCCGGCGCTTCTTCACCATTTCCTCAAGTTCTTCCATGGAAACATCAGTGCCGCCCTTATTATAATAGGGAAACAGCACTAAAACGATCATGATAAAGGCCGCGAGGGCCGCCGCAAACAGGTCGAGTGCCGACATGGAAAAAACAGATATTGTACGCCGTCGGGATCGCATAAGACGTCGTTAAACCATCCAGTCCGTTTTGACTACCGTCCGCCGAGAATGCGCGACAAAGTCCTAAGCATGGTTTGCTTGCGCTTTTTTTTGGCTTCGCTGTTCAGATCATCAGTGATCTGAATGGAACTGACCAGAGTTTCCTGATCCATTTCATTATTGATCACATCATTTGAACGTGCCAGCCTGCCATCCAAATCAGTCAGGAATATGGCTTCGATGGAATCGAGTTCATTTTCAAAACTGGCAAACTCAATCTCGTCCCGTGTTGTCACCAGGCTATCGGCGTAGGCCTGTACGCTCGGTCCAAAAATTTCGTGATCCTGCGCGTTCACGCGAAAGAGCGTATCCGACAAAATCTGGCGCATAAATAATGCGTCTTCAGCAATGACGATGTTAAACTCTGACTCGGTCAATGAGCTATCATAGGCCTCAAGACTCTCTATCTGACCGGTGAGATAGCTTTCACAGTCCATGGCAAAGTCGATCAGATAACCCATATTCCCGATTGTGATTTCAGGGGCCGCTTGGCGGAACACGGGGTTGGCAATATTTTCGATAACCTCGGTGACCGGTGTTTCGGCCGTGACAAAACTATCGCCAAAATAATCCAGAGATGATTTTAACATGGGTGTGATGTCGCGGCTGAGTTCTTGAGTCAGTTTGAAGAACTGATAGCGCGGCACATGCCCATTATCCGGAAAGCCGGACATAATGGTAATGCATTTTTCCTGTTGCGGCGCGGCGGCAATCGGAACATCATTTCCAACATTCTGAGCTTCCTGCGTTATTGTTTCCGCAGCCGTGTTTTCTACAGCCTGAGTCTCCTGTGCAAAAGCAGTGGTAGTGCCAAGCAGTAACAGCGTTATGAGACTTGTTTTACGGATCATGTCTTAGGCTCCGCTGCGGGTATTAAATGGTGACATGACTGCAGCTGCATTTGATGCGCCGCCAGTGTCTTTACCGGCACTGTAATTACGAAGTTTGTCAGATTGCCCCGCCTTTGAGACGCGCATGACGCCATCGGCCTTGCCGCCAGAGAAGTTACCTTCCAGCGCGTAAGAACCAGAGGGTTCATGAATGATCATATAGCCTGGACCATTAGCCATGCCGCCGGACGCGTAACCATAATATTCAACGGACTTGCCGCTTGCATTTTTAATGACGCCGACACCGTTGCCATTGGCAACACCGCCTTCGCAAACGCCCATCCAGGTGCCTTGGCTGCCACCTTCATGGTTATAGGCACAGCGCGTGGCGATCGTTTCAAGTGACCGCTGACGATCATTGTAAAGCGTTTTGAGTTTATCTTTCAAATCTTCGAACCGAATGGCCGTGATGGTTTCGTTTGAATCGATCAGATCGATCTGAACATTAGTCTGCTGCTCAAGGGCAGGGACAATGGATGTCAGATAGTTTTGTCCAATAGCTTTGGATTCGTTTTTATAGGCAAAAGCTTGAGTACCTGCATAAATGGATGCGTTTACCAGCACATCGGTTAAAATACGTTGTCCGTAATTTGGTCGGTTGACAATACGGCACCGGCCATAGCGGTCACATTGACGCTCGCTTTGTCCGTTACTGCCTTGGGAAATCGCAACGCCGCTGGCGACCGCACCTAAAATGGCCAGAGCAGCAGCTTGATTTTGCTTTCGGGCCAGAGCGCGGCGCTTTTCCAAAATGTTGTGTTCAGCTTTTAACATGTCGCGAACCTGCGCGCCCATTTCACCGTTATGAACACCGTCAAACAATCGTAGAGACTGAACAGAGAGGTACTTTTTCTCAGCGTCTAAAAGACGGATCGCGGAATTATACCGGGCCAGATAATCGGCATCATTAGAGCCGACAAATGTCAGTGCGGCCAGAGACGGGTCATAAGAGGCAATAGCGGTTGCGCGCTTACCCATAGCTGTTTTTTCAGATGCTGTATCATTGATAATATCAATGATACGATTGGCAAAGCCTTTGGAAAAGACAGGCTGCAAAGGATCAACAGCGCCTTTCTGGCCTTTATTCAGGGCGGTGATTTTGGAGCCGTCCATTTTAATTTTTTCCATTGGCGATATTTGAACTACATTTTCAGGCGCATTCATGGAAAGTTGATGAGACGCGGCTGAACGGGTTACGTCTTTAGAAATGTAAGAGATGAAATCCAGCTCTGGGACATCCGTATCAAAGCTTCCGGATTGCAGCTCAGTCAATGAGGCTTGAGCCGCTTTATACCCGCCGCCTACAGCATGATCTTTTAAAGGTTTACTGGATAGCAAAACGCCATGTGTCGGCACGGCGGCGCGGTGATCCGTTCTGACAGTTACCATAGGCGAGATCAGGTCTCCGAATGTCAGGGGATTTTTATCCATCATTTTCTTGGGATCAGGATAAGAATAAGTGGCAAAGTCAACGGTTACCACGCTGGGAAGGCTTTCTGCCTGGGTAATCGGTTCAGATGTTAACTGACCGTCCGGGCCTAACTTAATTTCGTGCGGTGACAGCAAGACGGAATGTTCAGGCAGGCGGGCTGCGAGTTCTTTATACAGAGAAAGCGCGAAGTAATTGGATTTGACGACCGAGCTGTCGACAATGTTCTGAGCTTCTGTACTATTGGCTGTTGAAGCTGAAATCCGGCCGCCAATAGGAGAGGCCATATAGGCTTCTCTGAACTTATCGCGGGCTTTGCTGTCAACAACGGCCGGATATCGTACCACTGCCATGAGGCTGCCGGCAGGTGCCTGTGTCTTTAAAGATTGGGTTTGTGTCTTGGTCATTAAGACCGATTGCTTGGAACCTGTGGCCGTGGATGCACATGCCGTTGTCAAAAGTGTTGTGGCTAATAGCGCCGTGGTTGAAAGCCGTTTATTCACAAATTGCCCCTTTTTTAGGAAATCTACCCGTTTTCAATAGCTAATAAAATATGAACAGGGGCTGATAATTCATGTCCATTGAATTACAAAAAATTCACATTGACTCTCGTGGAATAGTCGTTCATATGCGGCTTTGTATTAACACGATAACACATTATGACGCAAAACAACACTTGATATGAACGGTCTTACCGAGGCTCTGATACGTCTGGAAACGCCGGAAGAAATGCGCCGTTTCCTGGTGGATCTGTGCACGCCTGCGGAGCTGAGAGCTTTGTCAGAACGGTGGCAAGTGGCGCGCCTTTTGGCAGAAACAGATATGTCTTATCGGGATATTTCGGCTGAAACAGGCGTCTCTACAACTACGATCGGGCGTGTGGCTCGTTTTTTAAAGGATGAGCCTCATCAGGGTTATCGCATCGTCCTAGATCGTATTAAAACTCAGGATCATTAAAATGACAGACCAAAGATTAAGGATCGCCCTTCAGAAAAAAGGGCGGCTCGCGGATGACAGTTATGCGCTCCTCAAAAAATGCGGCCTGCGCTTTGCTATACGGGGTGGCGGTTTGCTGGCACGGGTGAAAAACATGCCCATTGATCTGTTACTTGTTCGTGATGACGATATCCCGTCTTTTGTGGCTAATAATGCCGCAGATATTGGAATTGTGGGTGAGAATGTTCTGGTCGAAGAGCAGCTTTCTGCCAAGGATGGCCTGGACGCAGTGATAACTATGCGGCTTGGCTTTTCACGTTGTAAACTGTGTTTGGCCGCGTCGGAAACTGGCCCGATACAAAAAACATCTGACCTGGAAGGGACGCGAATTGCCACGACTTATCCCGGTGTCCTTGGTCAATTTTTAAAAGAGCAAGGCATTAATGCCAAGTCAGTTGAAATGAAAGGCGCTGTTGAGCTTGCTCCCTCCATCGGTATCGCCGAGTCCATTTGCGACCTGGTTTCATCAGGCGCTACGCTGGAAGCCAATGGCCTGATCGCTTTTGAGACTATTTTAAATTCTGAGGCCGTGCTGATAAATTCGGGCCGAGAATTATCTCCAGAGAAACAAGTGATTTACGATAAGCTCACACGGAGAATAGACGGGGTCATTAAATCAACCGAAACCAAATATATCATGATGAATGCACCTAAGGACAAAGTAGACGCGATCACGGCGCTTTTACCCGGCGCTGATGCACCTACCATTATGCCGCTGGCTGGCAATGATGATTTGGTCGCTTTGCAGGCTGTCTGTACCGAGAATATTTTCTGGGAGACATTGGAAACGCTCAAAGGTCTCGGGGCTAGAGCTATCCTAGTGCTGCCAATAGAAAAGATGATGGCCTAGCCGGATGAAAACCTATTTTTGGGATAAGCTTTCAGACATTGAGAAGCGCGAAATTTTATCGCGTCCAGACGGGCTGAATGACGGCAAATTGCTAAGTGCTGTCGCAGGTATCATGGATGATGTGAAAAAGCGCGGTGATATGGCTGTTCTGGAATATACCCAAAGTTTTGATGCACCAACCATCCAGACCCTATCTGTGCCGATTTCTGAATGGAAGGCTGCTTGGAACGCTCTGCCGCGTGAGCAACAAAATGCGCTTGAAATCGCCAGAGACAACGTCAAAACTTTTCACGCCGCCCAGCGCCCAACTTCTATTGAAACAGAAACCATGCCGGGCGTGATGTGCCGCCGTGAACCCAGAGCTCTTAAAACGGTTGGGCTTTATGTACCGGGCGGAACAGCGCCTTTAGTTTCAACCACAATAATGCTCGCTGTGCCTGCGAAAGTTGCCGGCTGTCAAAATCGTGTCATGGTGACGCCTCCGGGTAAGGATGGTAAAATTAATCCAGCTATATTGGCGGCGGCTTATCTCTGCGATGTGACGGCAGTATTTGCTTGCGGGGGCGCGCAGGCCATTGCGGCGCTGACTTATGGCACTGAGACAATCGCAAAATGTGATAAGATCTTTGGTCCGGGGAATGCTTATGTAGCGACTGCAAAATCACGAGCTGCGCAAATTCCCGGCGGACCGGCTATTGATCTGCCGGCAGGTCCATCAGAGGCCATGGTGATAGCAGATGCCACGTCCAACCCGGTCTTTGTAGCCTCTGATCTATTGTCACAAGCTGAGCATGATAAATTGGCTCAGGTTATTTGTGTCGTAAGTGATGAAGATGTGGCGGCGGCTGTGAGCGCTGAAGTTAATCGCCAATTGGAGACCTTGCCGCGAGCTGACATTGCCCGCGCCGCTATGGCAAGCAGCCGGATGATTATTACCGATGATTTTCAACAGACTTGCGATATCGTCGAGGCTTACGCCCCCGAGCATGTTATACTGCAAAACAAAGGTGCCGAGCTTTTGGCAGAAACTATCGTCAATGCGGGTTCTGTCTTTATTGGCCCTTGGACGCCGGAAAGCGTTGGTGATTATGCCAGCGGTACCAACCATACATTGCCGACTTATGGCGCGGCGAGGAATTATAGCGGCGTGACGCTAGAGAGTTATTATAAATATGTGTCTTTCCAGCAATTAACTGCCGCAGGCTTAAAAGCGCTCGGCCCAACAGTTGAAACCCTGGCAGAAATGGAAGGTTTGGATGCCCATAAGCGGGCAGTTTCTTTCCGATTGGAGGCTCTGAAATGAGTAATGTCATGCGTGATGATGCGGTATGGGCGAATGGAATCGCGCGCCCTGTCATAGCCGGATTTAAAGCTTATAGCGCACGAGGTGCTTCGACGGATGCACTGCATTTGGATGCTAATGAAAGTCCGTGGGCTCCCCCGCCAGCCGGGCCTAATGAAGCTGCTTATAATCGCTATCCAGCTCAGCAGCCTCCGGTATTAATGAAGCGCCTTTCAGGTCTTTACGGCGTAGCGTCTGAGATGATCATGTTGGGACGCGGTGCGGATGAAGCCATTGATGTTTTGCTACGTACATTTTGTGAAGCGGGTGAGGACAATATTTTGATCTGTCCGCCCAGTTTCGGTTACTTTGATATTGCGGCGCAGATACAAGGTGCAGGCATAGTAAAAGTTCCGCTGGATCAAAATTATGACGTTGATCAGCGGGCTGTCAAAAAAGCTCTAATGGATAATGACATCAAAGTGGTGATGTTGTGCTCGCCGAATAACCCAACCGGGAATTCAATTGATCGGGCTTTTGTAAAGTCCCTCTGCATCGATAACCCGGATACGCTTATCTTGGTTGACGAAGCATATGTTGAGTTTTCTAAAAAATCGAGTTTGTCGAACATAATCGGCGAATATCGAAATTTGGTCATAACCCGGACGCTCTCCAAAGCTTATGGTCTAGCAGGCGTTCGGGCAGGAGTAGCTCTGGCTAATCCCGCGATTATCAATTTGATGCTTAAAGTTCTGCCGCCATATCCTGTGCCGCGCCCAGTGGAACAGGCGGTAATGAAAGCTCTCGCGCCATCTGCTATGGCCGTGCATGATACACGCTTGGATATCTGGAAGGCAGAGCGGACGCGCCTTTTAAAAACTTTGCCTAAAAGTGATCTGATCGAAAAAATTTATCCGTCCGATGCTAATTTTATTTTACTCAAAGCCAAAGACGAAAAAGCACTCCTTGCAGCGCTGTCACGGTTTAATATAAGAATACGGGATTTTCGCTCAAAAATTCCCGGTCACTTCCGCATTTCTGTTGGAACGCCCGAAGAAAACGATCTATTATTTAGCGCGCTCGGTATTACGCGAGAACAGGTCAAAAATGAACGCATAGCAGAGGCGTTTCGGACGACTAAAGAAACGGATATCTCTGTTCGGGTCAATCTGGATGATCCTTCAAATGTAGCCATTGAAACTGGCCTGGGATTTTTCGATCACATGCTGGAGCAAATCGCAAAACATGGCGGTATGGGGGTGACGCTAAAATGCGCCGGAGACCTGCACATAGATAGTCACCACAGCGTAGAGGATACGGCGCTGGCGTTTGGCGCTGCGCTTAAACAGGCGCTGGGCAATAAAGCCGGGATAGGCCGCTATGGTTTTGTCATGCCTATGGATGAGACACAGGCCAGAGTCGCTATTGATTTATCGGGGCGTCCGGCCTTTGTATTTAATGGGGATTTCCCGTCGCAAAATGTAGGAGAATTTGCAGCCGAGATGTGCCCGCATTTTTTTCTGAGCCTCTCACAAGCGCTTGGTGCTTCGATTCAGATTGATGTGAAAGGGGATAATACCCATCACATGATTGAAGCCTGTTTCAAAGGCGTTGGCCGCGCGCTTCGCCCGGCAATTTCGCGGGGGCCGACCATGGATATTCCATCCACTAAAGGCGTGATATAGTGAATCTGGTCATTATTGATACGGGCTGCGCTAATCTATCAAGCGTCAATTTTGCTTTCGAACGCCTGGGTGTTGCACCTGTGATCTCTGACGATTTCACAATTATCAACAAGGCGGACAAATTAGTGCTGCCAGGCGTGGGCGCTGCGCCTTATGCGATGAATAACATCAAGTCCAAAAACCTCGAAGATATTATCCGCGCTGCGAAACAGCCTTTATTGGGGATATGTCTGGGCATGCAGCTTTTATTTGATAGCCTGGAAGAAGGCGGCGAAACTATACAAGGACTCGGGCTAATCCCAGGTCATGTAGGGGCACTTGATACGCGGGATTTGCCGTCACCTCATATGGGATGGAACCAGCTGCATCCTTTATCTGATTTTGCCTTGGTGAATAACATCAATTCGGGTGACCATGCTTATTTCGTTCACTCTTATGGAGCTCCGCTGAGCGAATATACAGTGGCGGCGTGTCATTATGGTAATCCGTTTACAGCCATTGTTCGCAAAGACAATGTGATGGGATGCCAGTTTCACCCGGAGCGCAGCAGTAAAGTTGGCGCGCAGATTTTACGAAACTTTTTGGAGCTTGAGCTGTGACACATATTTTCCCAGCAATAGATCTTATGGATGGCGGTTGTGTGCGATTGCTTAAAGGAGATTTTAATCAACGCACCAATTATGATGCTGATCCGGTTGATGTCGCGAAGAGCTTTAAAGCAGCTGGTGCAGAGTGGTTGCATGTAGTTGATCTTGACGGCGCAAAAGACGCTGATGCCCGGCAATCAAGGCTTATTATCGACATTGCGCAAAATAGCGGCCTGAAAGTTCAAACCGGCGGCGGCATAAGAGAGCGCTCTCAGGTCGAACGTCTTCTTGAGGGCGGCATTGAGCGCGTCGTGATCGGGTCGCTTGCGCTAAAACAGCCCATTTTAATTCGCCGATGGATAGAAGATTTCGGCCCCGAAAAAATCGTGCTTGCGCTGGATGTCAAAATGAATGCAGACGGCGTGCCTTATCCGACCTCCCATGGATGGAAGGAAACGGGCGAGAAAAGCTTATGGCAAATATTGGGCGAATATGAAGCTTCAGGCCTTAAGACCATCCTAGTTACAGATATAGAGAAAGATGGTGCTCTGCAGGGATCTAATGTGGAACTTTATAAGGCGATCGGCAAGCATTATGCTTCGCTTGATTTGATCACTTCAGGCGGTGTTGGCGTTCTGGATGATGTGAAAGTGCTGAAGGTATTAAAACCCCACGGTATTATCATCGGCAAAGCGCTATACGAAAATAAATTCACCCTTAATGAGGCAATCGCGTGTTAGCGAAACGGATTATACCTTGTCTGGACGTCCGCGACGGCCGCGTTGTGAAAGGCGTGCAATTTCGCAATCACGAAGACGTAGGCGACATATTAGAGCTTGCCATGCGTTACCGCGATGAGGGCGCAGATGAACTGGTCTTTTATGATATCACGGCCAGTACGGATGACCGGACTGTGAGTCCAGAATGGATCAGTCTGATCAGTAGCGAAATTGATATCCCGTTCTGCGTGGCGGGCGGTATTGATAGCGTTGCGGCGGCAGGTGCCCGTCTTTCTGCGGGCGCAGACAAAATATCGATTAATTCTCCGGCGCTGGCACGTCCTGAACTGATCAATGAACTGGTCGGCGCCTTTGGGACACAATGTATTGTAATCGGCATTGACAGTTTCGAGAATCACGGCGTTTACCGCGTTAAATCCCATACGGGTGATCCGGATAAAATGCGTGAAACCGGCCGGGAAATGCTCGATTGGGCAAAGGAAGTCATCGACCGGGGCTGCGGCGAGATTGTGCTCAATTGTATGAACCAGGATGGCATGCGAAAAGGATATGATATCCCGCAGCTCTCGGCATTGCGTGCGGCCTGTCCTGTTCCGCTCATTGCTTCAGGCGGAGCTGGAGAAGTTTCCCATTTTAAGGATGTGTTTGAACAGGCAGGTGTTGACGGGGCGCTGGCAGCCAGTGTTTTTCATAAATCCATCATAGCCATTCCGGATTTAAAACAATCTCTCAAAGATAGCGGTATAGAGATAAGACTATGAATGAAATAGATTTTGAAAAAGGGGACGGCTTGGCCCCGGCTATTATTCAGGACGCCGATGATGGAACGGTTCTCATGCTGGGTTATATGAATCAGGAGGCTTTGTCTAAAACTCACGAATTGGGAAAAGTGACGTTCTTTTCACGCTCGAAAAAACGACTCTGGACCAAGGGCGAAACCAGTGAGAATTATCTGGAACTGGTTGATATCAAAGTGGATTGTGATCAGGATGCTTTGCTGGTTACGGCACGGCCCAAAGGTCCGACATGCCATTTGGGCACGCAAAGCTGTTTCGGTGATGATGCCGGAACGGATCTTGCGTTTCTATCCTATTTGGGAAAATTGATTGAGGGCCGTAAAAACGCCGATCCGGACAGCTCCTACACAGCCAGGCTTTTATCTGGTCCGCTTAATAAGGCCGCGCAAAAGGTCGGAGAAGAGGGGGTGGAAACGGCGCTTGCGGCAATCTCCGAAGGAGACGCCGAGCTTAAAGGCGAAGCAGCGGATTTAATCTATCACCTAATGGTCGTCCTGGCGGCGCGAGATGTAAAACTGACTGATGTTATTGGAGTGCTTAAAAAGCGGCATCAATAAATACTCACTCTACAAGATACCATTGGGTCATGGTACTGTCTTCGAAATTATCAATAGAAATATTATGGCCCAAACTATTAAGCCGTCCTTCGATACTTTGATCGAGTCCACCATCAATTAGATCAATGTAAAATGCTTCAGAAGCTTTATGTACTTTAGTAGGGTCGTCTCCCTTGAACGCTATCGAAGTTTTATTTGATATATGAGTTTCAACTTCTATTTCGGCAATAGTTTCTCCGGTTTCTACGTCATAGGTACCGATAACTCCATCCCTTGCGTACACGCCTGCCCAATCTCCAGAACTTTTTTTCAACCAATCTAAAAGTTCTTCGACTGTTAGTTTCGCTTCATTTTCACTCATTACTTTCTCCTGATAATATACGTCTTACTAAATCAAATTGATTATAAGATATGTGATTCAAGTCACACCGGATCTGTAGTGAAGTCACAAATTATCGTTAGTTCCGGTAATAATCAAAAACTCTAATTATTTATTTTCCCACTTCCGCCATTTGATTTTTTAAGCCAAGGCGAATTGTGGCTTATAAAACCGGATATGGATTACCAGCTGATGTGATCTGGGACAGGGCGCAAATGGAGCGCCTGTTCGAACGGAAATGGTTTTTTGTGGGTATGCGCGGAGATGTTCCCAAAAAGCGGGGCTATCTGAAGTTTGAACTTTTCGGCGAAGAATATTTCATTCTCCATGGCAATGACGGCGTTATACGCTGTTTCGTCAATCGCTGCGCCCATCAAAGCGCAAGATTGGTGAATGACAGGACGGGTCGCTGTGCAGCCCGGATTATTTGTCCTAATCATCAATGGGCGTTTGATCCAAATGGCGGGGCGCTCATTCATGCCAGTCATATGCCAGACCGGTTTAAACAATCGGATGAGTGCAAGCACTACAGTCTGACCGAAATACCGCTGCGCGAAGCAGGGATGATGTTGTTTGCCTGTCTCGGCGATGAACCACCTCATGATGAAATTGATCGTATGACGGAAATAATCGCGCCTTATACAGATCCATTTTCCAATGCCGGGCATGGTTATAAGCGAGCCTATTTTCACACGGAAATCATTGAGGCCAACTGGCTCATGGTGATGATCAACAATAGGGAATGTTGCCACTGCGCGCAAAATCATAAAGACCTTCTGAAGCTTTTTGATCCTTCCAGTTTTAACGGCGCTTTTACGCCCGAATATGAGATGCTTTTGTGCCAGGCTCAGGCGCGCTGGGATGATAAGGGATTGGCGTGGAAGGAACAGGCTTTTGAGCCGGACGAAAATTTTCGCATTGCCCGTTATCCTATGGCGGCTGGATTTAAATCCATATCGTTTGATGGTGAATTGGTCAGTCAGAAACTCATTGGCCCTTTTGCAGGCAGGCAGCCGGAGGAAGGCACATTGTCTTTCTGGCTAAATCCTAATTGCTGGGTACATTTCACGTCCGATCATATTGCAACCAATTGGGTCTTGCCGCTTTCAGAAAATCGGTGCGCTCTCTATACTAGCTGGATAGTGCATGAAGACGCCGTGGAAGGCGAAGATTACAACGAAGCGCATATGAAAGACGTCTGGCTGGTAACCAATGCCGAAGATGTGGGTCTTTGCATGTCTATGAGCGAAGGAGCGCGCTCCAAATATTACAAACCTGGCCCTTTTTCCCCGCCAGAGCAGTTTTGCACGCAGTTTTGTGATTGGTATATGAAGCATTCACAGTAACAGACGGTATCGTCTTAACTTGCCTTACCGTGAAATTTCGCGTTTAATGGAATAAGGGAGAGGTATATGAGCCAGCAAGACCGCGCAAAATTCAAAGCTATGACTGAAGGTACGAAAGATGATTGGATGATCATCAAAGACCACGCCATGGAGTTTAATACGGGGTTGGCAGATCGTGTCTTGAACCATTTACGTATTCTGGATGGTGATTTTGGCGGTTTCCCCGTTGATCGTCTGCAGCACTCATTGCAAACGGCGACCCGTGCACACCGTGACGGCCGAGACGAAGAATATGTGGTCTGTGCTTTGCTACACGATATAGGGGATACGCTGGGCAGTTATAATCACCCGGATATAGCGGCGGCTATTTTGAAGCCCTTTGTATCCGAGAAGAACCACTGGATGGTGGCCAATCATGGTATCTTTCAGGGATATTATTTCTTTGACTATCTGGGGCTCGATAAAAATTTGCGTGATAATTTCAAAGACCATCCACATTTTGAATACACGGCCCAGTTCTGTCACCTATATGATCAGATGGCGTTTGATCCAGACTATGAAAGTGAGCCGCTTGAATTTTTCGAGCCTATGGTGCGCAATCTTTTCGCGATTCCAAAAAATTCAGTTTATAAAGCGGCGCTTGAAGCGGCGGAGTAAACTAGTCTTTCCAATTCGGATCGCGTTTTTCAAGAAAAGCTCCGATGCCTTCCTCGGCGTCATGGCCGAGCATATTTTCGACCATGACATTAGAAGCATGTCCATAAGCGTCGGCCAGGTTCATTTCGGCTTGTTCGTAAAAAGCGCGCTTACCTATTTTGATTGTCGCGCCTGATTTTGCTGCGATAGTCTTGGCTACATTCATGACTGTAAGACCCAGATCTTTGGGAGCGACCGCTTTATTAATTAATCCGATCTGCGCGGCATAGCTTGCAGGGGTCATCTCACCAGTCAGCAGCATTTCCATGGCGTGTTTGCGTGACACATTGCGTGACAGGGCGACCATAGGGGTTGAGCAAAACAGACCAATGTGAACGCCGGGCGTGGCAAAGTGGGCCGTATCTGCGCCGTAGGCCAGATCACAACTGGCCACTAATTGGCATCCTGCCGCTGTGGCGACACCGGTTACTTCGGCGATGATTGGTTTGGGATGATTGACAATGGACTGCATCAGCGCCGAGCAATTCGCCATCAAGCTGTTAAAATAGGCCCGACCTTTATCGTCTGCGCTGCGGGCTGCTGTGATTTCTTTGAGATCATGACCCGCGCAAAAGGCAGGCCCTTTGGCAGCTATGATGATTACTTTTACCGCTTTATCCTGAGCTGCGCTCGCCAAAGCGCCTGACAGGCTGCCCATCATGGCGTCAGACAGAGCATTGCGCCGCGCTGGATCGTTCATGGTCAGGCGCATAATGCCGTCGGGCCGGATATCTGTTTCTAAGATCATAGCTTTATTTAATGGGATAATTGCGGGTAAGATAGAGAAAAGCAAAGGATAACCAATTGTGCTGTCAGATATGTCGAATATTACTTTCTACCCGTTTCCGGGCGTAGATGGGTTGGAGGTTCATGTTTTTGATGTGGACCTGGAACGGCAGATTGCCGATGCGGTTTTTCGTTTTCCAGCCGATGATACTGTCGCGCTGCACCGACATGTATCTCAGACTAATATGTTGATCCTAGGCGGTGAACTGATCATCTATAATGATGACGGGTCGGTGCGGGATCACCGTAAAGCCGGGAATTATTATGTCGGCTCGCGGGACGATGTCCACATAGAAGGCGGGGGCCCGGAAGGCGCTGTGGTCCTATACAGCGTTCGCGGTCATGGTGACCCCAATGTAATTGAACTTCTGGATAAAAGCGGCGCCATTCTCGGCGCCCTTACATTTGATGATATTGCGGCCTTAAAGGCTGCGCAGTCCGGCTAACGCTCAAAAACAAATGAGACTGTTATTGGGACTACGGGAGTAATACTATCTAGGCCCGCCAGTTCTTGCAGTTTAGTCAGGCCTGCTTCCATGCCGAAGTCACGGGCATCTAGAAGTAATGGTGCTTTGTTCTCCACGAGGACTTTATTAGGGCCCAGCCGTGTTACCATGACGTAAAAATCCATCTGTTCGGATACGCCGTGCAGGTCAATAGTCATATCGAGCAACTCCGTATGGCGCGCGCCGATGGCCAGATTGTCAAAGACTGACATGTCGAGCTTAGTGCTGGCTGTCGCAACCGGATAGCTTTCTGTCTCGAACAGGTGTTCTGTCATGCGCGGGTCACGGATTTCATTATTAGTGTCCACACTATCAAGCATCACGGCGATAGTTGCTATGCCGTCTTTGGACACGCTGCCGGTTACATTGCGAAATGTATTGATCTCCGCCAGCTCACCCAGTTTGACAGTGACATAAGTCATACCGGAATCTTCTGGGTTTAATGTCCAGTTCGCGCCCGTGCGTTCCGGTTCAGTGGGGGTTTTTTGGCAGGCTGATACTACGAAAGCCATTGTCGTGCCAAGGATCAGAGTTTTGATAATTTTCATAAAATGCCTCCGGCTTTACCGATTATCTTATATGAAATCCGCCCACAAAAAAAGCGGCCATAAGGGCCGCCTTTATAATATTGTTGTGAAGATCATTCGTTATCTTCGGTAGCCTCTTTGATTTTATCAACCATGTCGCCAGCTTTATCCTTGGCATCGTCAATCATGTCACCACCTGTTTCAACTACATCTTTAACTGTGCCTTTAACCGTTTCGACGGCTTTTTCATGGGCGGCGTCTTGAGCTTTAATGCCCTCTTCAATGGTTTCTGTGAGCTCGCCAGCTGCGTTATCTTCGGCGATAACTTCGTTAAGCTCGGCTTCCTGTTCAGAGCTTTCCTGAGGCGCTGCTGCTATAACAGGTTTAGCTATTGGGTTGTCAGAGGCCAGGCGCAAAAGTTCAATCACTGCTGCGCGGTCAGCTTCTTTTTTCAAGCCGACGAAATTCATCTTGGTGCCGCTGACATAATCTTTTGGCTTGGTGAGGAAGTCATTCAGCGCTTCGTAATCCCAAGTGATGCCGCCATTGGTCATAGCACCGGAATAACCGGTAAACCCTGTGTTTTTACCTGCAGGGGCTCCGACGATATTCCAGAGATTCGGTCCGGTACCGTTCTTGCCGCCATTGTCATAGGTATGACAGGAAGTACATTTTTTAAAAACTTTGGTGCCTTTTTCAGCGTTCATGGCGTCCACAAATGTGGCTTGCGGGAATGGTAGATCAATTGGAGCCGCTATCTCTCCGCCTGTTTTAGGCATTTCCAAAGCATAGGCCGGCATTTCCGGCTTTTCCACATGCATAGCAGAGTGGGAAACTTCTTTGATCAACATAAAGCCAAGAGCTGTTGCTAATATGGCCGCTGCATATTTGTTTAATGTGAGATCACCGCTCATAATGTCGTCCTTTAGTCGGCTAACAGCCGAAAACGTGCATACTGACAAGCTCGCCAGTTTAATATGGGCCTGTACTATAAAAATATGGGGGCTAAGCCAACCCAAAATGCCTGTTTTGCGTAAAACAGTCTTGCGGCGAAGGGTCGCAAAGCGCCATAAGGCACATCTTATGAAAGCCCTGATTGTCATACCGGCCCGCATGGCCAGCACTCGTTTACCGGGTAAGCCTTTGGCGGATATTCATGGTAAGCCCATGATTGTCCATGTCTATGAGCGCGCCAGGGCATCTGGAACGGGCCCGGTTATCGTGGCTTGCGCTGAGGCAGAGATTGCTTCTGCTATTACAAACCGAGGCGGACACGCGGTTATGACAGACCCCAATTTACCATCAGGTACCGATAGGGTCAGGGCCGCAGCAGATAAGTTTGACCCTGACAAGGAATACGATGTTGTCGTCAATGTACAAGGAGATATGCCGACATTAGATTCTGCAATCATTCAGCGGGTTGTTGATGTGTTGGCTGATAATCCGGACGCAGATATTGCCACAGCTGCTGTCCACACAGAGGATAAACGGGAGATCAGCGATCCAAATGTGGTCAAGGCCGTTTTAGCACAGAATGGGCGGGCTTTATATTTTACGAGGGCAAGTGCGCCCACAGGTGAGGGCGGCGTGATGCACCATGTTGGGCTATATGCTTATCGCCGGGATACGCTGGATCGTTTCTGTACTTTGCCGCCATCCCCATTGGAAAAGCGTGAGAGGTTGGAGCAGTTAAGAGCTTTAGAAGACGGGATGCAGATATATGTGACTGTTTTGAAGACTGCGCCGGACGGTGTCGACACGCCCGATGATCTGGCCCGTGCTCGAAATATTTTAAAGGAAAAACCATGAGTGGACACATTCATTATCAGGGTGAACCAGGGGCTTTTTCCCATCTGGCTTGCAGCTCGTTTTTTCCGGCGCTTGAGCCGCAGTCTTGCATTTCTTTTGCGGCCGCCTTTGCAGCCGTTCGAAATACACCGGGGGATCTGGCTATGATTCCCGTTGATAACAGCGTTGCGGGACGCGTATCGGATATCTACCACCTATTGCCGGAAGGCGGCCTTACCATCATCGGAGAGCATTACCTGCCGGTTCATCATAATTTGTGGGGTATTCGGGGTGCTAAACTGACAGACATTACAACAGTGCGATCACACCCTATGGCGCTGGGTCAGGTTCGCCGCCGCCTTCAGGGATGGGGGATGCAGCCAAAGGCTGATACGGATACCGCAGGCGCGGCGCGGCGCGTGGCGGAGCGCGGCGATAAAACCATTGGCGCTGTGGCTTCCAGCCTGGCAGGTGAAATTTACGGACTGGATCTACTCGCGGAGAATATTCAGGACGCTGATCACAACACAACGCGGTTTTTGGTATTGTCCGCAACATCCGGAGATATTCCTTCCAAAAATGAGGATGTCGTCACCAGTTTTGTATTCCGTGTACGAAGTGTCCCGTCAGCCCTTTACAAAGCCCTTGGTGGATTTGCGACTAACGGAATCAATATCACCAAGCTGGAAAGCTATATGATAGGCGGATCGTTTAAAGCAGCTCAGTTTTATATGGATGTCGAGGCGCACCCTGAAAGCGAGGCCATGAAGCATGCTATGGATGAGCTGAAATTCTTCTCCGAAGAGATTATTATGCTCGGTACTTATACAGCTGATCCTGTCCGGCTTTTAACGCCATCATAAAACCGTGATCGGATGTGATTTGGTTTTCTTTCTACACGTTATATATATAGCCTGATGAAATATCTGGTTATGACAATTATTATGCTGAGCGGTCTCGCCGTCAGCATGCCTGTGGCTCAGGCAAAAGGAGCTGATCCCATTTATACGACCTGGCGTGATAATGACGCTGTCGGTGGATATGATGTGGTTAGTTTTTTTTCTGGAAAACCACTTGAGGGTAAAAAGGAGTACCAAACAGAGTTTAAAGGTGTGGTTTGGAAGTTTTCTGCTCAGGCAAATCTTGATTTGTTCAAAACCAACCCTGAGGCATTTATTCCCCAATATGGCGGATATTGTGCCTGGGCGGCAGCACATGGGAAGCTGGCTAAAGGCTCTCCGAAATACTGGCAGGTCAGGGATGGAAAACTTTATTTGAATTTCAACAAACGAATCCAGGATAAATGGGAAAATGATATTCCGGGATTCATTGATAAGGCTGACGCAAATTGGCCTGATCTATTAACCGATTAAACCTTGAGGGGAGGGGATACCATGGATAAGATAAAGAAGGTTTTTCCGCATATATTGGCGATTTACAGTTCTATAATATTCTTATCGTCCATACCATTTAAGTTCGGGAATGCACCGGAAACACAAGAGATATTCGGACGGTTAAATGGTTGGGCTGCCAGCCTTGGAGCTGACGGGTTGTTTGCTCAGACGGGCCTCTTTTCACAATATGTAATCGGAAGTGCGGAAATATTAGCGTCTATTGCCTTATTGCTGGGTATTTTCTCGCGGTTTCGGCGCCTACAGGGATTTGGAGCATTATTGGGTTTGGCTATAATGACCGGCGCTATCAGCTTTCATGTATTCACTCCCTTGGGCATTGATCCCAATAATGATGGAGGCGGTCTGTTTTATTCAGCTATTGGGGTTTGGGTGGCTTGTGCCGTTCTAGTGTTTCTGCGTCGTCAATATATTAAGGACGGCCTATTGAGAATTGGGTGTGCGCTGTTTGGTAAACCTGATGAAGCTTAGTGTTCAATCCAGTTTTTCAGCAAGTGGTGAGCAATTGTAAAGCGGGGCGGTCGTAAAAATGCGTCGCTTTCTTTATTGAAAACTGCCCGAACTGTATCTTTTGAGAACCAATTGGCCGCTTCAAGTTCGTTGCGATTAAGGGTGATTTTTTCGTCTTTTGTGTGACAAGTGAGCCCCATCATAAGCTGGCTTGGAAAAGGCCAAGGTTGGCTGAAAACATATTTAACATCTGTGACTGATATTCCGGTTTCTTCCAGGGTTTCCCGCATGCAGGCTTCCTCCATAGATTCGCCCGGTGAGATAAATCCCGCGAGTGCAGAATAAGCGCCTTCGGGCCAGCCGGGACTGCGACCAAGGAGGCAGCGATCACCTCTGAGAACCAGCATAATAACAACAGGATTAACCCTCGGAAAATGATCTGTTTGGCAGGCCCCGCAATGACTATACATGCCGCCTGCGGCGGACATGACTTTTTGTCCGCAATTAGAGCAAAATTGATGTTTATGATGCCACTCAAACAGAGAGCGCGCCCGACCTGCTATGGCAAGTTCTTCCACATTCATACGGCCTGCAATGAAGCGCATTTCCTGAAAAGCATCTTCAGGAATGAGTGTTTGGCTCTCATGGACACTGAACGCGAAAATCGGAGATTTGTCTTTAATTCCCAAAAGCACCGGCGCAGGCTGTAAAACATTTACGCCTTTGAGCTCATCAGGATGTATCATCCACAAGCTTCCGTCTTCGCGCATGGCTGGCTTTCCATCTTTAAGTAAGACTGTTTGTGCTGCCGGATCGTTTAAAAATCTCTTGAGAGACTCAATTGTTCTTCGGTCTTCGGCATAATCGAGACCGGCAGCTGTAAAAGGCATAATTTGTGTCATATTAGTCATAGGGCCTGTTACCGGACATCAGGATTTATAGCTATAAATTATTTTATGAAGTTTAATTGATATATATGTCCAAACGCACGTTAAAGTATTCGTGTTGCTTAAATGCAACAGTGAAAAATTTATTGTAGCTTGAGCCGTTATATCGCCTTGTTTTTTCAATTTTAAGCACGAATATCAACCCGTCTAACAAGAAAGGAAAGACAATGAATTTTTATAAAATTCTAGCAGCAACAGCTGCTGTTTGCGCAATGACAGGTACAGCTCAGGCTCAAGACAGCCAATTATATGCTAATGTGGGTGCTGAATATTTCTTTGCCGATGCGGATGATGATGACTTCAACGCGGGTACGCTTTTAGCGAGACTTGGATATAATCTAACTGAGAACTTTGCAATTGAGGGCCAGGCTGCATTTGGCATTATTGATGATGAATTTGAAGGCGTAGACTTTGGTGTTGATACAAGTTTTGGTGGTTTCATCGTTGCCAAAATGCCAGCGGGTGACAAGGTGAACATCTTTGGCCGTGCAGGTTATCACTTCACTGAAATCAGTGCTGATGCTGGTTCTATATCCGTTGGTGTTGATACGGATGGTTTTGCTCTCGGCGCTGGCTTGGAGTATATGCTCAATGATAGTTCAGCAATTCGTGCCGATTATACATATTATGACATGAACGGCGATGTAGAAGGCGAAGACATCGACGGTAATGCAAGTGGTGTTAGTTTGGCATATGTCTTTAAATTCTAGGCATTGACCGTATAAGCTTTGTAACCCGGCTCTTGTAGTCGGGTTTTTTATTGGGGGTTGCACAAAAGAGCGTAATTCGCCATATAGCCGCCCGGAAGGCTGGCTTGGACGGATTCCTCGCCAACCCGGTCAGGTCGGGAACGAAGCAGCCGTAACGAGTCTTTTTC
>JAHDGM010000089.1 GCA_020627655.1 Hellea sp.
TTATCAGCAGGTAAAATAAGGGCCGGGGCAAATGATCGAATTTAATGAAAATCGCGCTGAGTTTAAGGGGTTTTCGAGCTATTATCGCGACAATATCCATTTGCGTTTGATAGAATTGGATCTTGGGCGCAAAGACATATTGCGAAAATATATGATCTGGGTCACTGTCGGTATCATTTTTGGGCTCATTGCTGGTGTATTCAGCATTATGCTCGGCTTTATGGGTCTGGGCTTCATTCTTGGCTTCGGAATTTTTGCCTTGGGCATGGCTCTAGCCGATGCCTCAAAAAAGCCGCTTTATTTGGATACAAAAAACGCCATTGTTGGTGGAACAGCACAATATCTGGGCTGGAACTTTACGCCTGAAGGGTTCATCCCCCAATCGCTTGACCGATTTAAGTCACTGGGGCTTCTGCCCAAAGAAGACAGAAAAAGCTTCGAAGATGAAATTCGCGGCAATGCGCATGGTGCAAAGTTTGTGCTTCATGAAGCGCATTTAGAACGCAAAAACGATAAGTCTTATTCAACTATTTTTCGCGGCATTATGATCGCGCTAGAGTTTCCGCAAAACTTTGCAGGGACCACTTTAGTGCTGCGCAGCGGCATATTCAAATGGAAAACCAAAAAAGGCTTGAAACGCGTTGGCCTTGTTGACCCAATATTTGTAAAAGCCTTCGACGCCTATGGCAGCGATCAGGTTGAAGCGCGTTACTTATTGACACCAACCTTTATGCAGCGCTTGGTTGATCTCGAAACGCTGTTTAAAGGGAAGAAAATTCGTGCCGCATTTCATCAAGGCGAGCTGCTTATTTGTATTGAAACCGGCAACCAGTTTGAACCTGGCAGCTTGTTTCAACCTTTGACAGGAACATGGCGAACAGAGCGTCTGCTTAAAGAATTTGATGTGATATTTGATATTGTCGACGGCGTATTGAAACCGGAAGCCAACCGGATTAAATTTTAGAAGTATATGCATGTTAACCCGACGCATCATAAACCGACCAAGGGTTCAAGCATTATATAACTCAAGATATTTAGCACAGTGCAAAAGCTAGAACATTTAAGCCCGAAAATTCGTGACTTTATTGAAAGCCATCACGAAAATATTCAGCAGACTTTAGAAAGTTTGGAGAGTGACCGGCGCCGCCTTCATTCCCGAGCCCGTAAGGCGACATACTTAACGTGGTGTATCATAGCCGCATTTGCAATTTTCATATTAGGTATGGGTTATGTTGGGCCAGCACTTCTGTGCGGGCTTATCGGAATTGTATTTTCTGTTATCATACACTCAGACTCTGACGATTTTGCCTATCATGTTCATTCATCGTTGATACGTCACTGCGTTAATGAAATGGGGTGGAGCTATATCCCCAACTACGATCCATCCTTTAGAGGTCCCGGATTTGTGCAACTCAACTTGGGTAAATATTTTAGTCAAACCCATAAAAAATGGGGTTTGTTCCGAGTGCGCTCCCCTCATCGGCATGTGATCGAGGGTGTCCACCATGGACTCAAATTCATTGCCGGAGAGTCTGATAGCGAGATCTTTACTTGGAAGGCATTGACGTCTGAACAGGAAGACGAAAAGTTTTTAAATTATGTGATTAATGTCGATCTTCCGATACGTTTCCTTGGAACGACAATTATTTTACAAGACCGAATGGACGAAAAAACAGGCCCGGGAAATCTCAAACGCGTAAATATAGTAAGTAGCGAATTTGAGAGAATATATGATGTTTATAGTGACGACCAAACCGAAGCCCGATTTATTCTAGACCCGGAAGTTATTAGGCGTCTGACTATATTAGATGCCGTTGTAAAACATCGAAATCTACGACTTATTTTTGATAACAATAAAGCTATTCTTTTGATGCGCAATCCAGGCGAGCTTGATAACGCGCCTGCATCTATACCCCTAAATGAGCCGAAATATGTGGCGCGGATAATGTCAGAATTAGATGTGATATTAACCGCCATCGACACGATCGTATGGTCGGCAGCACATCAAAGCGATTATAAATCAAACGTCCCCACCACAGGAACATGATCGGACGGGCGCTCTCGCCCCCTTACCTCTTTATCAATGCGTATATCGGTCAGTTTATCTGCAGCCTGCGCGCTGCAAAGTAAGTGGTCTATGCGAATGCCATTATTCTTCGGCCAGGCCCCAGCCTGATAATCCCAAAATGTATATTCATGCGGTCGGCCGTCTTTTTGCTCATAGGCAGAATATAAACCAAGGTTCATGAGTGCTTGAAAGGCCGCATGAGTTTCGGGCCGAAACAGTGCGTCACCCTGCCAAGCCACCGGATCATGAACGTCTTGCGGCGTTGGTATGACGTTATAGTCACCGGCAAGAATGAGCGGCTCTTCCAAGGCCAATAGCTCTTGAACGTGCACCCGCAAACGTTTCATCCAATCCAGCTTATATTCATATTTTGGTCCCGGCGCGGGATTGCCGTTTGGCAAATAAATGGACGCGACACGAAAGGCCTCACGCCCGCCCATAATGACAGCTTCGAGATAACGCGCCTGCTCATCGTCTTCATCGCCGGGCAGTTGCGCTTTGTGGTCTTCAACCGGAAGCTTAGATAAAATCGCCACGCCATTATAGCTTTTCTGCCCGTGAGTAATAACGGTATAGCCGCGCTCTTCAAACTCCATGGC
>JAHDGM010000008.1 GCA_020627655.1 Hellea sp.
AGCGCTGCAAAACCATTAGAAGATTATCAACATTAAATAGCCTGTACTGAGTGCCCTAAATTCACTCAAAATAAGGCACTCGTCTAATGACCGCTTTGGGGATTATTGCGACATGCACATCCTCACAAAACTGTGAAAGCCATATGATTTGAACTCGCCATGTGCGGGCTCTAAGACGGGCTCATGAGAAAACCTTTTATGCATCTATTTCTTCTGAGTCTTCTTGCTCTATCTGCGCCTATGGCTTTGGCAGGTGAAAACCCTGAGGCGGCTTCCCCCAAAACAGTGGTGGAACTGTTTACGTCTCAGGGCTGTTCTTCCTGCCCGCCGGCTAACCGTTTTGTCGGTGAACTGGCGGATGATCCGGACAAGCTGGTGCTCTCTTACGGCGTCACCTATTGGGATTATCTGGGCTGGAAAGACACATTTGCGAGCGCGGATTTCACCAAACGTCAGAAAGATTACAGCCGCTCTTTAGGCATCGGATATTCATATACACCGCAAATCATTCTTAACGGGGAAAAGCATAATTCGCGATATTCCAAACGCGCTGTCGAGAAAGCCGCCATCAGGGCTTCGGATATTGATCTGGATTTATCCGTTAAAGATAATCACCTGAGCCTGAAAAGCTCAGCACCGAAAACCCTGATCGTGACCTATACGCCCGGCTGGCAATCTGTTCCTGTCGCGCGCGGGGAAAATCATGGGCGGACATTGCGCATTGCCAATGTTGTGAATGATATTCAGTGGGTGAAAACGTCCGGTCTGACCCATATAAAAATCAAAGACGGGCTGGCTTATGCGGCGCTGGTCCATGATCCGGTGGATAACCGGGTAGTGGCCGCCTCAGTGGTTACGCCTTAGTTCCGACCGTTATATAATTAATCGACAGATCATCGCTGAATGACCAGTTTTCCGTGAGCGGATTAAGGCTCATCCCGATAGGGGGCTCGGGTGTCAGTCCGGCATCTTTGATCCAGAGGCGCAGTTCTGAGGGTTTCACCAGCTTGTCATAATGATGAGTGCCGCGCGGGAGCCAGCGCAACACATATTCGGCCCCGACAATGGCAAAGGCAAAGGCCTTAAACGTACGGTTAATGGTGGAGCATATTAGAAGCCCGCCCTCTCTGACCATTGCGCCGCAATCTTTCATAAAGTCGGGCGGATTGGCGACGTGTTCAATCACTTCCATATTCAGCACAGCATCAAAAGGCGCTTCGCCGCTTTGCACCAATTGTTCAATGGTACCGTGGCGATAATCAATATCCAGACCCATTTGATTGGCGTGAGTTTTGGCGGTTTTAAGGTTGTTTTCCAGGGCGTCTACGCCGGTAATGCTTGCGCCCAGCCGCGTCAAAGGTTCGCAGAGAAGCCCGCCGCCGCAGCCAATATCCAGAATACGCAGGCCTTTAAGCGGGGTGTCTATGTCTGGATCACGGTGAAAATGCTCGCAAAGTGTTGCCTTGATAAAGCCGATCCGAAAGGCATTCATCACATGAAGCGGCTTGAACTTGCCCGAAGGATTCCACCAATCCGCCGCCATACGGGCAAAACTTTCCATTTCCTTGGGATCGACGGAAACTGAGGATATGTGATCAGGGGCAATATCAGCGTGGGCCATAGTCCCAGCATAGGCCTATAATTATGTTTGTAAAAGCCAAACCAGCCGCGTAAAAGCGCCGCGATTGTTAATTTCAGGAAGAGATTTATGGCGCGCATCGTCATGAAATTTGGCGGGACATCCGTAGCAGATCTGGATCGCATACGCCGGGTTGCAGATCTTGTAGCCGCTGAGGCCAAGGCCGGTAATGAAGTGGCTGTTGTTGTTTCGGCCATGAGCGGCGAAACCAACCGTCTTGTAGCCTTTGTTGATGCGCTCGACGCAGACCGCGTGGACGGCGCTAATGATAAACGTGGCGGCGCAATCGAAGACGAATATGATACGATTGTTTCCTCCGGAGAGCAGGTCACATCAGGTCTGCTGGCTATTGCGCTGCGCCGTAGAGGTATTCCGGCCAGATCCTGGCTCGGTTGGCAATTATCGCTCAAAACCGATAAGGCGCACAGCAAGGCCCGGATCGCCTCTATTGATGACAGCGAAATCGGCCAATCTTTGCGCGGTGGCAGCGTGGCCGTGGCTGCGGGGTTTCAGGGCATTACGGATGATCGGCGTATTTCAACACTGGGCCGGGGCGGCTCTGATACATCGGCTGTCGCGCTGGCGGTGGCGCTTAAGGCAGACCGCTGTGATATTTATACGGATGTGGACGGCATCTATACGACCGATCCGCGCATCGTGCCGGAAGCCCGCCGCCTGAACCGAATTGCTTTTGAAGAAATGTTAGAGCTGGCCTCTCTTGGGGCCAAGGTCTTGCAGGTGCGCTCGGTTGAGCTTGCCATGAATAATAATTTACCGGTCCGTGTCCTGACCAGTTTCGCCGAAGACGGCGTGGACAATCCCGGTACGCTTGTCTGTCATGAGGATGAAACTATGGAAGAACGTGTTGTTAGCGGAGTGGCCTATTCCCGTGATGAGGCCCAGATTACGATTTTACGTCTGGCCGATAAGCCAGGCATGGTGGCCAAAGTCTGTAAGGTCATGTCGGACGCCAATATCATTGTGGACATGATTGTTCAGTCCATTTCCAAATCTGATAGCTCGGCCAATCTGACCTTTACAGTCGGAAAACGTGATCTTGAAAAGGCGGTAAAAGCGCTCGAACTGGCCCAAAGCGATATGGGATTTGAAGGCATAGTTTCTGATTCCAATGTTACCAAAGTCTCTATCGTTGGTATCGGTATGCGCTCCCATACGGGCGTCGCCCAAACCATGTTCGAGGCCTTGGCCGAGCGCAATATCAATGTGGAAGTTATCGCCACATCCGAGATCAAAATCTCGGTCCTGATCAACGCCGAATATACAGAACTTGCCGTCCGCGCCCTCCACAGCGCCTTTGAGCTTGAGGTGAGTTAGGGTAGTATTGAAGTTTATTTATCTATGGTCATGTTAGATTTTCCTAACGCAGTATAAACGTTTTCAAAATTTCATAATTTCGACCTAGTCCTGCCCCAATCGGGTGGTGTAGGATAGGGCGTGAGCCGCAACCCAAATATCAATACAACGCCGCCCCGTCTGATGCGGGCGATCCGCAAGGCTATGGCGGGTACAGAGTCGGTTCAGGAACGTCTGGACCACTTTGTTGAAGTGATTACCCAGGCCATGAAAGTCAAAGTGGCCTCCATTTACCTGCGCCGTCCCAGCCGTGAGCTGGAGCTTTCCGCCACTAAAGGTCTGAAAAAATCAGCCGTCCATAAAACCCTGATGGCGCGCGGAGAGGGTCTGGTTGGCCATGTGGCGCAAACGGCGCGGCCGCTTAATCTGGCTGATGCTCCGGCTCATCCTTTGTTTTCCTATCGCCCTGAAACGGGCGAGGAAAAATACAGTTCATTTTTGGGTGTGCCCATCCTGCGCGGCGGCCGAACTCTGGGCGTTTTGGTTGTCCAAAGCGAAGAGCGCCGGAATTTCAATGAAGAAGAGGTCGAAGACCTTTTGACTGTAGCTATGGTGCTGGCCGAAATCATCGTCGATGATGAAAGGGTTGGCGGGAAAAAAGGCGCGCTTAAGGGCATCACTCTAACGCCGACCAAGCCGGAAACTATAACCGGCAAAGCTTTTGCTGATGGCCTTGCCGAGGGTATCGCCCATCTTCATCTACCGCCTGTTGCTCCGTCTAATCTTCTGGCCGATAATATAGCCGCCGAAGAAATCCGGCTTGAAGAAGGGGTCGCTAAATTACGGGCATCTGTTGATGCCATGGTCAGCGGCGAGGCGGCCAGCCTATCTCGGGCGTCCAAAGAAATTTATGAAACCTACCGCATGTTCGCCTATGACCGGAAATGGGTCAAACGGCTGCGCGAAGCGGTTCACTCCGGCCTGACGGCTGAAGCTGCCGTAGAGCGTGTACGCAATGAACATCGCGCCCGGTTGATGAAATCGCCGGACCCTTATATGCGGGCCAGACTTCATGATCTTGAAGACCTTGCCAATCGTTTGTTACGGGCTTTATCGGGCGAAGCTCTGGGGCCGAAATCCATCCCGCAAAACGCCATTATCTTTGCCCGTGATCTCGGCCCGGCCGAGCTTCTGGATTATGACCGGGATAAGCTGGCGGGAATCGTTCTTGAAGAAGGTGCTCACAGCAGTCACACATCTATTATCTGCCGGGCTATTGGCGTTCCGCTTATTGGCCGCGCCGAAGGTATTCTTGACCGGATTGAAGTTGGGGATGTTGTACTAATCGACGGGGAAAGCGGTGAAGTCCACATGCGCCCCGTTGAAAGCCGCGTGGCGAATTTTCATCTGCGGATGAATATTCGCGGCGAGGTGGCCAAGGCGTATGAGGCAGTGAAACACAAGCCTGCGGTGACCAAAGACGGGCGCCATATTGCATTGCAGCTTAATGCGGGGCTTATTGTGGATCTGCCCCAGCTCGATGCAGCGGGCGCTGATGGGATTGGTCTGTTCAGAACAGAATTTCAATTCATGGTCTCGGATTTCATGCCGCGTCTTAAAGAGCAAACGGATCTTTATCGGCAGGCCCTCGAGGCAGCCGGACACCGCCCGGTTACGTTTCGCACGCTTGATCTGGGCGGAGATAAAATTCTGCCCTATATGGATCCGGTTCCCGAAGAAAATCCTGCCATTGGTTGGCGGGCCATTCGCATCGGTCTCGATAGGCCGGCTCTGCTGCGCTATCAGTGCCGGGCGCTGATCGCAGCAGCTGCAGGCCGTAATTTACGGGTCATGTTCCCTATGGTGACAACGGTGGACGAATTTATCGCCGCACGGGGTTTGTTTGATACAGAGGTCAAGCGGGCTTCTTCCCTTGGCCATAGCCTGCCCCATAAAATCGAAGTGGGAGTAATGCTGGAAACGCCGTCACTGGCATGGTCAGTTCGGGCCATATGTGACCATGCGGATTTTGTCTCTGTGGGCTGTAATGATCTTATGCAGTTTTTCTTTGCGGCAGACCGGGATAATATTCGTGTTTCTGATCGGTATGATCCGCTCCATCCGGCAGCTCTATCTATTTTGCGGTTCATCGCAGATGGTTGTCAAAAGGCCGATGTGCCAGCCTCTATATGCGGAGAGATTGCCGGGCGCCCCATAGAGGCGGTGACGCTTGTTGCTCTTGGTTTTGAATCTCTATCCATGCCCGTGACAGGTATCGGTCCGGTCAAGGCTGCGCTACTGGCGCTGGATGTTGGAAAGCTGAAAGCGCTGATCACACCTCTGATTAATGTGGACTCCAGACTGTCCACCATTCGTGACCATGTGCGCGAATTTTGCATGGAAGAAGGCATCCCTGTGTAACAAAAACCCCGATGCAACGCACCGGGGGTAAAATTCTCTCAGCCAGTAAAAGCACTTAAATCTTGTCAGGATAGATCGGGGTGATGTCCACGGGGACATGGCCTAGATCACCGAGGATTATATTGGCCTGTTCGTCCAGGGTTCCATATTCATCCAGAAAAGCTTTGGCTTTGTCATAGTCTCCATCGCCCTGAACCCGAATGAACATACCGGTAAGATCGGATATGGCCTGCTCCATTTTATCATAATCGATCCGGAATCTTTGTTGTTCGGGGTCCCAGGTGACTGCGCCTGTGCGCCGATAATAATTATACTGAATAGTTCGGCCTTTAGCGTGCGCTGATTCTGTACCAAAACGCACAGATCTGAAAATGCCTGTAAAATGGGTGGCCATTAATTGTTTCTTTTCAGAAGCAGGAAGCTCGCCTTTTTCCATCATATAGAGGATGTTATAAGCGCCCATAATGTCGGCTTTGCCTTCTTCAAGGCCGGAATAAAGCTCCTTCAGTTCGGCAGCTACAGTTGTTTCCCGTCCGTCCACTGTGATGGAGCCGGGGCCGAGGCTGTGGGATAATTCGTGAAACAAAGTTCCGTTGGCCATATATTTTTTGTTGGTCAAAGCCGCTTGTTCAGGGACAAGGACTCGCTGACCAATAGGGGCAAGGATACGATCATATTTCGCGCCGAGCACATTATTGAGGATCACTTTCTTGGCACCTTTGGCTTCGCGTACCCGCTCGTCATTGGGCAGGTTGAAGGCAATGGTCTGAACGCCGGGCACATTATCGCCGCCGCCTTTGATCTGATAGGTCGCGGCAATGGGGCTTTCAAATCCGCGCTTGAAGTTTTTATAGTTCTCTTCAACCGGAAGGTTGGCTTCCATGTCGCGCAGATAGTTTTTATATTTGGCAAGCGCGGCGCTCTCTTCAGGGTTTTTAACCGTCAGGAACATTTCATAGGCTGTTTTGTAACCATAAAGGCCATCATCATAAGTTTCGTAAGGGCCGATGGCGACTTCGATATTACCTTCAAGGTCCATCCACGCCATTTCGGATTCGTAATAATCATCAGATAAAAAAGAATCTGCTCGCAGGTTCAAAAACCGTTTTAGACTAGGTTCTTCTGTAAGTTCCGCGGCTTCGCGCAGTATAGAAACAATTTTGGTGACTTGGGGTTTATAAGCCTCGGCATAAGGTATGGCGATCAGCTTGTCTCCGTCTCGGCGAATAACCGTATAGCCGGAGCGAAAAGCGGCTTCGTCTTGCGGGTGAGCCGTGATCCAGTTTTCAAATTCATCTTTGGTCATGTCTGCCGGATAGAAACCACCACCTTTAGGGCAGGGCGTATCACCAAAGAAAATCTTATTGTCGTTAAGCCCGTCACAGGGGCCGTAATTCAGATCGAACATTTTCAGTACGATATCCTTGTCGGCGCGATCGGATTTAAGAATGGCCTCGCGGATAGAGGTGTTATCGGCGTTGAGTTGCTGCATGTAAATTTCGTTCAGGGGCGCGCTGGCCCCCATCAGTTTATTGACCACAGCCCGCTCGGAATTTGACAGAAAAGACGTGTCCACATCCATTTTAACCCGGGCAAATTTATTAAACTGAACTTCAAGATCAGATGATACCGCTGTGTCCGCTGGCGTGGAAGGCGTTGTTGGACTCTGCGTGGATTCTGTCTGGCCCTTACATCCGGCCAGAAGCGCGGCAATAGTTATACCTGTGAGAAGTTTGCGCATTGATTTATCCTTATTTATAGGGCCGCGTTGATTTTAGCGGCTAGTTGTTTGAGAACATCCATATCGGCCATTTGGCCGGATGCATGATCACGCATTTGTCCACCTGTATAGCGCGGGAGAATGTGAAAGTGTAAATGAAAAACAGTTTGCCCGGCGGGCGCGCCGTTGAACTGGGTGATAACAATACCGTCTGGATCAAGGGCTGTTTTAACGGCGCTGGCTATGGTTTGGGTTGTGTGGATCACATGGGTGAGCATGTCGGGATCCGTATCCAGAAGATTTCGAGAAGGGGTTTTCGGGATGACCAGCGTATGGCCGCTGGTTTGCGGAAAAGCATCCATGAAAGATAGAACCTGATCATCTTCGTAAACTTTGGCGCATGGAATTTCGCCGCGCAATATTTTCGCGAAAATATTATCCGGATCATATGTGCCGTTGAGACTCATGCCTGTTCCTTCTTCATGATTGGCTTTTCTTAAAGGGCGTATATTGCCTTAAAATTTCAATATTATCTTCTACTGCCTCGCGTTCCTGCGTCAAGTAATCGTCAATGGCGGCGCGCAGTCCCGGATGGGATAAATAATGAGCGGAATAGGTCGTGACGGGCTCATAACCGCGGGCCAATTTATGTTCCCCCTGTGCCCCCGCTTCGACGCAGGAAAGCTTCATCTCCAGGGCCGCATCAATGGCCTGATAATAACACAGCTCGAAATGCAAGAAAGGTTTGCGTATCAGGCAGCCCCAGTTGCGACCATAAAGCGCCTGCGTTCCGATAAAGTTCAGAGCTGCCGCAATAGGCGCATCGTCCTGAAATGCCATGACCAGTAAGATGTTGTCTTTCATGCTGTCATGAATGCGGGCAAAGAATTCCCGGTTTAAATAGGGAGAGCCCCATTTGCGCGCGCCAGTGTCCACATAGCATTGATAAAATACATCCCAATGTTCACTTTTAAGATTATCCCGGGTTAGACGTTTTATGGTGATTCCATCCTGAGCCGCCGCCCGTTCTTTTTTGATGTTTTTACGTTTGCGCGATGAAAGCGCCGCCAGAAAAGCCTCAAAATTTTCATAGCCCTGATTGATGAAATGAAATTGACGGTCTTGCCGGATTAGTAAGCCTGCCTCTTGGCAGGCTGCGCGGTCTTTGTCTTCAAGGAACGTCAAATGCACGCCGGAATAGTTCCATTCCTGACAGGCCTGAATCATGGTCGATAGCAAGGCATTTTTATGGGTTTCAGTTTTGGCTAACAGGCGTGGCCCGCTTGCAGGGGTGAAGGGTACTGCGCATTGGAGTTTTGGGTAATAACGCCCTCTGGCCCTGTGCAGGGCATCGGCCCAGCCGTGATCAAACACATATTCGCCCTGACTGTGGGTTTTGGCGTAAAATGGTGCTGCGCCCACAGGGTTTTCGTTTTCATCGGTCAACCAGATATGTCGCGGAGCCCAGCCTGTCTCGAGGGCAGCGCAGCCGCTTTGTTCAAGAGCGGATAGGAAACGCCAAGACAAAAATGGGTTATGGGATCCAGCTAATTTATCCCAATCGGTTTCTGTGACTTCATCGATTTGGGTGAGAATTTTCGCCGTGATGTTCACTCAATTTCGATAATCGCATCAATTTCTACGGCGGCGTCACGGGGCAAAGACGGGGCCGAAACAGCAAAGCGGGCGTGACGGCCTTTATCACCAAAAACAGCGACCATTATATCCGAGCAGCCATTGATAACTTTGGGTACATCAATAGCGGTGGAGGTGGGTAGAGCCTGGACAAAGCCGCCCAGTTTGACAATGCGTTTGACCCGTGTGAGATCACCGCCGCAGGCAGCTTTCATTTGCGCCAAGAGGTTGAGCGCCGAATAGCTGGCGGCCTTTTGGCCCTGCTCGACCGTCAGATCCTCGCCGAGACGCCCGCCAATGGCATCATCGCCAATAATTGAAACCTGCCCTGAAATGAACACCAGATTGCCAGTAATCACATAAGGTACGTAATTGGCTACGGGTGTGGACGGTGTGGGAATTTCCAAACCGAGCTTGGCGATTTTTTCGTCTATAGCGTTCATGGTGACTGCCTTTTATTTTATGCTAGACATGCTAGTAAAAAATAAAGCCATAAAGGTAAAGCTAAACCATGTCTGACACGTCGCAAATTTTCCCAATGCCTAAACGTAATGAAGCTATGATTGAGCTTCTTCAAACGCGTCGGTCTAATCTGGCAAAGGTCATGAATGGTCCCGGACCAAGTTCAGAAGAGCTTGGAGATATTCTTGAAATTGCCGCGCGGGTTCCGGATCATCGTAAGCTCGCACCTTGGCGTTTTATTATATTTAAAGGTGAATCACGAGAGCGAATAGGGCAACATCTGGGCCGGGTTTTTCAAACTCAAAATCCGGAAATATCTGATGATCGGATCATGTTTGAACGTGAGCGGTTCTTACGGGCGCCCATTGTAGTAGGGGTCGTGTCCAGTCCTGTTGACTGTCCAAGGGGCACACCTGAATGGGAACAGCGCCTGTCATCTGCGGTTGTTTGTTACAATATGTGCCTGGCAACACAGGCTCACGGCTATGGAGCGCAGTGGTTAACTGAGTGGTATGCATATGATTCGGAGATTCAGGGGGAACTTGGACTCCAAAAGCAGGAAAAAATAGCCGGATTTATCTATATGGGTACACCGCAAAGCCCATCAGTAGAAAGAGCGCGGCCAAAAGTAGAAAATTTGATCACAAACTATTGATACAAGTGATCTGTTTCTTTGTTTATCTTACGTTCATATTCATTTAAGTAGATAGCAACGGTCGGAAACGACCAGAGCTCCGCAGCCTGCCATTGCGCCCCGTGTAGGCGCGGAGTTCAAGTTTTCTAGCGGCGACTTCGGGGGAAGTCGCCGCTTTTATTTTTCTTATGATGTTTCAGCGAAAAGTTCCCGTCCAATAAGCCAGCGGCGGATTTCTGATGTTCCGGCCCCGATTTCCATGAGTTTGGCATCCCGTAAAAGACGCCCGGGTGAGTTTTCATTCATATAGCCATTCCCGCCCAGCATTTGAATAGCGTCAAGGGCGAGCTGGGTAGCTTTTTCGGCGGCATATAGAATACACCCAGCAGAATCTTTACGGGTTGTTTCGCCGCGGTCACAGGCCGCAGCAACGGCGTACGTATAGGCACGGGCTGTTGATGTGGTTACATACATATCGGCAAGTTTGCCTTGCATGAGTTGAAACTCACCAATGCTTTTTCCAAATTGTTTGCGCTCATGGATATAGGGCAGAACCACATCTAGACAGGCCTGCATTATACCAATGGAGATACCCGATAATGTCACACGTTCATAATCCAGGCCGCTCATGAGGATTTCAGCCCCTTGACCCAGGCGGCCAACAAGGTTCTCTTCGGGCACATGACAGTCTTCAAAGACAAGTTCGCAGGTATCAGAGCCGCGCATGCCGAGCTTGTCTAGCTTTTGCGCCGTGGTGAAGCCTTCCATGTCAGGGGTGATAACAAAGGCCGATATGCCTTTTGAGCCAGCTTTGGGATCGGTCTTGGCATAAACCAATAAAACATCGGCTGTGGGTGCGTTGGTGATCCACATTTTATTGCCGTTTAAAAGATACCCCCCTTGGGCGGCATCCGCGCGTAAGGTCATGGAGACAACATCAGAGCCTGCGCCCGGTTCACTCATGGCCAGTGATCCGAGATGTTCTCCGGATATGAGTTTGGGAAGATATTTGGCTTTTTGCTCGGCATTGCCCCAGCGGCGCAGCTGATTGACGCAAAGATTAGAGTGGGCGCCATAAGACAGGCCAACCGAGGCCGAAGCGCGGCTTATTTCCTCAATGGCGATCGTATGGGCCAGATAACCCATATCTGTTCCGCCGTCTTCTTCTGGAACTGTAATTCCATGCAGGCCAAGCTCACCCATCATGGGCCAAAGCTGCCGCGGAAATTTATTGGTTTGGTCAACTTCGGCCGCAATAGGTTCAATATGCTCTTGAGAAAACTTATAGACCATATCGCGAAGCATTTCGATTTCTTCGGAATGTCCAAAATTCAGGGTAGGGTAAGTTGTGCTGTTCATGCGTCTATTCCTCTTTTTCCATTTCCAGTAATACATCGCCATCATTGACCAGCTGATCGGCTGTGGCATTGATAACGGCGATGATGCCATCGCGCGGTGCGTCCAGCGACATTTCCATTTTCATGGCTTCCATGACAATAAGTTTATCGCCCGCCTTAACCTGATCGCCGGCCTTGGCTTCAACAGAGATAATTTTGCCTGGCATTGGCGCAAATAATCCATTGGCATTGGTTGTGGCAGATGCATCCAGTGTCAGAGCATCCATCACATAAGCCGTGCCATTAATAAAAAGGGGCGCGTCTTCATGGGATTGATACCAGCTGCGAAGCTGCGGCGGGGCCTCAGGCGCGCCAATAGGAAGTCTGACTTCCTGGCCATTGGCGTAACGAATTTGGTAACTCCGTTTCGGGCCGTTCAGACGCCAACCGGACTGATCATCAAATGCGATATCTTTGAACATCGGGTCCAGGGCCTCGGCCATGGCCGGTCTGTCGCTATCAAGTGGGTCGGCTGTCAGATTTGGCTTTTGACCAATAAAATGTGTGGACACATTTCCTTTAATGAAATCCGCTTCCTGAAGACAGTTGAGCATAAAGCGCGCATTGGTTTTTACAGGATAAACGCGGGCCATTTGGCAGCTATGGGCCAGCCGGGCAATGGCGTGCTCACGGGTTTCAGCGTGGTGAATTACTTTAGCAATCATGGGATCGTAGTAAATGCTGACCTGATCCCCCTGCGCCACGCCCGTATCGATACGTGCATGCGGGTCTTCGTCAAAGCCGCCCAGGATATCCAGCTTGCCGATACTGGGTAGAAAATCATTGATCGGGTCTTCGGCATAAAGGCGTGCTTCGATTGCGTGTCCTGAAATGGAGATGTCTTTTTGCGCAGGGAGTTTTTCACCTTGGGCGACACGGATTTGCAGCTCAACCAAATCAAGCCCGGTGATCATTTCTGTGACGGGGTGCTCCACCTGCAGGCGTGTATTCATTTCCATGAACCAGAAGCCATCTTCTGAAAGTTTGCCTGACCCGTCCACAATAAATTCAACCGTTCCCGCGCCCACATAGTTCACGGCTTTGGCCGCATTAATGGCCGCCGTGGTCATGGCTTTGCGGACATCTTCCGTCATGCCGGGGGCTGGAGCCTCTTCGATGACCTTCTGATGACGGCGCTGCAGCGAGCAGTCTCTTTCAAACATATGAATCACATTGCCGTGCGTATCTCCGAAAACCTGAACTTCGATATGGCGCGGACTGGTAATATATTTTTCAATCAGAACAATATCATTACCAAAGCTTGACTTGGCTTCGCGCTGACAAGAGGCGAGCATGTCTTCAAAATCTTCGGCTGCGTCGACTTTGCGCATGCCTTTACCGCCGCCGCCGGCAACGGCCTTGATTAAAACAGGATAGCCGATTTTTTCGGCTTCGGCCGCCAGGTGTTTGGGGTCTTGATTATCGCCCTGATAGCCGGGCGTGACGGGGACGCCGGCTTTTGTCATCAGGGCTTTGGCGGCGTCTTTGAGGCCCATGGCTTCCATACTTTCAGGAGCAGGGCCGATAAACGTGATTTTTTCTTTTTTTAAAAGGCGGGCAAAATCAGGGTTTTCCGATAAAAACCCATAGCCCGGATGAACAGCGTCTGCGCCAGTTTTCTTACACGCCGAAATAATTTTATCCATGACCAGATAGCTTTCAGCTGCAGGGCTCGGGCCAATGTGAACGGCTTCATCGGCCATACGGACGTGCAAGGCTTTGGCGTCCGCGTCAGAATAAACGGCCACAGTTTTAAGGCCCATTTTTCGAGCGGTTTTAATGATGCGGCAAGCAATTTCGCCGCGATTGGCAATGAGAATTTTCTTAATTTTGCTCATGATGTTTTCCTGTAATGGGAAGATGGCAAGAGGGCACGCTTTTCAACCAGATGCCACAAGGCATAGCTAGCGATCAGCGTCAGGATAAAAGAGGCGCCGTAACCGACCAGAGGCGACACGGCGAACAGCCCTAGGGCTACGCACATTTGAATGATCGGGAAGTGGGTAATATAAATACCATAGCTGAGATCGCCATAGCGGGCCGCGTTCAGTTTAGGCCCTTTTGCAAAAGCCACCCAGGCAATAATGAAAGCCAGACCAGCCGGACGTACAATGCGAAGCTCATCCTGCCATAAGGATAAAAGGGTCAGGGCGAGGCCTAGTCCAAGCCACCATAATTTTGGGGATTTAATTTTTTCCCAGTTGAGCCACAAAGCCATGCCGGCAGCGAAATACCCGATTTGTCCCGGCAGCTGGCGGCTTAAATGTTCGGCATAACCGCCTGTATAAATATTTAGAAAATAATACCGCCAGATTTCACCCATAATCATCATTAATATGATCAACGGAATTTGAAGTTTTGACGCGCGTTTCATCATCCACCAAATCATCGGCAGGGCTATATAAAACATAACCTCAATTTTCAGAGTCCATAAAGCCCCGTTAACGGCATTATGCCTATGCCCTTCGAAAAGGCCGGGCAGGCTATGTTCTATAAAATTTAAAAAGCCCAAATTCGGGATGACATAAGCCAGGACTTTTCCGGCTTGGCCTGTAAGCAATAATGCAATCAAGGCCGGAATTAGAATTACAATGACATAGGCTGGATAAAGTCGCCGGATACGCTTTTCACCATAGTGCCCAAGGGTTTCAGAGCGGATGAGTGACCCGAGAACCAGACAACCTGATATAACAAAAAACCCCTGTATGGCCAGTTCTGCGCCAGTGGTCAGAGCATTCTCAAACGGGCTGAAGGGTATAAGGTTAGATAAAAATACGGCATGATAAATGGCCACGGCTCCGGCAAAGAGCAGGCGTAAAAAATCAAATCTGTTGATCTGATTGTTCATCTTACATCCGGAAAACGCCGAATTTAGTCTCTTGCGTTGGCGCATTCGCAGCCGCCGCAAGACCGAGACCTAAAACACGCCTGGTATCACGCGGCGCAATAATACCATCATCCCAAATACGGGCGCTGGCATAATAGGGATGTCCTTCAGCTTCGTATTTTTCACGGATGGGTTTCATGAAAGCTTCTTTATCTTCGGCGCTCCAGTTTTCGCGGTCACGGTGAACGGTAGCCAGTACAGACGCGGCTTGTTCCCCGCCCATGACAGAAATACGGGCATTGGGCCACATAAACATCAAATTTGGGTCATAGGCCCGCCCGCACATGCCGTAATTGCCTGCGCCAAACGATCCGCCCACAAGAACAGTAAATTTCGGGACTTTGGCACAGGATACGGCGTGAACCATTTTCGCACCGTTCTTGGCAATACCGCCGGCCTCGGCGCGAGAACCAACCATAAATCCTGTTATGTTCTGTAAAAATACAAGCGGGATATTACGGGCACAACATAACTCAATGAAATGGGCGCCTTTTAATGCGCTTTCGCTAAATAACACACCGTTATTGCCGAGGATGCCGACTTCGTATCCTTCTATATGCGCAAACCCGCAGACTAATGTTTCGCCGTAAAGTTTTTTAAATTCTTTAAACTCAGAACCGTCCACAAGACGGGCAATGATTTCCCGGCAATCATAAGGCTGACGAATGTCAGCAGGTACAACACCATCGATTTCATCAATGTCATAGGCTGGCATACGCGGTTCTTGTGTAGGGCCATAGGAAAGCTTTGCGGCGCCAAGACTGGCAACACTGTCGCGGGCGATTTGCAATGCGTGGGCATCATTGCTCGCCAGATGATCAACAACTCCAGATGTCTTGGCATGCAGTAGTCCGCCGCCTAATTCTTCGGCGCTGATCTTTTCGCCGGTGGCCGCTTCAACCAAAGGCGGACCCGCTAAAAATATAGTGCCTTGTCCGGCCACGATAATACTTTCATCGGCCATGGACGGAATATAGGCCCCGCCTGCTGTGCATGAGCCCATGACAACGGCGATTTGCGGTATGCCTTTAGAGCTCATAATGGATTGGTTATAAAAACACTGTCCGAAATGGCCCCGATCTGGAAAAATTTCGGCCTGTAGGGGTAAGTTAGCGCCGCCGCTATCAACCAGGTAAATACAGGGGAGATGATTTTTTTCGGCTATTTCCTGAGCGCGGCTTTGTTTCTTACAAGTCAGCGGGAAATATGTACCGCCTTTAACGGTGGCGTCATTACAAATGATCATAACCTCGCGACCGGACACGCGGCCAATTCCTGTGATAATGCCGGCCGCAGGAACTTCAGTATCTCCGTAACATTCATAAGCTGCCATTTGAGAGAGCTCTAAAAACGGCGTTCCGGGATCCAGCAGGCGCTCAACCCGTTCCCGAGGGAGAAGCTTACCGCGATCCAGATGTTTCTTGCGCGCCCGTTCTGACCCGCCTTCAGCGATCTTCGCAACTTTGACTTCAAGATCGGCAACCAGTTCCGCCATGGCCGCTTTATTGGCTTTAAATTCTGCGCTGTGAATATCGATAGATGAGGACAGTTTAGGCATAGGGACTCCGCGCTGTAAAAGCGTATTTGACTTTACGTACAAAAATTTGACTCTTGAGTCAAATTTATTCGGATGCTATAGTGAATGAAATGAATGCCCAAACTAACATGACGATTAAAGAACCCTTTAACCGTGAAAAACAACACGAAAATAAACGTCGCGCGGTTATCCGGGCGGCAGGGGAAGCCTTTCGGCGGCAGGGTTATCACAATACGTCTATGACTGAAATCGCGCAGGCGCTTGGCCTCACCAAAGCCGCGCTTTATTATTACGTCAAAAACAAAGAGGAAATCCTGTTTGAGTGCCACCTCATGGTTTATGAGGCTATGGAAGGTCTTCTTGAAATTCATAAAGGCGGTGACAAGGATGGCTTGTCAGAATTGACCTATGTGTTTTCGGATCTGGTTAAACTTTTGACCCGCGACGGGCTTTCTTTGCTCACAGATGTTAGCTCACTGGGCGGGGAATGGAAAGCGGGCGTCCTCTTACGCCGCCGCGCTATTGAAGCACGGATCACGGCAATTGTTGAGCGGGGCATGGCTGACGGCTCGATCACGCCCGGTGATCCTCGTCTGACTGTGTTTTTCTTTATGGGCGCGCTCAACTGGCTAAACGCTTGGTATGATCCGGATGGCCGCATGGATGGAGATGCAATTGCTGATCAGTTCACCCGTCAAATGCGGAATGGTCTTAAAAATATTGTCATTCCGGATTAGAGCGCGGTGAGATTCCGGCTCGCGTCTTGTGGACTTGACCGGGATGACAGTTATTATTGTTTTATGAACTCAACTCCCCCATAGTCCCGGTATGAGTTCAAAAACAAAAACAGCACCTGATGAAAGCCTGACCGCGCCGCGTGATAACTCGTCGCGCTTGCTAAATTTTATCGTCGATGAAGCACCCGAAGCGGGCAGCGCCATTGAGATTGCAGACGGTGTTCACTGGCTGCGTTTTTCCCTGCCCATGAAGGGGCTGAACCACATCAACCTTTGGGCGCTCAAAGACAAAGATGGCTGGATGGTTGTTGATACGGGCATTGCAGATAAGGCCAGCAAAGAGATCTGGAAAAACCACTTTAATGAATTGATGCGAGGCCGCCCGATTAACCGGGTTTTATGCACGCATTTACATCCGGATCATACGGGTCTTGCCGGTTGGCTCTGCCGTAAATTTGACGCGCCATTATTAATGACGCGCGGAGAATATTTTCTTTGCAGATTGCTGGCGGCAGATACTGGAAACCCTGCGCCGCGCGAAGGCATTAAATTCTACCGAAAAGCCGGATTTACCGAAGATCAGATTGAACTCTATAAAATGCGCTTTGGCGGATTTGGCAAAGCCATTGCGTCACTGCCACATTCTTATGATCGCCTGACCGATGGGGAACTGGGCCTGATCAATGGCCGGGAATGGCGGATCATTATAGGATCGGGGCATTCACCGGAACATGCCTGTCTGTATTGTCCCGAGTTGAATATCTGTCTCACCGGAGATCAGCTCTTACCGAACATTTCCTCCAATGTCTCTGTCTGGCCGACAGAGCCGGAGGCCAACCCGCTGGAGAACTGGATAGATTCCTGTCACAAGCTCAAAGACGAACTGCCCGAAGATGTGCTGGTCTGTCCGGCCCACGGTATTCCGTTTCGCGGAGCTCATAAGCGTCTTGATAAACTGATTGCGCATCATGAAAAAGCGCTGGATCGCCTGTTGGAATATTGCGCCGAGGAAAGGCTCGCAACCGAAGTCTATTCGGTTCTCTTCCGGCGGGAGATTAATGATAATAACCGTATCATGGCCGTGGGCGAATCCGTTGCTCACTTAAACTGTCTCAAAGGCCGGGGCCTGATCCGCCGCCGCCTGAATGACGCCGGACAATTTGTTTATAAGGCGAAGTGATTAATCCCGCGAAGGGCTGGCGGCTGAACCCGCTAGTAATCCACCATCAATCGTTATCTCAGTTCCTGTCATATAGCTGGCTTCATCGGAGGCGAGCATAACCGCTATGGCGGCGACCTCTTCTGGCATTCCAAACCGCCTGGCGGGTGTGTCGGCGACGAGAGCATCCATGCGGGCTTGCCTGTCCGGGCCGTCTCCTAACATAGGTTCCCAGATCGGTGTCAGGATTGCGGCGGGGTGGATTGAATTGCACCGAATGTTCAGCCCGTGTTGCGCGCAATATAGCGCAACGGTTTTACTATGATTACGAATAGCTGCTTTGGACGATGCGTAGGCCGCTGCGCCCGGAATGCCGACCATGCCGGAACGCGATGACATATTTATGATCGAACCTTCGCCCTTTGGCCGCATGGCTTTTATGGCATAGCGGCAGCCGAGAAATGTTCCGTCCAGGTTCACGCGGTGAACGCGCCGCCAGTCGTCAAGCGATGCGTGTTCAGGGTCTTGCGGGGCCGGGCTATCTTCGAACCCCGTAATTCCGGCATTATTCACCAAAACATCAATTTCGGGATAAGCTGTGTAAACCGCTTCCCAATCGTCTTCGCATTGGACATCTAGTTTCATGCCCGTGCCGCCTAATTCTTTAGCTTTGCTAATAACGGCTTGGTGGTTGATATCGGTCAGGATTACCTTAGCGCCTTCCTGGATAAATGCTGCGGCAATTGACGCGCCAATACCTTGGGCTGCACCTGTAATCACACAGGTTTTGTTTTCTAATCGTTTCATAGTGTATATCTCAAGAGTAAGTGAACCGCGTTAGCGGTGAAAGTTCAAAGCGTAAAATTCTAGCTTAACTGTTCACTGTCTTTCTCCCGATGATGCATTCTTATAGAATTTCAAGACAATGTTTTCAAGATATTAAAATAATTACCCACCTAAAAAATAGCGGTAGGCCACATTGCCGGTTTCCTGCACCATAGGATATCCGATTTTTGATAGCTGTTCATGGAGCGCCTTAGCGTCGCCTTTTGGGACTTGAAATCCACAAAGGACATGGCCGGTTGAGCTGCCGTGATTGCGGTAATGGAACAGGGAAATATTCCAGCGGGCGTCAAGATTAATCAAGAAATCTGTAAGCGCGCCGGGACGTTCCGGAAATTCGAATCGGTAAACGACTTCGGGAATATCGACACCTGTACGCCCGCCGACCATATGGCGAAGATGGCGTTTGGCCAATCTGTCTTCGGAAAGGTCGGCAACGGAAATACCTTCATCCTGCATGGCGGATAAAACATTACTGCGCTCACTGATTGCGGCAAGCTTTACACCTACAAGGACATGGGCTTCGGCCTCTTTGGCGTAGCGGTAATTAAATTCAGTGACCGCGCGAGCGCCAAGTGCCCGGCAAAAATTTAAAAACGCGCCGGGTTTTTCCGGAATGGTGGCGGCAAATAACATTTCCCCGCCTGCGCCAAGCTCGGCCCGCTCCACCATATGGCCGATACGGTCAAAATTCACATTAGCGCCGGAAATAATAACAACACAATCTCCGTCCGGGGCCGTGCCGTTTCTGACCTGAGCGATCAGTCCAGCAAGAGCCAGCGCACCAGCGGGCTCTACCACTGTGCGTGTGGCTTCGAAGACATCTTTCACGGCCGCGCAAATCTCGTCATTTGTGACGGTGATCGCGTTATCGGCAATTCGGTTTGCAATATCAAATGTGTTGGTACCCACCATTTTTACGGCAACGCCGTCGGCAAATTTATCAACCCTGTTCAGGGCTGTGGGTTGCCCGGCATTGCGGGATGTTTTGAAGGTGGATGCCCCGGCCGGCTCGACAGCAATGATCTGTGTGTCTGGGCTTTGGGCTTTGACCCATGTGCCTATGCCCGAGATCAGCCCGCCGCCGCCAAAGGGCGAATAGATTGCTGCAGGCGTACGGGGCATTTGTTCCAGAATTTCTTTGCCCACAGTGCCTTGCCCGGCAATGACGTCTATTTCGTCAAAGGGGTGAACAAATACCGCGCCAGTTTCCTTGGCATAATCAAGGGCCGCGTCGCAGGCCGCATCATAACTATCTCCCACAAGGCGGGTTTCACCGCCGCGTGCGTGAACGGCCTCGACTTTAATGGGCGGTGTTGTGATGGGCATGAAGATAACGGCTTTGGTGCCGTAATGGGCGGCGCTGGCCGCAACACCCTGGGCGTGATTACCCGCGCTTGCTGCGCAAACCCCGCGTAGCTTTTCCTCATCGGTTAGGTTGGCCATACGGTTGGCTGCACCACGAATTTTAAATGAAAACACATCCTGAAGGTCTTCGCGTTTCAGCCAGACATTGCGGCCCAACTGCGCCGATAACCCCTTAGCCAGTTCCAAAGGCGTGCGTTTGGCGAGGGCATAAACATCCGCCGCTTCAATGCGCGCTTTCAGGTCTGACAGATTAACCGGCATGGTTTGACCTTATGTGATCAGCTATCCAGTCACCGACTTCAAATGTGGATAGAGATCCTCCAAGATCAGCGGTTGTATGTCCGCCGTAAAGGGCTGCATCAACCCCGGCTTCAATAGCAGCGGCCTCGGCCTCCATACCGAAAGACAGTCTGAGCATCCAGGCGGCAGATAAGATCATGGCAAGTGGATTGGCCTTGCCCTGTCCGGCAATATCCGGCGCGCTGCCATGTATAGGTTCATACATACCCATTGTGCCGTCTGATAAGGATGCGGACGGGATGACGCCCATAGAGCCGCATAAAACCGAAGCTTCGTCGGTCAGGATATCGCCAAACATGTTTTCGGTCAGGATAACATCAAAATCTTTGCCGCGTGTCAGCATATGCATGGTCATGGCATCAACGAGCAGGTGCTCCAGTTCAACATCCGCGTAATCTTTGGCTACGTCTTCGACGATTTTGCGCCAGAGGCGGGATGTTTCCAGAACATTGGATTTATCAACCGATGTAACTTTATTCTTTCGCAGGCGCGCCAGGTCAAAAGCTTTAATGGCGATACGGCGAATTTCGGCTTCGCTGTAACGGCACTCATCATAAGCGCTTATGTTATTAGAGGGGGAATTATCCATGCCCTTTTTGCCAAAATATATCCCGCCGGTCAGCTCCCGCATGACGACGAAATCCACGCCTTCGAGATATTCTCGCTTTAGCGGAGCTTTATCAATCAGGGCCGGGTGAGGGGCGGCTGGCCGGATATTGGCATAAAGGTTCAGCTCTTTACGAAGGGGTAGAAGCGCGCCCAGTTCAGGCCGGTCAGGCCCTTTCAGGTGGTCCCACTTCGGACCGCCGACCGCGCCGAGTAATATGGCTCCGGTTTCCCGTGCTGATACAAGACTTTCATCAGGCAGTGGTTTAAGGCCAGCGTCAATGGCGGCTCCGCCAATGAGATGTTCCTCAAAGTCCAGCGCATGTCCAAAACGGCCCGCTGCGGCATTTAACACATTAATGGCCGCTTCGCCTACTTCCGGGCCGATCCCGTCACCGGGCAGATATGTAAACTTAATTGTCGCCATGACGTGCCTCAAACTCTGTAATCGCGACGTCCTGCGCGCGCAGATAGCCCATCTCATCCACCCCTTCCATCAGGCAGTGGCGGGAAAAGGCATCAATATCAAAACTATAGGTGCCGCCATTTTTCGGCAGGCGTACTTCGCATTTTTCCAGATCAACGGTGACGTCTTCGCCCGGATGATCGAGCAGCCATTGATGGGCGGATTTTTCAATCACAATGGGGAGTAATCCGTTTTTGAGAGAATTTCCGCGAAAGATGTCCGCAATCTCGCTGCTGATGACAACGCGAAAGCCGTAATCGGTCAGTGCCCAAGGCGCATGTTCGCGTGACGACCCGCAGCCAAAATTATGACCGCCGACTAATATCTGACATTGTGGGCTACTATCCTGATTAAGCAGATGATCATTCGGCGTGCCGTCATCATTATAGCGCCAGTCATTAAAGGCGTGTTTGCCAAGTCCGTCGCGTGTGGTGACGGTCAAAAACCGCGCAGGAATGATCTGATCTGTATCAATATTAGCCGCAGGCAGAACCAGCGTTTTGGATGTGATGGTTTTAAGGGGCTCAAACGACATCGTGCGCATCCTCTCCGGTGTTAGAAAATATCCGGGGGTCTACAAGGACGCCGGAAATGGCCGCCGCCGCCGCGGTTTCAGGGGAGGCCAATATGGTGCGCGCGCCCGGGCCTTGCCGTCCGGCAAAGTTGCGGTTTGAAGTTGAAACCACCAACTCACCGGGGGCGGCCTTATCACCGTTCATGGCGATACACATTGAACATCCGGGCTCGCGCCACTCTGCGCCGGCAGCGGTGAAAATTTCGTGCAGGCCTTCGGCCTCTGCTTGTTTCTTCACCAGCTCTGAACCGGGTACAATAATGGCGGTCAGGCCATCCACAACTCTGGCCCCGGACATGATCTGCGCGGCAGCGCGGAGATCTTCCATGCGGGAATTTGTGCAGGAGCCGATAAAAACGCGGTCGACTTTAAGGCCTGTGATCTCTTCTCCGGCTTTGACCTGCATATAGGAAAGCGCGTTTTCCTCGGCTTCATCGGCCGCATCCGGTATGAGCGCATCAATGGGCATGGCCATGCCGGGATGGGTGCCATAGGTGACCATGGGACGAATGTCTTCAGCCTTTAAGAAAACTTCCTTGTCATAGCTTGCGCCCGGATCACTGGCGAGAGAGGCCCAGTCTTCACAGGCGGCTAAATAATCCCCATTATCAGATGAAGGCGCGAATTTACGGCCTTCCAGATAAGCAAAGGTCTTATCATCAGGGGCGACCATGCCGCAGCGCGCTCCGGCTTCGATAGACATATTGCAAACCGTCATGCGGCCATCCATGCTCATGTTCTCAAAAACAGAGCCACGATATTCAAGGGCGTAGCCTGTGCCCCCGCCGACACCGATTTTCGCAATAATGGCAAGGATTACATCTTTGGGCGTTACGCCTTCGGATAACTCTCCGTCCACATAAACGGCCATGGTTTTAGGTTTGCGCATTAATATGGATTGATTGGCGAGCACATGCCCCACTTGGGTTGTGCCGATACCAAAAGCGATAGCCCCAAACGCGCCGTGGGTTGAGGTATGGCTGTCTCCGCACACAATAGTCATACCGGGGCGGGTTGCCCCCAGCTCCGGTCCCATCACATGGACGATGCCGCGATTTTCACTCTCCCAGCCATGAACTTCGATATCATGCTCGGCAACATTGGCCAGCAGGGTTTTAACCTGTGCCTCTGCTTGCTTGGTGACAAAGGGACGAGAGCCGTCATCATTTAAAAGCGTTGGCGTGGAATGATCGATCGTCGCCAGAGTCCGGTCCGGACGACGGACTTTCAGGCCGCGTTCTTTTAGGACTGTAAAGGCCTGCGGGCTGGTAACCTCATGGATCAGATGCAGGTCGATATACAGAGTCGCCGGATGGTCTGCCGTTTCCGGCACGACCACATGGCGTTCCCAGACTTTATCGAAAAGTGTTTTAGGCATGCTACTCATCAGTGCTGCGCCGCGATTTTCTTTTGCCGAACCGCGCGGCGTTCTATCCGGTTGATCACATCCAGATAGGCTTTGGCTCCGGCCAGAACTGTATCCGTTGATGTGCCGCGTCCGTGATAGCTTTCAAACTTGGTAGAGACCTGCACGCTCGCTTCGGCCATGGCGTCCTTACCTTGCGAGACAGACTGAACCGCGAAACTATCAAGATGAAGTGGATGGCCCGTAATTTCCGAGATCGCTTCGAACACGGCGTTCACAGGTCCGGCGGCTTCATTGATAGCGGCCAATGCCCGGCCATCTTCGTGTTTTAACTTCACGCTGGCCTGGGGGTTGCGATTATCATCTGACCCCGCCGAAACATACAGGCTATCAATGGACCATGGTCCCTGCGTACCAACTGTTTCGCCCATGATCAGCGCTTCGATATCGGCGTCAAAGACTTCCTTTTTGGCGTCGGCGAGTTCTTTGAAGGCGACAAAAACAGACTGCAATTGATTATCTGATAATTCAAATCCCAGCTTAGAAGCCCGATCTTTCAAGGCGGCCCGCCCGGAATGTTTCCCCAAGACAAGATTATCCGTTGAAACACCGACATGTTCTGGCTTCATGATTTCATAGGTTTCCCGATTGGCCAGTACGCCGTGTTGATGAATGCCGGATTCGTGGGCGAAGGCATTTCGGCCAACAATGGCTTTATTGCGCGGGACAGGATTGCCGGTAATGGTCGCTAAAAGTTTTGAGGCAGCGTAAATGCCTTCGGTCTTAATGCCCGTTGTCAGATTGTAAAAATCCTTACGGGTATTGATCGCCATGACCACTTCTTCGGTGGCGCAGTTTCCGGCCCTCTCTCCGATACCGTTCATGGCGCATTCGATCTGCCGCGCCCCGCCGCGTACGGCGGCTAATGAATTGGCGACAGCCAACCCCAGATCGTCATGACAATGCGCGGAGAAGGTCACATCATCCGCCCCTTCAACCTGTGTGGTCAAAAAGGTGAAAAGGTCCTGAATTTCTTCTGGTGTTGTATAGCCGACAGTGTCGGGTATATTGATGGTTGTTGCGCCGGCTTTGATAGCTGCTTCGACAACACGTTTCAAATAATCGCGCTCAGTGCGGATGGCGTCTTCGGCGGAAAACTCAACATTATCCGTATAGCTGCGAGCCAGTTCAACGCCAGCAACGGCGCGGGTGACTATTTCGTCCTTGCTCATCTTAAGCTTAAATTCCCTGTGCAAAGGCGAAGTCGCAATAAAGGTGTGAATACGTCCAGAGGCGGCAGGCTTTATGGCTTCGCCGGAGGCTCGGATATCACCTTCATTGCAGCGCGCCAGAGAACAGACCGTGCTGTCTTTGATCTCACTGGCGATGGTGTGAATGGCATCAAAATCACCAGGGGAGGCGGCGGCAAATCCGGCCTCTATAATATCAACTCTCAGGGCTTCCAGGGTTTTGGCCAGACGAAGTTTCTGACCCGCCGTCATGGAAAACCCGGGGGCCTGCTCACCGTCGCGTAATGTAGTGTCGAATATTTTTACGTGTTTTGTCATTAGATAATCCTCTCATTTCATAATATGGAATGAGTGGACGGCCGTTAGGCCCGTTCCGCTCTTTTACGTCGTCCCACCTTTTCGGCTGAGACGACGTTGTAAAGTCGCTCGAGCTGTTTACACAATGTATCAAGATTACGTGGTCCGCCAATGTCTTCAATGCGAACCAGTAAATCAAAATCACCATCGACTCGCTGGGTACAGTGGACATCCCGGTAATCATAACCCCTGCGCTCAATAGTGCCTAGAGCACGTATGAGTGTCCCGGATACGTCATGTAGAACGATTTTTAGGGTTCCGGAAACACCGGATGGTTCAAAGGTTTTATCCCGCTGTAATTCAGACATCGTCTGCCCCTTTGTCTTTTTTCAAAATGATGAAAATACCAATTGCCTGCAGGATTAAAAAGATAATACCGCCTAGCATGATACGGTCTTTCCAAACGCCAATACCGAGAGCGATGAAGGATAGAATTAAAAAATGTCCGGCAATAAAAAGTTTCATCTTTGAAGCTCTCTGGCCTGATAATATGTTTGGGTTAAAGCGCCAAAGTGGGTCATTCGAAAGCACCTTTGTGAATAAACTTTTCTTTGCGTTCCTTGGTAAGGCGCTGCGAAATTTTAAAGAATTTCCATGTTCCAAATATTGGCAAAACAACAAAGATAATCACCAACAAGATCGTCAATAATACACCAATTGTATCGGGATATGTTCCTTCGCGAATGAGAGAGACGAAGGCGTAGATAAACATTAAGGTCCAACAGATAGAGAGGAAGCCGCAAATTACGGCGCCTATTGTCGACCAGGCAATTTTAGCCTCAAGGCTCACCCTACCGCTCCATCATATCGGCATTGGAACGTCCGGGCGGCACGAGCGGCCAGACATTCTCATAAGTGTCGATTTTCACATGCATCAGGATAGGCCCTTTGGCGGCCAGCAACCGATCAATACCGGCATCAACTTCATCGCCGCGCGTCACCGTGAACGCATCAATTTGAAAAGCCTTGGCGACTTTGGCGAAATCCGGATTATCATCCAGATTCACTTCGGAATAATTCTGATCGAAGAAAACTTCCTGCCACTGACGCACCATGCCTAGGGCTGAATTATCCAGAAGAACAATTTTGACCGGAATATCATAGCGAAACAAAGTAGCGAGTTCCTGAATATTCATCATGATCGACCCGTCGCCTGACACTGTAATCACAGTCCGGTCTGGCGCGCCAAGCTTGGCACCAAGTCCTGCGGGCAGGCCAAAGCCCATCGTGCCAAGGCCGCCGGATGTGATGTGATCTTTGGGATCGTCAAAATAGCAGTGCTGGGCCACCCACATCTGGTGCTGGCCGACATCACAGGTAAAAATAGCTCTATCATCCGCGCGGCGTGACAGATCATGAAGCAGTTTAGGTGCGTAGACCCCGCCGCTTTTCATGGACGTAATCGGGGATTTATAATCCCAGGCGTGTTCCGCGCGGCGTTCATAACAAAGCTTGCGCCACTCATCGATATCCGCCTTGCCCGGATTGAGTGCGGCCAGATTCTTTTTCAAGGACCCATCCAGATAAACATCAACTTTACGCAGCTTATTAATTTCTGCGATATCGATATCCATATGGATAACTTTTGCGTGAGGCGCAAATGTATCCAACTTACCTGTCGCGCGGTCATCAAAGCGCGCACCCGCGACAATCAGCAGATCACATTCCTGCACGGCGAAATTGGCGGCCTTTAGACCGTGCATGCCGAGCATGCCTAGAAAATGCGGGTGATCGGATGGTAATGCCCCAAGGCCTTTCAGGGTTGAGACAACTGGAATTTCTGTGCGTTCGACCAATTCACGCAGTTCTTTCACCCCATCGCCTTGAGCAATGCCGCCGCCAATATAGAAGAGCGGTTTTTCCGCGGCTTTGATCATCTCTTCCGCACGGGTGATGTAATCACTTTGGCCCATTTCAGGTTTGACCTTGGGATAAGGCCTCCAGCGATGGCGCTCAGTCGTCACCGCATTGGCGACATCTTTGGGCAGGTCAATCAGGACGGGCCCGGGCCGACCTTCAGCTGCGATAAAATAGGCTTCGGCGACCATGCCCGGAATATCGGCTGGGTCGCGGGCAATATAAGAGTGTTTGACGATAGGCAGGGTGATGCCGAAAATGTCGACCTCTTGGAATGCGTCCGTTCCCATTAAATCTGATGTGACCTGACCCGTAACAAACACTGTTGGCACGCTATCCAGATAGGCATCGGCAATGGCGGTCACGAGATTAGTGGCGCCGGGGCCGGATGTGGCAAAGGCTGTCCCGACCCGGCCTGTAGCACGGGCATAGCCAATGGCCGCCATGCCGCAGCCTTGTTCGTGACGGCATAAAATATGCCGCAACTTTGTTTTCGGGAGAACATCATAGACGGGCATGATAGCGCCGCCAGGATAACCAAAAATGGTTTCCACACCCTGCCGCTCAAGGGCTTCAAGCAGAAGCTGCGCACCTGATTTTGGTTCACGGTCTTCCAGGACTTCTGTGTCCTGTCTGGAAAATTGTGTGGCTGTGGTCATTTTGATTTCCCTGTCATGCCTTTGGCAGCATTCGGCCTTTTGCTAATTTTTGTCTTTGTCGATAATTTTATTAGCGGCAATCCAAGGCATCATGTCACGAAGTTTTTCGCCGACCTGTTCAATGGGGTGTGCGGCCATATTACGGCGACGTGCCGTCATGGATGGATAGCCAAGAGCGCCTTCCTGAATAAAGCTTTTAGCATAATCGCCGTTTTGAATATTTTTAAGCGCCGTGCGCATAGCTTCGCGGGAGCTTTCATTAACAACAGCTTCGCCAGTGACATATTCACCATATTCCGCATTGTTACTGATGGAGTAATTCATATTGGCAATGCCGCCTTCATAGATCAGATCTACGATAAGTTTGGTTTCGTGCAGGCATTCAAAATAGGCAAGTTCCGGCGGATAGCCCGCTTCGGTTAAGGTCTCGAAACCCATTTTGATCAGCTCTACTATACCGCCGCAAAGAACGGATTGTTCCCCGAACAGATCGGTTTCGGTTTCGTCCTTAAAGGTAGTGTGAATGATGGCAGTCCGGCCGCCGCCAACGGCAGAGGCGTAAGATTTGGCCAGCTCCAAGGCAAAGCCGCCATTGGCGTCCTGAGCAACGGCAATTAAATCCGGAATGCCGCGTCCATTGACGAATTCATTACGGACAGTGTGACCCGGGGCTTTAGGGGCAATCATGATAACATCAAGATCGCGGCGCGGCGCGACCTGGCCATAATGAATGGCAAAGCCATGACCAAAGGCTAATGCAGCGCCTTCTTTAATATTGGGCTCAATATCTTCACGGTAGATTTTCGCTTGCAGCTCATCCGGGGTCAGAACCATAACGACGTCTGCGCCTTTAACGGCGTCGGCTGTGGCTTTGGCTTCAAGGCCGTCTGCGATTACCTTTTTATTGGTAGCACTGTCAGGGCGAAGACCAACGACAACATCAACACCGCTATCTTTGAGGTTCAGGGCATGAGCCCGGCCTTGTGAACCATAACCAAGGACGGCGACTTTCTTTTTCTGGATGATAGATAGATCGCAATCTTTATCGTAATAAATATCAAGAGACATGTTTAATTCCTGTTTTAGTCTTCATAAGGGAAAGAGGTGACAGCCCCTTTTGAGGCTGAGCCAACAAGCTTGGCAAATTTCGCATAAGCGCCTGACACGTCGCGCGGCAATGATGGCTTCCAGCCCTTTGCGCGTTCCGTCAGATCAGCATCCACATTAATAGTGCGGGCTTCGACATCGATAGTGACTGTATCGCCATCTTGGATAAATCCAATAGGGCCGCCTCGGGCCGCTTCGGGGGCGACATGTCCGATGACAAAACCGTATGATGCGCCGGAGAAACGGCCATCTGTAATCAGGGCCACATGATCTGCCAGATTTTGACCCACAAGAGCGGCGGTAACGGCCAACATTTCGCGCATGCCGGGGCCACCTGCCGGGCCTTCATTCTTAATGACGACCACGTCACCTTTATTGATGCCATTATTTTGCACGACTTCAAAACAGGCTTCTTCACTATCAAAAACGCGGGCTTTGCCCTGAAAAAATAAAGCGCCGTGTCCGGCCAGTTTGACCACGCAGCCTTCCGGCGCAACATCGCCATATAAAATGCCATATCCGCCGCGAGATTTAACTGGATCATCAAATCTGCGGACCACGTCCTGACCCTCGGTTTCCTCACCTTTGTCAATCTCGGCAAAAAGACTTTCGCCCGTGACAGTAGGACTATCAACAATGCGGCCATCGGCTTTCAGGCGTTGACCGATCAGGGCAGAGCCTCCGGCCTCGTACAGGTTAAACGCCATATATTTTCCGCCGGGTTTCAGATCGCCGATCACAGGCGTTGTGCGCGAAATGTGATCAAAGGCGTCAATGTCAAAATCTTTAACACCGGCTTCGCTGGCAATAGCGAGTAAATGTAAAATGGCATTTGTCGAGGCTGCGGTAGCGGATAAGGCGATGGCCGCGTTCATGAGGGCGTCCTTAGTGATGATATCACGCGGGACACGGTTATTATTCACGCAATCCACGACCAGCTCACCCGCTCGAAAAGCGGCTTTGTTTTTCTCTTCATCAATGGCCGGGATGTCATTAGCCCCCATGGGCGATAGGCCTAAAAATGTCATAGCCATGGCCATGGAGTTGGCTGTGAATTGCCCGCCGCAGGCTCCGGCGCCGGGACAGGCGGCTTTTTCAATGTCTTTGAGTTCGGCCTCATCAATAATACCTGCGGCACATGCTCCAACGGCTTCGAACACGTCCTGAACGGATAAATCTTTACCCTTATGGTTACCGGGCATGATGGAGCCACCATAAAGTACGACGCCAGGAACGTTCATGCGGGCCAGGGCCATGCCGGCGGCCGGAATAGTTTTATCACAGGCGACCAGAATAATAACGCCGTCAAGGGAGTGCCCGCGAACGGCTAGCTCGATAGAATCCGCAATCACTTCACGGGACATGAGCGAAGCTCTCATGCCGTCAGAGCCCATGGTGATGCCGTCGGATACAGCAATGGAATTAAAATCTACGGGGGTTCCGCCCGCGGCGCGAATACCGGCGCGGACAGGGACGGCCAATTTGTCCAGATCCATATTACACGGACCCATATTGGTCCATGTATTAAAGACCGCAATGATCGGGCCTTCAAAACTGTCATCATCCATGCCGGTCGCGCGTAGCATGGCCCGCGCGGCAGCGCGGCTGGGACCTTTTACAATAGCGTCAGAGCGTTTGCTCATTTTCTTTCCTTACATTTGCTTCGCAACATCATTACAAAGCCATAAAAAAACCCGCTCTTTTAACGGAGCGGGTCATATTAGCCTGTTTTCAGCTTTACGTCCCGCTTACGCCTCTCACAATAAGAAGCAGCACAAGTAAAACCACAGATACAAGAATGACGTTCACAGGAATGACCTGTGTTTGTATTGCCACTTTTACTTTTGGCGTATTTTCGTGTCTTGGATCCCGCATTTTGGGCCTTCAAAAATTTCTCATAGTCTTAAGACAAAGTTTTGAAGGGAATTCAAGCAAAAAATTAACCTCTTGGCGCTGTTTTTTTGGAGGTTGATGGCAAATGTTTCCGGTTATTTGGATGTTTGCGAAAAAGAATTCTCAAAATCTCCAGTAAGATCGTTGATTTGCTCCATCCCTACGGAAATCCGGATGAGGTTATCCTTTATCCCGGCGTTTTGACGCGCTTCAGGGGCCATGCCTGCATGGGTCATGATGGCCGGCTGGCAGATCAGGCTTTCGGTTCCGCCGAGCGATGCGGCGAGGGAGAATATTTCCAGGCCCGACAGAAAAGTTTTAGCCGTTTGCAAATCACCTTTGATCTCAAAGCTTAGCATAGCGCCGGGGCCGGATTGCTGACGTTTGATAAGCTCGGCTTGGGGATGATTGGAAAGACCGGGGTAATAGACGCGGTCAACTTGATCATGGCCCGTTAAATATTCAGCGAGCAGCGCGGCATTGGCTTCCTGAATGTCCATTCGGGCGGGCAGGGTGCGCAGGCCGCGTAAGGTCAGCCAGGCGTCAAAAGGCGCACCTGTTAATCCGGCGCAATTAGCCCACCACCGCAGCTGCTCGACAATGTCTTGATCTTTGGCGATTATGCAGCCGCCGACCACATCGCTATGACCATTGATATATTTCGTATTGGAATGAAGAACCATATCACAGCCAAGTTCCAGCGGCTTTTGGCGAAGCGGGGATAGGAATGTATTGTCACATACGGACAGTGCGCCGATTTTACGGGCCGCTTCAGAAATCATCGCAATGTCGACAATGCGCATTAAAGGATTTGACGGTGTTTCGATAAATACCATTTTGGGCTTGAGCGCCATGGCGGCTTTGACAGCAGCTGTATCACCTTGATCTACAAATTCGACTCGCACGCGGCCTTGAAGCGCGCGGTGGGTGAACAGGCGGTGGGTGCCGCCATAACAGTCATGAGGCGCAATGATCAGGTCATCAGCCTTTAAAAGGTTAAGGCAAAGATCAATGGCGGCCATGCCGGAATTGACAATCTCGCCGCCCAGCCCGCCTTCAAGTTCAACAAGAGAGCTGGTGAGGATTTCCCGGGTCGGGTTTTTGGTACGGCCATAATCAAAATCACCCTTGGTCTCTATATCCTGCCAAATATAAGTAGAGGATGTGTGCAGCGGGGCTGCTACAGACCCGGTTGACGGATCCATGCCAATACCGGCGCGCACTATACGGGTTTGATCGGACTTATTTTTGGTCATTTGAATTTTTCCAAATATGCGCAGAATAATGAAGCGACGGCTAGGATTATTGTGCCTCCAACAAAACTGTTGGACACTCTCTCTTTCCAAAGATCAAAAAAACTTACTTGACTTGATACGGAATCATAGAATGTAAAAAAAGCGCCGAATAGTTCGACCCCAATAAATAAAATACTGAAGTATAGAAGGAAATTTTTCCAAAATTTCTTAGATGTATTTATTTTCACACCAGTATCCCGCAAAATTCTTCCAGCTTTGGAGCCATCATGTCGAACTCTTTGAGAAAGGCATCATGACCAAACAGAGAGGTAAAAGTATAAAGCTCTGACGGGCCGGCGAGACGGTCACGGAGCTCTCTCATATCTGGCAGCGGGGCGAGCTGATCCGAAATAGCCGTCATCAAAAGGGTCGGCGTTGAGATATCTTCGGGCGTGACCCGGTGAATATCGATGGATTCCGATAAAAGCAGAAACCGCTCCGCGTCCATACGCTTGGCAAAATCATCGCCTCGGGATCCGAGATAATCACAGATGTCAAACATGGATGGGTCGGAAGAGGTTTCCTCAAGGTCAAAGCGATCAGCAAATTCTACGGGTGTTCGATAAGTTGTCATGGCCAGTTCGCGCGCGAGCTTGAGACCTTCTTCGGGCACGCCCGCTTTAATGGCGACTCTGACCATGCGCCGCTGTATGCCGCGCCAGGCGACGCCGATAGGGTAAGGGCGGTGCGCCGCGCCGATTATACAAAGATTGTTGACCCGCTCGGGATAATCCTTCGCAAAAGCAAGAGCCGTCATGCCTCCATAGGATGAGCCGATAAGAGCGGCGGCTTGGTCGATGTTCAGGTGATCCAGCAGCATTTTAAGCCGCGCGGCTTGATCTTGAGTTGTGATGGCTTTGGGTAAGTCATCACAATTATTAGCCGGTGCAAAATCATATCCCAGAACCTGAAACTTATTAATATCAATCGCGCCGCCTTTTCGGACAAGTGGTGACCACCAGCCTTTATGGTGCACAGGGTCGTCGGCGACATAGCGGTCAGCCGAGATGCCGCCCATGACAACTATAACGGGGGCGCCTTCTGGCCCGTAAAGCCGCCCTTTGACCATGTCATTTTGAATGACATCACCGCGAGAGAGCTTTGTATCTCCAATTTTAAATTCTACATTCCGTGCCATAAGGCCTCTCTGTTAGGGCCAATCTGCTCGGTTACATAGAAAGGAAAGATGCGAAATTATTCGCTCTCTCATCTTCCAACGAAACGTTGCAGGATTTGGCACCTTTGTGTGGTCACAAGGTTGCCCCGACATCTTTGGGCCTGTCCCTCAGTCGGTCTTGATGAGTGAGATTTCTATGACGGAAGTTTTGAGCGTGGTCAAGACGTGGAACTTTGTTTTCACGCAACCGTTTCACGCTTGTTTCACGTATGACCCTAACTCGTCGGAGCGCCTGTGGCCCAGATTAGACCGATAAACAGACCTTTCATCCTCGGTAGCAAAAGCAGGCAAAGTCCAAGCCCGAGGCCGCCTAAAATCAGAATGGGGGCCCAGCTCGGTAGATCCAGTTTAAAGGTCAAATAGTGAAACAACGGCGCGAGCATATGCAGCACGATCAGCATGGTCGCCCAGGCAGGGCCGTCATCTGCGCGCACCTTGGCCCAATCCGTCTCGCAAGAAGCACAGCTTTCCACAGGTTTGAGATAGGCACGAAATAACGGCGCGTTATCACATTTGGGGCAGGTCATTTTAAGCCCGCGTTTCATGGCTGTTTTTTTGGATAGAGTTTCCATAATTTGCTCATACATAATCCCTTTCATCACGGCCAAGGCACATAGTGCCGCAGAGTCGGGACCGCTTCACAAATGCAATTGACTCCCATGTCCGCCCGACTATGGTCGCGCGCGAATTAATGGAGCCTTTCATGAACACTGCCGAGCTGTCTAAAATTATTGATGCCGCCTGGGAAGACCGCGCGTCTTTGACCCCGGATAGTCAAGGCGAGCGCCGGGAGGCTATTGAGACAGCGATTATGGCGCTGGATAGCGGAGAGCTTCGTGTGGCTTCAAAAACCGAAAGTGGCGATTGGCAAGTTCATCAATGGTTGAAAAAAGCTGTGCTTCTGGGCTTTCGTATTCATGCCAATAAAATTATGACGGGCGGTCCTGCTGCGGGAAATTGGTGGGATAAAGTTCCGTCCAAATTTGAAGGTTGGGGCGAAGCCGAGTTTTCACAAGCGGCTTTTCGCGCGGTTCCCAATGCGGGCGTCCGCCGCGGCGCTTATATTGCGCCGAACGCCGTCCTTATGCCGTCTTATGTCAATATTGGTGCCTATGTGGATGAAGGTACCATGGTTGATACATGGGCTACGGTTGGCTCTTGCGCCCAGATCGGTAAAAATGTGCATCTTTCCGGCGGTGTGGGTATTGGCGGCGTGCTTGAACCGCTGCAGGCCAATCCGACAATTATTGAAGATGACTGCTTTATCGGCGCGCGTTCTGAAGTGGTCGAAGGTGTTATTATTCGTCAGGGCGCAGTTCTGGCTATGGGGACGTTTATTTCTCAAAGCACCAAAATTTATAACCGAATGACCGGTGAAATTTCTTTTGGCGAAGTGCCGGCATATTCCGTGGTTGTGCCGGGATCACTTCCATCCAAGGATGGCTCACATAGTCTTAACTGTGCGGTGATTGTGAAAATCGTCGATGAAAAAACCCGGTCTAAAACCGGGGTGAATGAGCTTTTGCGGGACTAATGAAAGAGCTGAACACGGATAATTGTCCACTTTGCCAGCGCTTGGTGAAATTAACTTTCCATCATCTTATTCCGAAAAAAGTGCATGGCCGAAACTACTTCAAAAAGAAGTATAAGCGCCATGATCTGCAAGAGGGCATAAATATCTGCCGCAAATGCCATAACGGTATTCATGACCTGTATGACGAAATGTATCTTGGCAAGGTACTCAACACTTTGGAACTTATCCAGGCGGATCCTGCTTTGGCCAAACATTTTGCCTGGGTCGCCAAGCAGCGCATTGCCACAATATGAAGCAGGATTGCCTGTGGACTTGCGCGCCCAAAACCAGTAATTCGACCATAATCTTATCGTCCTTAAAGGAATCATGATGACAAAAGGTTTGGTAACAGTATTTGGCGGCTCCGGCTTTCTAGGAAAACATGTTGTCCGGGCATTAGTCAAAGATGGTTGGCGCGTACGCGTACCCGTTCGTCGACCTCATACGGCGCAGGATTTACGGGTGATCGGGAATGTCGGTCAGGTGCAATTGGTACAGGCTAATATCCGGTTTCAAAATTCTGTTATTCGGGCTGTTGAAGGCTCAGATGCGGTCATTAATCTGGTCAGTATTTTGTATCAGGAAGGTAAACAAAAATTCAGCAGCGTTCACGAAGGCGGCGCGTTGAATTTGGCCGCCGCCATAAAGCAGGCCGACATTACTAATGTTGTTCAGGTCTCTGCTATTGGAGCTGATACAAAATCGAAGAGTGCTTATGCGCGAACAAAGGCGAATGCGGAAGACGTCATTCGCGGGGCCGTGCCAAGTGCGGATATCATACGCCCATCCATCATGTTCGGGCCGGAGGATAGCTTTTTCAACCGGTTTGCGAAGCTGGCGACTATGAGCCCGGCTTTGCCGCTGATTGGCGGGGATACAAAGTTTCAACCTGTTTATGTGGGTGATGTTGCGGAGGCAATCGCAAAGGTGATCGGTCAGGGCACAACAGGCAGCACTTATGAGCTCGGCGGTCCGCGGACTTATTCTTTCAAAGAGCTACTGAATTTCACACTGGAGACTATTGATCGCAAACGAATTCTCGCGCCCGTTCCCTGGTTTGCTGCGGGCATGCTGGGCATGGTCGGTGAAGTTGTGGGCGCTCTACCTTTTGTGAAACCCTTTTTAACCCGTGACCAGGTTGCGAATTTGAAGATTGATAATATCGTCTCCGATGATGCTAAAAGCTTTCACGATTTGGGTGTTGATCTGGAAACAGTGGAATCCATCGTACCTGCTTATCTTGAGCGCTATCGCCGCTATGGGCAGTTCCACGAAAAGACCAGTTAATTGGTATTTGCCGCAGCCGATAATGATAATATTTCGGTTCGGGGCGGCCCGGACTTTCACTTTTATGTGTTGCTTTTGATTGGCGGTATTTTTCTTATCCGTCTGGCCGCATTATTTTTATCCCCGTATAATTTACACGGTGACGAAGCTCAATATTGGGCTTGGTCAAAAGAACTCGATTGGGGCTTCTTTACCAAACCGCCCGGCATAGCTGCTGTCATTGCAGCGACCACCAGTGTCTTCGGGGACGCGGAATGGGCGGTGCGTATATCTTCGCCTATACTCCATAGCCTGACCGCTTATGTGATTTACCGAACGGCGCGGTTTATGTATTCAGGCGCAACCGGGTTTTGGGCGGCGGCTATTTACCTTTTAATGCCAGCTGTCTGGCTCTCTTCAGGAATTGTGAGCACGGATGTACCGCTGCTTTTATGCTGGGCCTTGGCACTCAATGCCTGGGCGCATTTACGGCGTGCTGCAAATTGGAAATGGGCGGTGCAATTAGGCCTTGCTCTTGGATTGGGCCTTCTTTGCAAATATGCTATGTTGTTCTTTTTCCCAGCGCTTTTATTAGCTGTTTTATTTGACGCCCATAGTCGCAAAGCGCTGATCTCCCCAAAGGGTGTGTTGGTCGCGGTTTTAATTGTAGTCTGTATTGCCCCGAATATGATGTGGAACGCCCAGAATGATTTTGCGACTTTTTCTCATACGGCGGCAAATGCTAATCTGAGTGAAGGCATACCTTTTCATCCACTGGCGCTTTTAGAATTTATAGGCAGCCAATTTGCCGTGTTTGGGCCGGTCTCACTGCTCCTGCTGGCCCTTGCTATTCGGGCTGCATTTAAAAACCGCTTGAACCCGCCATCGATTATGTTGGCTCTGTTTGTCTTAAGTCCGCTGCTTATTATTGCCCTGCAATCTCTATTATCTCGGGCCAATGCCAATTGGGCGGTCACCGCTTATATTGCTGCGTCTATTTTGACAGCTCATTACGCAGTGAAGTTTTGGCCGCGCCTTAAAAAGTGGATGGGATATAATCTGATTTTACAAACTGCTGCCTGTCTCATATTGGTCGGGATTTATCTGAGCCCGGCCGTCGTTAACGCGCTGGGCCGCGCCAATGATGTCAAGCGTGTACGCGGCTGGCCCGAGACGGTTCAAGCTTTGCAGACCGTCTATAAAGAGGGGCATGACGGGCAGGCATTTCAGGCGCTTGCCAGTGATAAACGTATTCATCTTTACGATCTGAATTACTACGGAAACCAAGACTATACTCTGGGTGATAATATGCCGATCTATATGTGGCGTTATAAATCCTACCCGGCTCATCACGCGGATCTTACGCGCGCACTACCTGCCATGAGTGGCCCTGTATTAATGGTCAATTATGAAGCAGAGGAATATAAAGAAGAGCTAGCCGAGGATTTCGAACGCTTAGTGCCTTTAACCGATTTGGATATTGATCTGGGCGGTGGCAAAAGGCGACAGTTAAAGCTTTGGGCGGGCTATGGTTACACGCCCACTACGAGCAGGCATTAATCAAACATATTGGGACACGCCCATCAATATCATCATTAACCCCATTGCCGTTATGATGCAGGCTGTCAGGATTGCGGCGCCCCAATCAAATCCTGCTATCTTTTTTGCAAGCCTTATATCGATAAACAGGGTCCCCATATAAATGGTAAAAGCGGCAATATTGGCGATCATGAACGGGACGATACCGGCCATATAAAGCCCGAAAAAAGCGGCGGCGAGCAGTGCGGAGAAAAACACCGCCCAATGCCTAACAATAACCCAGGGCCGGAACCTGTCTTGCCGGTCAAAAACCAGGCATAAAATATAGGCCACAAGTAAAAACATCAGCGCGTATAATAGCAACACAATGAAGAAGGCCGCCGCCGGAAGGCTGCTGGTTTCTTCCAGGATTTTCGCGCGGTGCATTTGTACGGCCGCGGCGCAGACATAATAAAAGGGCAGGGATAATAGCAAGGCAATAAAAGATTGTTGCAGGCCTTTGCGGGATAGATCAAAAAATATTTCCCAATCCTCTCGCTTGCCTAAAGCCGCGAGACAGCCGGATAAAAGTCTCGGCAGGTTCATGCAAAATACCTTTGTAGAATTTTGGTATAAATATCTGTGAGCGTATGAATGTCCGCCACATCCACTCGCTCATTAACTTGATGGATGGTTGCGCCGACCAATCCAAACTCTACGACTGGGGCATAATGGGTTATGTAGCGGGCATCGGATGTGCCGCCAGATGTCGAGAGTTCAGGTCGCCGGCCCGTGACGTCTTGGACGGCTTGTTGGACTGTATCCGTAAAGCTGCAGGGATCTGTTAAAAATGCTTCGCCTGTCACTCTTAGGTCAGCTAAAATTTCGCCATCAAACCCGGCCTGTACTGCCGCGACCTCTTCATGGATCCAGTCTTTGAGGTCATCACCGCAATGTTCCGTGTTAAACCGGATGTTAAATTTTGCCCGCGCGATTTCTGGGATGACGTTGTGAGCCGGGTTTCCAACATCAATTGACGTAACTTCTAGATTAGACGGTTGGAAAAATTCATTGCCGCTATCTAAATGCCGTTCCTGCAAATGAGATAAAAGCGTGATAAGTGGCGGGATAGGGTTTTGCGCTCTGTGTGGATAGGCAACATGACCCTGATAGCCTTTAACTTCGATTATAGCATTTAATGAACCGCGTCGCCCGTTTTTGACCATATCGCCAAGGGCGTCCGGATTGGTTGGCTCTCCGACCAGGCAATGATCAATTTTTTCGCCGGCATTGGTAATGGCTTTTAAAACTTTGTCAGTACCATTAACCGCGGGACCTTCCTCATCGCCTGTAATCAAAAAACTTATGGATCCGTTTGGGGCCCAGCCACTCTGGATAAGATTTGTGACGGCGGCTGTGAAAGCCGCGATGGACCCTTTCATATCGGCTGCGCCCCGCCCCCATAAGACATCGTCTTTAATCACAGCATCAAATGGGGGATTATCCCATTTTTCCGCATCGCCTACAGGCACTACATCTGTGTGCCCCGCATAGCAGAAATTCGGCGCAGTGATACCGAACCGGGCGTAGAGATTATCGACCCGGTCATCGCCTTCGCCAAATGGGTATCGCGTGCACTTAAAGCCGAGCGTTTCCAAATGGGTTTGCAACAAGTCCAACGCCCCCGCATCAATAGGGGTCACAGATGGCCGCTGGATCAACTCTTGGGCAAAACTTACCGGATCATATATGAGATCATTAGACATAGGCTGGTTAAAGCGTTTAAATTCAATGCGCGCAAGATATGGAGAGAGATATGCCGAAAATAAATCTGGAAGATTTAGACGTTCGTGTCGGTACTGGATATCCAAGCCCATATGATGAACCGTGCCTGGAGCGTAGGGGGATTGATTTGTCGACTTCGTCAGGGCTGACACAATTCGGAGCCAGGTTAGTGACATTACCTCCCGGTAGTTGGTCATCTCAGCGCCATTGGCACTCACATGAGGACGAGTTGGTTTATATTATTTCGGGTAACCCGACATTTGTGGATAATGATGGGCCGCAACTCCTATCGCCCGGTGACGTGACAGCTCACCCCGGCGGGGATGGGAACGGACATCATATGAAAAATGAATCGGATGAAGATGTCACATTTCTGGTTATTGGTACGCGGGCTGCACAGTTTGACCATTGCCGCTATCCTGATATTGACTTGGATCTTCCTATGAGCGGAACTGAGAGCCGATTCTTTGTGCGCAAAGATGGCAGCAAGTTTTGATTGTTTGTTTCCAGCTATAATCTGTGATATGGTGATTTTGGGACGCGAATGAGTTTGTATAATTTAACATATGTCAGTTCGGCTAGTGGCTGCTACGATAAAGATATTTATCGTCAAATTGCTAAAGACTCCGCCTGTTTTAACAAAGTGCACAACATTACGGGCCTGTTGTTGGTTTATAATGAAAGTATCATTCAATTTCTTGAAGGCGCAAAAGCCGACATTGAGGCCCTTTATGGGCGCATAGAAATTGATCAAAGGCACAAATCTCCTTTAGTTATTTCGAGACGGGAAATTAATCATCGTGAATTTCCAAACTGGTCCATGGGTTATCAAGAGATAGTTTCTGGGTCAGAGCAAGCTTATTTATTTGAATTAAGCCTGAATTCACTTCAGGCTAAGACTCCTGAAAGTATATCCACAGTAACGCAGTCGCTGCTGACAAGTTACAAACGGAGCAGTGGTTTAGAAGTCTTAGCTTAGAAGAGCCGCCATTTTATCCATCGCTTGATGCCATCCACTTTCGCCGCGGGACCCGGCAGGTACGCCAATATGAACCATTTTCATTTTAGTGCCGCCATTGTCCTCGGATAATTCAACAATAATTTCGGTAACTTCCGGATGGCCTTCGGGCATACCCATTTGGGTGGGTGAAATAATATTGCCGTCCGCATCGCTCATGCTTTCTGTGTAAACAAGACGGTTTGGTTTTTGCACTTCTTTATATTCGCCAATAAACCACATTGTCATGGTTCGATCCGGCATTTTCATTTCCACGCATATTTTACGGATCCCGCCGGCTTTTACATCCATCTCAGCTACGGGTATTGTCATTCCATTGGGACCGTACCACTGGGCAAATAGCTCAGAACTTGCCCACATGTCCCAGACTCTATCGATTGAAGCTTCAAAACGACGCTCAATTGTTGTCCATTTATTGTCATCGCTCATGTTTTGGCTCCTGTAAGGTGTTTAATATCTGATCCATTTTATCAAAGCGTGCTTCCCAAATGGGGCGATAATACTCTGTCCAGTTGGCTATATTTTTCAAGGGTTCAGGGTTTAGGGTGCAGGGACGGAATTGGGCTTGCTTGCCTTGGATAATAAGTCCTGCACGTTCCAATACTTTGATATGTTTTGATATGGCAGGCAGGCTCATGTCAAAAGGCTCTGCCAATTCCTTTACCGTAGCGGGGCCTGCTGAAAGTTGAGAGAGAATGGCTCGCCGCGTAGAGTGAGCCAAAGCCGCAAAGGTCAAATCTAGAGTGTTGTGATCTTGCATAATTTTATATTTAACCAATTAGTTAAATAAAGCAAGAATAATATTTTTGCATTAAAACATCATTATAGTTAACAAAAATTAAGGTTGATTGACTTTGAGTGGTTTCCTGTCACTTTGCGTCAGTCTGACGCAGCATAGAAAATGTGCAGACACAAAGACATAGGGGAGAGAAAATATGTCACTTGCTAGAATTGTATGGGCTGTCAGCGCCTTGGCGGCCGTAGTTTTATCTTTTGTTAGCAGTAGCGACTTTGCTCATGGCGGTGCTATCCTGGCCCTTTTGGGCTTGCTAAGTGGTTGGTTTTTGGATGCGGAACACAGGCGGGGTGTTATTATCGCTGCTGCGTTCTTCTTAGTTGGCGGCTCATCTGCGTTGGGAAGTATTCCGGGCATTGGCGGTCATCTGACTGGAATTTTAGGAGCTTTAGGATCCGTATTTGCGGCAGCATCCGTAATGGCAATCCTTCGCACACTTGCTGAGCGCATTATGAAAGCTAATAACACCTAGTTTCAAAGAATCGGGGGGAGAAAACGGTGCTTTTAGCACCGTTTTTTATTGCTCAAAATCTATCCCAAGCTATCACATCGCATAGATCACCCACCTGCATTGCAGGTGCATTTGAGACCTGGACAATAAAGGCATTGGCTTGGGCAAAGGGCGTTAATAACGAGCTGTCCTGTTTGGGAAAGGGGGTGGCCATAAGGCGTGCATCTGAACTGACTTCAACCCGGGCCCGGGAAAATAAAGTGCGCGGACCGTTAGCGCGCATGTCTTTAGTAAGAGCAGCTTTTATTGTAGGAAGATCTATGCTTGGGTTCAGGCTGGTCATAGCCTCGATGAGTGGGCGCAGGAAAATTTGAGCGCAGACAAGTCCAGATGCCGGATTTCCTGGAAGGCCGAGGATGAGCGTATTTTCTAGCCGTCCAAACCAGGTGGGTTTGCCGGGCTTAACCGCGATTTTAGAAAAAATATTCTGATACCCGTTTTTTGAAAATGCCTCTTTGACCAGATCATACTCTCCGACGCTGGCCCCGCCGAGAGGCACGATCACATCATATTTGCGGCCCCTATCCACTTTGAAATTCAGGCTTTTATAATTGTCCCGAGCAATCCCCAAATACTCGGCCTCAGCGCCCCATTCCGTCAGCCAGGCGGCCAATGCGGCGGGCGTGCTGGATATGACAGACCCTCGCTTGGCAGGCGCGCCGATTTCTGTCAGCTCGTCACCATTTGAGAATATGGCTACGCGGGGGCGCCGATAGACCTGTATGGTTTCAATACCGGCTGAAGCCATAACAGAAGTGTGAAGGGCGCCAAGCTTTATACCACGCTCATAAAGGGCGTCTCCAAAACTGAAGTCAATTCCCGAGCGCCGTATATGCCGGGGGGGATGCTGATCATCGAAGATCGTAATTTTATCCTCGTCGCGCTCGACGTCTTCCTGAATGATGACGTGGTCGGCTCCGTCGGGAATAATGCCGCCAGTAAAAATTCGAACGGCCTGACCAGGGCCAACTTCGCCGCCAAATTCACTACCTGCTGGGGCTTCGCCGATAATTGTAAGCGTGTTGCCTTTACGGGCATCTATGCTGCGGGCAGCATATCCATCCATGGCGGAGGCGTCAAAAGGCGGCTGCGTGCGCAGTGCGGTGATATCTTCAGCCAGTATTCTGCCCGCGCAGTCCTGCACTTTCACCTTTTCGGAAGGCATAGTGCTCGCAGCATTTATAATAAAGTCGCGGGCCTCGGATACGGTTATCATTTTTTGTAGTGGCCTGACTTACCACCCGTTTTTTCCATAAGTTCAATATCCGTGATGATCATATCCTTATCCACGGCTTTAAGCATGTCATAAACGGTGAGGCAGCTAACGGACACAGCGGTAAGGGCTTCCATTTCTACGCCGGTTTGGCCTTTGGTTTTTGCGCGCGCTGTAATGTCGACGCCAATTTCGGAAATTGTCAGTTCCACTTTTACTGAAGTGAGCGGCAATGGATGACATAGAGGAATTAATTCAGATGTTTTTTTGGCACCCATAATACCGGCGAGTTCCGCAATTGTCAGAATATCGCCTTTTTTGTTCTCGCCAGATTTCAAATGCGCCAAGGCTGAGGCTGACATGTGAACTGAGCCGCGGGCAATGGCAATGCGTTCAGTCACGGCTTTGCCGCCCACATCCACCATATTCACCCTGCCATCTTTGTCGAAATGTGTCAGCTCACTCATATCAAATCTCATTCAAATCAGTTTTCATTGAGTCATTTCTCATTGAGTCTGGGCATAAGCTCGACCATGTTACACGGCCCGTGACGACTATCGAGCTGGGCTTTGATCACCTTGTCCCATCCATCTTTGACGGCGCCGTTGGAACCGGGCAGGCAGAATATAAAGGTTGAATTAGCAAGGCCAGCCATGGCGCGGCTTTGCAGCGTTGAAAGACCAATGCTCTCATAACTGACCATATGAAAAACTACAGAAAAACCATCAATGATTTTTTCAAATAACGGCCGCACGGCTTCTACCGTTACATCTCTTCCGGTTAGGCCGGTTCCGCCCGTTGACACAACGGCATCAATATTAGGGTTATCAATCCAGCTTTTGACCTTCGCGCGGATGATATCTTTATCGTCACGCAACAGGGCGCGGTCTCCGAGATTATGTCCTGCGTCTTTTATGCGGCTGACAAGCAAATCCCCGGAAGTATCATTCTGTGCTGTACGCGTATCAGAAACCGTCAATACGGCGATAGAAATAGGTTTAAATTCGCGTGTTTCGTCTATCCTAATTCCCATGTCTTAAACCTTATTAGTCCATTGTTTTTCAGCGGCGTAATCGCTTGCCTTGGGTTCTATCCAGACCCCTTTATCGCCGGAAATTTCTTTCTTCCAGAAGGGAGCTCTGGTTTTCAAAGAATCCATTAAAAATGTGGCTGCCCGAAAACTGTCCTGTCTATGGGCTGAGCAAACGGCTACAAAAACAATAGGTTCGCCTGGCTTCATTTTGCCATAGCGGTGAATAATATGAGTATGGATACCGGGCCAGCGCCTTTGCGCCTGGATCTCTATTTTACCAATTTCGGTTTCGGTATACTCGGCATAATGCTCCAGCTCTAAAGCGGAGATATCGTTTTGTCCGCGAACATGGCCCGTGAAACTCACTACCGCGCCCATATCAGTACGCCCCTGCATGAAATTGTTCAGCTCGGCGCCCGGGTCGAAAATATCTGATTGAACTTTAATCATCCGCCGGAGAGCGGCGGCATAAAGGCCACTTCCTCTATGGTGTCCGGCAGGGTTTTACCCGCGAGTACGGATTTATTTATAATCATCCGAATGGAAGGTTCAGCGAGCTGTTCTGCGAGAGATTGATTATCTCCTGCCACAAAGGCGATCAGCTCTTCAGGCGTTGCCAAGCTCGGCAATTCGACCTGCCGTTCGGCACAGCCAGCCATTTCTTTGAGCCATCCTAAAAATACAATCCTGGTCATAATTACATTGTGAACCACTTAACGGTCAGGCGTAAAGCCACATAAAGAATTAAAATAGCGGTCAATCGTTTAACCCAGATTTCAGAGAGCTTAAAAACTCCCATGTAGTTTCCAATCAATCCTCCGAAAAAGACTGCGGGTAGTAAGGGCCAATAAGGCAGAGCCGTTTCAATCTGCCCCATATTCACAAGCTTAGAGCTTTGTCCGGCCAGGCCAGCTATTGAATTAACCAGAATGAAAAAGCTACAGGCTGCGGCGATAGCCTTGGTACTGCCCCAGCGGGCAAAATGCAATATGGGAGCAAGGAATATGCCGCCGCCAATGCCTACTAATCCTGCGTAAAATCCGACACCACCACCAATTAGTGCTGTTGGCATATGGCCAAGGCGGGACGGGGTGGGTTGGTGATTGTTATTGGGTTGAAAACTACTCCATAAAAGACGCAGACCTGCAAATAGTAGTGCTATAGCCAGTAATCCGATGAAGAGTTCAGGAGAAATAGGTAGAGACCCTCCAAACCAGGCCATTGGGACAGACAGGATAACCAGTGGCCAATAGCGTTTAAAATCTAAAAGGCCAGCCTGGGCATACCGAAAGACATTGCCGCTGACGACAATGATATTGCAGGCGAGAGCAATCAGCGGCATGATTAAAAGATCAGTTCCGGCCATAACCAGTAGCGCGTTATAGGTGGATCCGCCGCCAAAGCCGACACTGGCGTAAAGAGCGGCTGTAATAAAAAACAATATGATCAAGCTGATTTTCATATGGTGGGGCTTATACACCTGCCCTCATTCTGTGGAAGCAGGAAATCGTCTATAGGCGATCAAAATCTCTGGCTGAGTCAATATCAATCGCTAACTCCGGCGGTAGGTTTAGATGCTCAAGCTGACAGCCGGAAAAGTCCAAAGCCCGTGCACCTTGATCTCCGGTAAGTGTTGTAAGTTTGTGAAGAGCGTCTGATTTAAATATAGCAGGCGGCATAAAGCGACCAGCATGTCGACTGAACATAACCTCTTGACCTTCGCTTGCAGCGATCAATTTTTTGAGAAACTGTGACGTGATGAATGGCATGTCGCCCAGTAAAATACAGGTTGCATCAAAGCCTTTTTCGATAAGTTTCCCTGCGCCGAGAGCCAGAGAAGCCCCTTGCCCAAACTCTGGGTTCGGATTGTTGATAACATTAAAGCCGTGATTGCGCGCTAATATGGCGCGCGGGTCAGGATCGGGTGTTACAACAAAATAATCATCAAACGGAGCAGCTTTAGCAGCATTGAGGCAATACGCCAAAAGAGCCTGCCCCTTAAATTCGGCGAGTAATTTATCGTTATGCCCAAACCGCCGCGATAAACCACTGGCCAGTACAAGGCAGGCCATGCTCATGATAGACGGCCCTGTTTTTGAGCGTCTTCGATAATTTCTGCAAGAATAGATATGGCGAGCATTTGCGCGTCGCGCATGGCGGGGATCAGTCCAATCGGCCCTTTGATTCTTCTGGTGTTTTCGGCCCCATTTTGCGTGAGAGTTGCAATACGTTTGGAGTGAGTCTTGGCGCTGCCCATCGCGCCGATGTAAAAAGCGGTTCCGTTTAGAGCCTGAGCAAGTAGTGCTGGTTCCCAGTCATGATCATGAAATAAAAATATAACAGCAGTCCAAGGATCATCCTGTGTTGATGGAATTTTTGCAGGATCGGTGAGGTGATCAAATTTTGCAAAAGCGCTCTGCTGAAGACATTCATCTGGGCTTTGTCCTATGACTTGAAAGCCGCTGGTTAGCGCGAGATTAGCAAGTGCTGTAAACGGCGCGCCGCGCCCGGCCAGGCGTAGCCGGAGTTTAGGCGCGTAATATAAAGCATGTCCGCCGATAAACAATTGGGCAGACTTTCGGTTTTTCAAATTTACCAATATCTGATTGAGCTTGGCTTTATCTGGATTAGGGTTGATATGGACAGATATGGAGCCGCCGCACGGTAAAATAATATCCTTGAAAGGTGAGCCTTCACCATAAATAAGGTCGCGTGATTGACCTGATCTCAGGCATTCCCGAGCTTGGAAAATAATATCACCATCTACACAGCCAGCGGAAATATATCCAATTGAAGACTCTGCACTGACAGCCATTAAAGCGCCTTTAGCGCGCAAGGTTCCACCGGAAATTTCCGTGACAACCACCAAAGCAAATTCACCGCCCTTTAGCTTTTTGGGGGCGGTGATGATTTCTAATACATCATGGGGATGGCTGTCATTTGTGATCAATGAGGAGCTTTCTTATTGGGCCAAAGAATGCGGAATAGATAATAAACCGCCAATATGTCCATAAGAAAAATCAGCCACCACCACCAGGTACCGCCAAATTGGGCGAAAGCGTATACGGCTCCAAAAAGCATCAGGACAAATGCTATATATGCCAGCCAGCGATGCCGCCCACGCAGCCATAATCCAATACCCATCCAAACAAGGCCGACAAAGAACATCAGCTTCGTGTGTGGTGAGGTTCCTTCAATCAGGAAAAGGGGTAAGTGAAACAAGCCGGAGAGCATGACAAATGCTCCGGCAAAATCATAGTTTCGACGAATAGGTCTAGCCATTTAAGTGCTCCTGTTTCTAGTCTTTCGGACAAGGCTGCCCGCCTACGCCCCAGATAGTCATATCATCCACATGTTGCTGAAGGCTAAAGGGCGCGGCTTCGCGATCTCCGCTGGGACTCCACCCCCAAAGAACTGGACCGCGATGTCCGGCGTCCATGACTAAATGTTCTGCGAGGCCCATCCAATCCCGGCCGCCATTACGTGCAGGGTCTTTGAGCTGCTCGCAAATTTCATTTGGAGATTTTCCAAACCATTCAAATTCAACGGGCGCTAATTGCCAGTCAATTCCGAAATGGGGCGGGCTATGCGGCGCGCTATCAAGATCAGGCGTAGTCTGGTGACAGGTGGAGCAGGGCATGGTTTCCGCGCCAATTCGGCTATCATCCGCATTGACGTTCATCCCGTGGTAACGCCAGTTTTGACCGGGCGGGAAGGGGGCATAGGATGGTCCTGACCAACGGGGGCGATTATCTTCGCCGACGTGACAGTTTGCACAGCGCGGATGGCTTGCGACCTCATATATTCTCGCAAAAGCCTCAAGCGCCTGAGCTTCGGTAACTGTGCCTTTGGCCGGGGGATTAATGTCAGCGATAGGTCCAGTAGAATTTTCCGCTGCGAGTGTTAATCCGCTTACAAGACAAAGAGCTGAAATGAAGGTTATGGATTTCTGAAATTTCATCTTATTAGTCTATGCAAATGCTACAAATTTATTGAGCGGTAATTCGCGATACCGCTCTCCGGTCAGCGCGAAAATAGCGTTAGCTAAGGCCGGGGCTGCAGGCGGCGTTCCCGGTTCTCCGATGCCGCGAATATGTTTTCCGTTTTCCAGAATCTCAACTTCGACCTTGGGGGCTTGGTAGAGTCGCAGGCTGTCATAATCATGGAAATTGGTTTGGTTGATCTTTCCATCTTTAACATCGATCTCACCCATTATGGCTGCGGCGAGACCAAAATTAAGTCCGCCAAATACCTGAGCTTCAATATTGCGAGGATCCAGAGCCGTTCCAACATCGACTGCGGCCCAGGCATTGATAATTTTAATGCCGTCATTTGTTTGTTTGATCTCGATAACCTCGGCGGTTGGGACGGCAAAGCCAAGTACAAAGGCGCAGCCTAGGGCATGTCCTTCGGGCCTTTGCCGATCCCACCCTGACATGTCTTTAACGGTTTCAAGAACTGTTTTGCAGACATCATTGTTCATCATCTCGAGCCTAAAATCCATTGGATCACGGCCAGCTGCGTGCGCCATTTCGTCAATCATGCTTTCTTGAAAAAAGGCGTTTTGGGTGCCGCCCACAGAGCGCCAGGCACCTACGGGTAATAATTTGCGCGCGCGCCATGCTGTGGTCCGATAATTTGGAATGGCATAGGGTTGGTCCCAAATCGTCATGGCATTTGTGATGTCGCCGCCTGGAAGATCAGGCCCACCGCGTTCGGCTCCTGATTCTAAAATAGATGGGCAGGCCACATTAAGGTCGAAGGCATGGATATTCCCGTCTTTTACAGATCCCCGGAAACGACCCATGGCGATCGGCCTATAATAATCATGGGTCATATCTTCTTCCCGTGACCACATAATTTGAACCGGAGTGTCTTTCATGGCCATAGCCGCGCGGACAGCATATTCGCTAAAATCGACTTCAGATTTTCGTCCAAACCCGCCGCCCATAAACTGGGTGTGAATATGTACCTGATCCTGGGAAAGGCCAGAGACTTCCATGGCGTGAGCTTTCAGATCTCCCGGAGCTTGATTGCCTGCCCAAACATCCAGACGACCATCTTGATACATAGCTGTAGCGTTGACAGGTTCCATACAGGCATGAGCCAGGTAAGGAACTTTATATTCAGCCGATAAAACCTCGGCACCCTCAAGGGCCGTATCAACATTACCGATATCGCGATTTCGGCTATCGTAAGAGGCATTATCAAAAGCTGCTCCTACAGCTGCATAATGCTCAGCCATTGTATCGGGATAGTCGGCTTTACCCCAGTCACAATCAATAAGATTAGCGGCTTTAAAAGCCGTCCAGGTATTATCAGCAATAATGATTACGCCGTGATCTGTGGCAATAACTTTATCGACGCCTTTCATGGCCAGGGCTTTGTCAGCGTTATAGCTTTTTAAGGCGCCGCCCAAGTGCGGGTTCATTTTGACAGTACCGAATTTCATGCCTTCAAACCGCAGGTCGGGTGCAAAATTGGCTGTGCCCGTGACCTTGGTTTTCATATCTAGTCGCGGCATGGATTTACCCAGATATTTCCATTCTGAGGGTGGGCGCAGGGAAATATTCTTGGGCATTTTCAGGGCCGCTGCATCAGCGGCTAAATCTCCATAAGGAATCTCTTCTCTGTCTGGCGTTATGACTTTACCGTTTACGGTCATGAACTGAGATGCCTTAAGCCCCAGTTTCTTTGCCGCGGCGTTTTTAAGCATTTCGCGGGCGGTAGCGCCAGCAACGCGAAGCTTCACAAAACCATCAGCGGCGGCAGAAGATCCGCCTGTGACCTGCATAGCCATAACTTTGGCCGCAATAGGCGCAATTTTTTCGCGCATGAAGTTAGCCTGCCCGCTATGATCCAGTGAGGAAATAGGCAGACCTTCTTCGATAACAGCGGCGTTATAATATGCTTTGCCGGGCGGGCCGTGGGCGATCTTTACATCATCCCAGGCGACGTCAAGCTCTTCAGCAATCAGAGCTGCCCATGTGCTTTGTACGCCTTGGCCCATTTCGCCTTTGGGTGTTATAAGGGTTACGCCGTCCTGGTTGATTAATACGTAATTTGTGAGGGTAAACTCACCGTCTTCTAAAGTATCGAGTAATGGGTTGGGATAGGGTTTTTTGATTGTGTGGACGCCAAAAGCCGCGCCCCCAGCGAGCGCGACGCTGCCGACGAGAAATGTACGGCGAGCAATTGTTCGTGCAGCGCCCATTACGCACCTCCCATCTTAGCAGCAGCCGTTTTCACAGCTGCGCGAATACGAGGATAGGTACCGCAGCGGCAAAGGTTTGCGCTCATGGCCTGATCTATGGTCTCGTCAGAGGGATTTGGATTGCGTGCCAGCAAGGAGGCAGCGGACATAATCTGTCCCGGCTGACAATAGCCGCATTGTGCCACTTGATGTTCTTTCCAGGCGGATTGCACGGCGTGCATGGCTTCCGGGGAACCAAGACCTTCAATAGTCGTGACTTCGCCATTCACTTCACTTGCGCGAATTGAACAAGACCGAACGGCCTGGCCGTCGATGTGAACCGTACAGGCACCGCACATGGCTATACCGCAGCCATATTTAGGCCCAGTAATATTAAGTTTGTCGCGAAGCGCCCATAATAGAGGCATGTCCTCATCAATGTCTAAATTATGAGCTTGCCCATTAACAGAAAGTTCCACAGTGTTCTCCTTTAACGGGAGCATAGCGGAAAAGCTTCGTCAGGCAAAACACATAAGTGATAAACCGTCTTGTCAAAAATGAATGGGAGAAACTTACCCAAGAACTGGGAAAAGTTTTTGCATCAAGACAAAGCCGCTAAACCATTGCAGGCCAAAGAAGACAATCAGTGGAGAAAAATCAAGTCCGCCAAGAGGGGGTATGATTTTGCGAATTGGATCAAGAGTGAAACTGGCGGCGCGTTCTAGGACTAAATATATCTGACGCACATTTTGATTGCGCATATTAATAACGCCAAAGCTGATGAGCCAGCCCATAATCACATAGACGAATATAATGAAAATATAGGCGCTGATAACTGGCACGAGGAAATAATAAATAATCGATTGTGCAAATGACATGCCGTTTGGCTCCTGTTGTTTAGGCGTATGTAAGGACAGTGCTTTGGAAAATCCAGTTTAAATATGAGCAAAGCTTGACGATTTATAGGCTTCGCCCCACATGAGGCGTTATGCGTCCCTTAGAAACATCTGAAAAACTTCCTGAAGAGAGTCTGATATATCAGTTGAAGAGCTTTTTTCGGCTCTGGCCCTATCTCTGGCCAAAAGATAAGCCGGGTTTTAAAGTCCGGACATTTTTGGCGCTTATCCTGACAATTGCAGGACAATTTATATTGGTCGGCGCGCCGTTTTTTTTAGGCCGGAGTGTGGACGCCGTGGAAAATGCGAGCGGTATCACTTCAGTCTTTTCGTCATCCGGTCTTTTTATCACGGCATTGATATTAGGGTATGGTGGCCTGAGATTTGTGTCGGTACTTATAAGCGAAGCTAGGGAGTATTTATTCACTCCTGTCGGACAATATGCGCAGCGTTCTGTAGCCACGGCAACTTTTGCGCATTTGCATAAATTATCCCTCCGTTATCATTTGGAGAAACGCACGGGCGGTCTGTCCCGGATGATTGAACGGGGCATACGTTCCATTGATTTTTTGTTCCGTTTTTTGCTCTTTAATATCGGCCCGACATTATTGCAGCTGGCTATTGCGGGCGCAGCTTTCTGGTTGGCTTATTCGTTTGAGTTCGCGCTTATCGCAGTTGCGACCGTGCTTTTATATATCTGGTTTACAGTGGTCACCACAGAGTGGCGGCTCAAATTTCGCCGGACTATGAATGCCAAGGATACAGACGCCAATGCCAAAGCAATTGATAGTCTTTTAAATTACGAAACTGTGAAATATTTCTCTGCCGAAGGCTTTGAAACATCCCGTTATGACGCGGCGATGGAGGGCTATCAGCAGGCGGCTATTAAGTCCCGGACGTCGCTGGCAACCGTTAATATCGGCCAAAGCTTTCTGATGAATGCTGGCTTGATCGGTATGATGTTATTGGCGGCCCAGTTTATCCTGGGCGGAAAAATGAGTATTGGAGCCATGACAACCATTACGCTGGTCATGATGCAGGTTTATCGCCCGCTTAATATTTTGGGCTTTGCCTATCGAGAAATTAAACAAGCTTTGACCGATATGGAAAAAATGTTTGCGCTTTTAGATGTGGAGCCGGAAGTCAAAGATCGGACTGATGCTAAAGACATTGTGGATGCAAAAGGCGCGATCCGCTTTGAAAATGTTGACTTCCGATATGAAGCCGAACGTCCCATACTCAAAAATGTATCCTTTAATATAAATCCAGGCGAAACAGTTGCTGTTGTTGGCCCGACGGGTGCTGGAAAGTCTACATTGTCGCGTATTCTATTTAGGTTTTACGATATTGAAAGCGGTGCGGTGACTGTGGACGGCCAAAACATACAGGACATCACGCAGGATTCACTACGAAAAATCACGGGTATTGTCCCGCAAGATACTGTGCTTTTTAATGATACCATTGGCTATAATATCGCCTATGCAAATCCCAAGGCAAATCAAGCTGAAATCGAAGCCGTCGCGAAGGCTGCACAAATTCACGATTTTATCCAAGGATTGCCTGAGGGATATAAAACTAAAGTCGGGGAACGGGGCTTGAAGCTTTCGGGCGGCGAGAAGCAACGTGTTGCGATTGCCAGGGCGCTTTTAAAAGATCCCGCAATTCTGATTTTAGATGAAGCAACTTCGGCCCTCGACAGCGTCACCGAACATTCTATTCAGGATGCTTTGGATATGGCCGCCAAAGATCGCACGACTCTGGTGATTGCACACCGCCTGTCAACGATTGTCAATGCGGATAAAATCATTGTGCTTCGAGATGGGGCGGTGGCCGAAATTGGAACCCACGCAGAATTACTATCCAAAAACGGTCTTTATACCGAGCTTTGGGCGCAGCAGGAATTAGAGGCCCAGTAGTAAAAAACCCGGTCTTAAAAAGACCGGGCATCCTCCCCTAGGATTAAAATATTATCTAGTTGAAATTACCTGATAAAGCGACCCCAATGACGCGGGGTTCATTTACGAACCCTGTCAGATTGTTGAAATCAATAGCGCCTTTGAGATTTTCTTCATCGGTAATATTGCGGGCAAAGAGGGAAACCGTGTATTTGCCATCTGCTGCGCGGTATCCGACAGATGCTCCGCCTTCAAAATTACCTGATGTGGAAAATTCTTCGGCTTCATAAAGAAAGATATTAGTCTTTCCTTGCAGCGCCCAATCCGTATTGATGAAGAGCTCGCCATTACCCATTGGAGCTGTGTATTCAGCAAAGCCGTTAAGTGTTAAGTCCGGGGCATTAGGAAACGGATTACCGTCAATTAAAGCTTGTCCAAGATTATTTTGTGGGTCGGTTGGTGTGCATAACCCTGAACCACAAACGGCTGTAGCCAGATCAGCATCTTGTATTTCCGTGTCTACATATCCAATGCCTGCTTGAAGCAACAGATTATCTGTCACTAAGAAGTCAAGATCTGCTTCAAAACCCATACCACGACCTTTATCAGCATTGATCACCTGATTAGTGTTGTTTTCGCCGCCAATGATAGAGAATTGCTGGTCATCTATTTCATAATAAAAAGCTGTCGCATTGAGCCGCATTCGATTATCCAGAAGCTCGCTTTTAAAGCCGGCCTCAAAAGACTGTATCGTTTCGGATGTGGCTACGGATTGTGGATCAACCAGCCCAAATTGAAATGCACTAAATGCTACGTCTCGTCCTTGAATGGTGGGTCCTCGATACCCCCGGGCAACACGTCCGTAAACATTGAAATCATCATTGACTTTGTAAAGGGCGCTCACATCCCAGCTTATATTGTCATCACTGATAGATGTTGGATTAACCGTTGGTCCTGGAGGAGGTTGAGGGGCTTCAAAATCACGATTATCTTCGGTGTATCTTAGGCCGCCTGTGAATGTTAACTGGTCAGACATGTCATAGCTGGCCTGGCCAAAAACGGCCCAGCTATCATTACTATGTGTCACAACGGTTTCAGGTGGGAATCCTGGTCCAACCGTGCGGACATCAAAACTGGTATCAAAAATATAGACCCCAGCCTGCCAATTCAGCGCCTCTTGATTATTGGAAGCCAGACGGAATTCCTGCGTGAACTGCTTCAGATCTTCAAGACGATCCTGAGTTTCTGCTGGAAAGGCGATTGTATCAGGCGTTAGCGGGTTCGGCGCACCTGCGTTGTTAAAAGAATTAGGTCCGACAAAACCTCCATCAATATCTCCAACACTGGCGCTTTCACCCTTTTCGTAACCAGTGATACTGGTGAAGGTTAAGCCGCCAAGGTCATAGTTGATTTTTGCAGAATAACCGCTTGTGTCGGCTTCTTGTTCATTATCGGCTCCACCGTCGAAAAACACTGTGTCACGGTCGAAATCATTAATGAGTCCGCCTTCGCCTCTCTGGATAATATTAGCTCTGAAAAGAGCAGAAGTTCCATTATATTCCCGCATGTGGGCATTAAGCAAGATGTCCATATCTGCGTTAGGTGTAATCAGCATCTGCGCGCGTCCGGCAAATTCAGTAAATTCCCCGAGGTCATCACCTGCCGTGTTTAAAACAGCATTGTCAACATAAGCGCTGCGAGAGCGGTGCAGAGCTGACAAACGTACAGCGACTTTGTCCTCAACGATACCGCCACCCATGCCGCCTTCAGCATGAACAGTGTTAAAGGAGCCATAGCTAAGAGTGCCATTGGCGGAAAAATCTTGTGTGGGTTTGCGCGAGTCAAACTTAATAATGCCGGCGGGTGTATTACGTCCAAATAATGTGCCTTGTGGTCCGCGTAGTACTTCGACCTGCTCTGAGTCAAAGATAGGATTGCTTTTGAGAAGCACATTTTCCTGGACCACATCATCAATAATGATTGAGACAGGCTGTGATGCTGCAAGATCAAAGTCTACATTGCCCAGACCTCGTATATAAAAGCGCGGAGCTGTTCGCCCGTTTGAGCTTTCAGCGTAAACGCCAGGGACACGCGCTGCAATGGCCAGTATATCTTCCCCACCCAGCTGCAAAGCCTGAAATTCATCACCTTCAATAGTTGATACAGAAATAGGAACGTCTTGAATATTTTCTGTGCGCTTTTGAGCCGTTACGATGATTTCATCTAGACTTGCATTTTGGGCTAGGGCAGGCGTAGCCAATAGTAATGGGGATACGAGTGCTGTGAAGACAGCAAGTTGGGATTTCAACATAGGTTTCTCCGAGAGAAGAGTTGGGGATTGTGAGGGTTCAAAAGACTGAATCATGATGCAAAGTACAAAACTCATGCCTTCAAGTCGATAAACAATACGATCCTTTAATGGAAAAGTCATAAGTTATGATATTTTTACCACACTCTATTCTGAGAGATTGCTGATTCTCATCATCAAGGTTTGCAATTCTTCAATTTGCCGTGCTTCATTTTTGATGCCCATTTCCAGAACAAAAAGTTTACCGGTCTGATTTTTATTCAAAGTTTTCCCGTCATAATGGCGTTCTTTGATTTTGTGAAACTGAGAGAGCTTGGTTTTATGCTGATCAATTCGCACAGTGAGCTGATCTTTCAGGGCATCAATATCCATATGTTCGAGCGCGTAAAACTTGGCCAGTAATTCATCTTTTAACGAAGGCATTCTGTTAGGTTTTTTAGACCAGTTCCTCAGCGCCGTCTGACCTTTTTTTGTAATTGTATGGACAATGCGGTTGGGCTTGCCGGATTGGCTGATTTCTTGGCTTTCAACCAGCCCTTTATCCCGTAACTTTCCAAGTTCGCGATAAATTTGCTGATGGGATGCCCGCCAAAAAAAACCAATAGAGGCGTCAAAGTTCTTTGCAAGATCATAACCACTCATTGGGCGGTCAGTTAAACAGACTAATATCGCTTCCGCGAGGGCCATTGAATATTCCTTTGTTTTTCCCGTTATTAAAGAGGTTAGGACTTGAGTTTCATTTAAGGATTGCACATAAGCGCCCAACAATAAAGATAATCATGCGCATGTACCATATCTAGCAGGGGGAATGCATGTCACTGAAAAATAAAACCATCTTTATGTCCGGAGGTTCCCGGGGAATTGGTTTGGCAATTGCAAAGCGTGCAGCTCAGGATGGTGCAAATATCGTAATTGCAGCCAAGACTGCCGAACCCCATCCGAAATTGCCCGGAACGATTTACACTGCAGCTAAAGAAATTGAGGCTGCTGGCGGAAAAGCCATGCCGATTTTGTGTGATATCCGCGACGAAAATATGGTGCAAGAAGCTATTGATGCTACGATAGATAATTTTGGCGATATTGATATTTGCGTCAATAATGCCAGTGCTATTGCTTTGACCGGGACTGCAGGAACTGAAATGAGGCGCTATGATTTGATGAATCAGGTCAATGCCCGCGGAACTTTCCTGTTATCAAAATTATGTTTGCCGCATCTGAAAAAGTCGGAAAATCCCCATATCCTTAATTTGTCACCACCTTTAGATATGTCGCCTAAATGGTTTAAAAATCATGTGGCTTACACCATGGCAAAATATGGCATGAGTATGTGTACATTGGGTATGAGCGAAGAGTTTAAACCTTTTGGTATCGGGGTGAATTCTCTATGGCCTCTAACAGCTATCGATACGGCTGCAGTCCGTAATGTCTTGGGCGGTGATTCAATGGCGAAAATCAGCCGAACACCGGAAATTTTGGCAGATGCGGCTCATGTGGTTTTGACAAAACCGGGTAAGGAATTTACGGGCAATTTCGTCATTGATGAAGAAATTCTACGGGCTGAGGGCGTGACGGATTTCTCAAAATATGCGCCTGGATATGACGGCCCATTGGCGGGGGATTTCTTTGTGCCTGATGAAGTCTTTGATCGATTGCCTACAGATGTCATGCGGCACCCGGGTTACGAATAATATGGCGACTCTCAACGCCACAGACCCTACGCCTGAGCAAATTAAAGCTTTTCTTTCGCACGCAAAAGCCGGGGAGCCAGTCTATATGCCCAACCTGCTGAAGTTCAAAGACAAGGCGACTTACAAGAACGGCGAAGATATTTCCGGACGCGAAGCCTATAGCCGCTATGCCGAAGGGTTTGCAAAAATTAATGGGGCAAAAACCGAAACTATTTTTGGCGGAAATGCTAATGTGTTTATGATTGGCCAGGGCGATGGCGAATGGGATGCTGTTGCGCTTGTGAAATATGATAGCGCCCAGGCCATGTTTGACGCGGCTAGTTCTGACGCCTATCGTGAAATTCACAAACATCGCCGCGCCGGATTAGAAGGCCAGCTTTTAATCAGCTGTGATAATACAAAAATATTTTAGGATAGATCTATGAGCTACGAATGTTTTGACGTTTCCATTGAAGACAAAGTCGCCCATATCGTTTTATCCCGCCCCGAAAAACGTAATGCAATGGCTATGTCCTTTTGGACAGACCTACCTAAGATCATTGCAGATATAGATGATAACGCTAAAGCTAGAGCCATAGTTATTTCATCAACAGGCCCAATATTTTGTGCGGGCATTGATCTGACAATGCTGTCCAGTGTCGGTGGTGATGGTAATAAGAATAAAGCCGATTATGGCGCTGCATTTCTCGATAAGGTCACCCAGCTTCAGGATAGCCTAAGCTCATTGGAAAGTTGCCGAATTCCAGTGATCATTGCTATTCAGGGCGGCTGTATTGGCGGCGGTGTTGATCTGGTTACGGCGGCAGATATTCGTTTGGGTACAGATGACAGTTATATCTGTATCCAGGAAATCAATGTGGGCATGACGGCAGATGTCGGGACCTTCCCGCGCATTTTAAATCACATGCCTGAGGGGATTGTCAGAGAGCTGGCTTACACGGGCCGCAAAATGGGTTCTAAAGAGCTCATGAAACACGGCTTTTATAATGAAGTCTATGACAGTCAGGAAGCTATGGTCGTGGCGGCACTGGATATGGCCAAGACCATTGCGTCAAAGCCGCCTTTGGCTGTTTACGGATGTAAGCGGATTATCACCTATGCACGGGATCATAATACTCGCGATACATTGGATCAGATCGGTGTTTGGAATATGTCTATGCTTATTCCATCTGAAATGATGGAAGCCATGCAGGCCAATATGCAGAAACGCGACGGTACGTATTCGGATCTTCCGAAACGTAAAAAGGCTTAAGGTTTAATTCCCCTCTCAGGCGGGTTTGTTTGCATTCGCCAATTACTTAGGCTTTAATCTCCCGAACTTACGGAGAGATCATGTCTAAAAAATCTATCTTATTATCGGGCGCAACAGGATTATTATTATCTATATCGGCGCAGGCTCACGACGCTGCCGAAAATATGGACGATCTAACCCGGGCTATTGCAGTTGATTATGAAGAACGCCTTGAAGATCTCTATACGCATTTTCATGCCAATCCTGAACTATCATTTGTTGAAAATAAAACGGCTGCTCGTATGGCCGAAGAACTTCGGGCGCTCGGTTATGATGTGACCGAAGGTGTGGGCGGCACGGGCGTGGTTGCAGTATTAAAAAACGGGGACGGGCCGACTGTGATGATGCGCGCTGATATGGACGGACTGCCCGTTAAAGAAAATACGGGGCTCGCACACGCATCTAAGGCCGTACAAAAAGATCGCAATGGCAATGAGTTTCCGGTCATGCATGCCTGTGGTCACGACGTTCATATAACATCTATGGTCGGTTCGGCGAAAGCCATGCAGGATATTAAACATGAGTGGTCGGGCACTCTGGTTTTGATTGTTCAACCTGCTGAAGAAATTATTGCCGGCGCCAAGGCGATGATTGAGGATGGTCTTTTTACACGTTTTCCGAAACCTGATTATGTGATCGGATTTCACGTCTGGTCCGGTCTTACGCCAGGTAAAATCATTATTGAGCCAGGTACAGTTATGAGCAGTTCAGATTCTGTTTATATCACTATCAAAGGAGTTGGAGCTCACGGTGCGTCGCCGCATCAAGGTTTGGATCCCATAATGATCGGCTCAAGCATTGTTATGAATCTGCAAACTATTATTACGCGGAATGTAGCACCGCTGAAACCAGGCATTATAACGGTTGGGACTTTCCATGCGGGCACTAAGAATAACATTATTCCTCATGAGGCTAAACTGGGTTTGACCGTTCGTTCGGATGATCCCGAAACTCGGGAAAAGCTCCTTGAAGGTATTAAGCGGGTTACGAATAATACGGCCAAAGCGCTGGGCGTACCCGAAGACCTTATGCCAGTGATCGAGCATGCGCCAAACCGGACGCCGCCAACAATTAATGACCCAGAAGTAACAGCTATTGTGAGAGGTGTTTTTGAAGAGGAGATGGGAGATCATCTCATGCGCCGCCCTAGGGACGGAATGGGTGCAGAAGATTTTGCCTATTTAATGGCGCCAGAAACCGGGGTGAAGGGTGTTTATTTTTCCGTAGGTGGTTCGATCAGTGAAGATCCAAGTCAGGCTCCCTCGCATCATTCTCCTGAATTCAACGTTTCGCCCAAGCCATCTATTTCGGTTGGGACTGAAGCTATGGTACGCGGCGCTGTGGCTCTGTTTAATCAAGATTAGAAAGCGGTTTTCATAGTCTTTGTGCTTGCGTTTAATGGGCGAGCCCTTATAGGGCGCCCATGCTTACCATTACGGATTTAGATTATGCGGTACAGGGCCGCCCGCTCTTTCGCAGTGCCTCGGCTTTTATTGCGGCGGGATGGAAGGTTGGACTGATCGGCCGTAATGGAACGGGGAAATCTACGCTTCTGAAAATCATCCGCGAAGAAGTTCAATCCGGCGCGGCGAATTCTTCAATCAGTTTGAATAAACGGGCTCGGCTTGGCTGGGTCGCACAGGAAGTTGCCGCGACTGATGACACTATAATGGACGTGGTTCTGGCAGCCGATTCTGAGCGGCATGCTTTAATGCAGGAAGTCGAAACAGCGACTGATCCTGATCGCATTGGTGAAATTTACGAACGTCTGACGGATATGGATGCCTGGAACGCTGATACGCGGGCGGCGATTGTGTTGTCGGGTCTTGGTTTCAAGCCCGAAGAATTTAACCGCGCCACCAAAGAGTTTTCAGGCGGCTGGCGGATGCGGGCCGCTATTGCCGGTGTATTAGTCTCGGAGCCAGATGTTTTATTATTAGACGAGCCGACCAATTATCTGGACCTTGAAGGCGCGGCCTGGCTTGAGCGATATATCAGAAAATATCCGCATACAGTGATCATGGTCAGTCATGACCGGGAAATGCTCAATCGCTCAGTCACCCACACACTGGCTCTGGAACATCAACAGTTAACAGTAACGCCGGGCGGTTATGATGACTGGATGAAATTGCAGGCGGCCAAGACGGCGCAGCTTACGGCGCAAAAAGCCAAGCAGGATGCGGAGAAAGCGCACCTTCAAGCTTTTGTGGATCGTTTCAAAGCGAAAGCCTCCAAGGCCCGTCAGGCCCAGTCGCGGGTGAAGATGCTGGAAAAAATGCAGGATATTGCTATTCCTATTGCGGAACGAACTGTGCCGTTTAGTTTCCCGGCTCCTAAAGGTAAACTGGCCCCGCCTATGCTTGAGCTCGAAGACGCTGATCTGGGTTACGGTTCAGATGCGAAAATATTGTCCAATGTGAATCTGCGATTTGATCCTGATGATCGAATCGCCATTGTCGGCGCTAATGGGCAGGGTAAAACCACATTGGTGAAATCCATTGCGCAGCGCCTCCCGCTTATGGAGGGTCGTCGCAAAGCTTCCTCATCACTTCGGATAGGGTATTTCTCTCAAGACCAATTGGACGAACTGACAGAGGGGGAGACGGTCCTCAATCATGTTCAGCAAAAATTAGAAAAAGGAACACCTGAAGGTAAAGCCCGCGCTGCGGCAGCACAAATGGGATTTCCCTATGAAAAAGTGGAAACCAATGTTGAGAAGCTTTCAGGCGGTGAGAAAGTTCGGCTTTTACTCGGCCTTATGGCCATCGATAAACCTCACGTTCTGATACTTGATGAACCGACCTCACACCTGGATATCGATAGCCGCGAAGCTCTTATTTATGCACTCAATGACTTTCCGGGCGCGGTGCTATTAATCACTCACGATGTTTATCTTGCCGAAGCAACCGCTGATCGTCTTTGGCTTGTGAATAATGGTAAGGCCGAACGCTATGACGGTGATTTACGGGACTATAAAAAACTGGTGATGCAGGCTGATAAGGCTTAATCATCAGAACTATGAAAGGCAAAAGTCTCCACTATTGGGTTTACCCTGTGTATAGTCAATCCACGAAGGAGTTTTACGAAACGGGCATGAGCACAGGTTCTGAGCGTTTTGAAGAGATAAAGTTAGAAATATGAAATTTATCGTCATTTTATGTATCGCCACTTTGATGGGTTTAGGGGTTGCCTGGGGCGGAAGCCAAGGCGGGAAATTTGCTATGGGTTACCCTATATTTCTGATGTCGGCGCTTTTGGCTTTTTTGATAAACTGGGTGGCTTATATTCCCGCACAGCTTAATCGAACTGAGAAATTTTATGATTTAACCGGATCATTGACATATTTGACGACAATTATCTTGGCGGCATTTCTGGCTTCACCGTTAGATATCAGGGCTAAGATTGTTGTCGCTATGGTTTGTATCTGGGCGCTGCGATTGGGATCATTCTTGTTCCGCCGTATTCTGAAGGATGGTAAGGATCACCGCTTTGATCATATCAAAACTAATCCGCCCCGTTTCTTGATGGCCTGGACATTGCAGGCTCTATGGGTGGTTCTCACATCGGCCTGTGCTGTCGCCATTATTACATCTGAAACCCAAAAACCTTTAGGGCTTTGGGCCTATGGAGGTATTGGCCTGTGGGTTATTGGATTTGCGGTTGAGGTGATTGCCGATAAGCAGAAATCTGATTTTCGGAAAAATCCGGATAATAAAGGCCGGTTTATCAATTCTGGTCTTTGGGCCTGGTCCCGCCATCCCAATTACTTCGGAGAGATTATATTGTGGATCGGCATTGCGTTGATGGCTGTACCCGTTTTATCCGGCTGGCAATGGGTCTGTTTAATCTCGCCTTTATTTGTCATCTTCCTGCTGACAAAGGTCAGCGGAATACCAACCTTGGCCAAGGCCGGTCAAAAGCGATGGGGCGATGTGCCGGCCTATCAAGCTTATCTTGAAAATACACCGCTACTTGTACCACGGCCGCCTAAGGCCTAAGATTTCACATGCCCAGTTTTACCCACAACCTGATTTTGACTGCATACCGCATGGGACTTGTCCCTAACCCCATGAAAAAAGCGCTCGATACAGGACGGGTTATTCGTCAAAGACCATCAGACAAACATGTAAAAAAATTCGATTTAAGGACTGAGCAGTTTGAAGGATCACCTGTCTATAATTACGGCGTGCCCAACGACGGTGATCCGATTTTATATTACTGTCACGGTGGAGGTTATGTTATCGGCATGCTTGAGCCTTATTTTGACCTGACAGGGAATCTTTACAAGGCATTGCAGTTTCCAGTCATAGTGCCTGAATATCCCATGCCGCTTGAAATCGATGCCTTATCTATGCGGCAATGGGTTTTAAATCATTTCAACTCTGTCTTAGAAAACTATCCCAAATCACCCATTATACTGGCCGGAGATAGTGCTGGTGCCAATATGGCATTGGCACTTGCGCAGGAACTACCCAAAAACAGACGTAAATCAATTGCTGGTCTTTATATGTTATTTAGCTGGCTCGACCTGCGCCGCGGCGAAGCCGACTATCCGGAACACAAAGAAGAGGTTTTGCTGCACCGGGAATATATGGAAGGCGTTACGGATCGTTTTCGTGGTGATCTGGCGGCGGCTGATCCACGGATCAGCCCAATCTTTGGCGCGCTGGATCAGCTCCCGCCCATGCGTATTATTTCTGCCGATAGAGATATGCTGTATGAAGATTCGACGGAACTCGATCGATTGATGTCTGCTGGCAATTACCCCTATACCCATCATACATATGAAGGTTATGGCCATGACTTTTGGATGTTTCCCAGCTCTGATGGCCGAAAGGCCATCTCAAAGATTACCGCGAACATGAAAGAAGATGTCGCTGTAGCTTAAGAAACGACTTAGGTAGATTTAATCTAACTTTGTTGTCTGATCTGTTGCTGCATTTGATGCTGAATTTGGGCTTGCTGTTGCTGTACAGGATTTTGTGGTGCTACTTGTTGCAGTGTAGCGGGCTGAGTTTGCTGCCGAGGCTGGGCTTGGGGCGGAGCTGAAGTTTGCACCGCAGGTTCGGCGCGTGGTGTATCAACAATCGGGCGATTCACCCGGTTTTGTCCTTCATAACTCCGTAGACCACGGGTTGCGTCAAGGCATTCAGCATACATGTCTAAAATAGCAGGCATGTTTTTCTCACCCCATACGCCCTGGCCTTTAAGTTTGTTGACCAGGTCAAAGGCGACTTCTTCGGGGGATTTGCCGGAACCGGCCGCTGCGAATGGATCTGATTTCTGACTGTCTGACATGATGTTTCCTTCAAAATTTGAAGCTGCCTATCATAATCGTCTTAAATATATATTTATGGGGAGATCAGCCAGCATCGGCATCCAGGCTGAAGGCGTGAATGGTTTTCATCTCCTCAGCCAGAACCTCCATGACAGCTCGGTGCTTGGCCAGACGGCTCATATCTTCAAAGGCATTTGACCGGATAATCACATGAAAATGACTCTCGCTCGATCCATGTTCGGCGGCATGTGCGCTGGCCCCGGCATGTCCAGCGTGTTTATGACTCTCATCGCGCACTTCCAACTGCGACGGATTGAAGGCTTTAGTCAGTTTTTCCTTGATTGCTGTCGCGATTTTGCCCATCTTGTGCAGTCCTTTAATTTTAGCATTTCATAATTATATATAGGCGCTATGGCAGAGAATTACAGATATAAACCCAAAGGAATAGATATCCGGGTCAATAAGGGCAAAAAGAAAGCCCCTGATGAGAGTCCCTGTGACTGGGAAGGCTGCACAGCCCTGGGTGGTTGTAAGGCGCCTAAAGGCCCTGATCGGCTGCGAGAATATTATAATTTTTGTACAGCACATGCCCGTGAATATAATAAAAACTGGAATTTCTTCTCGGGAATGACCGATGACGATATCCGGGAATGGCAAGTTGGTGCCCGCCACGGCCATCGTCCAACCTGGGATGTTCGTAAAAATACGGCTGAACGTGCTAAAGCCCGTAAAAATGCTAAAGCCGGAACTACTGCGTCTACAGCTGAGGGCTATGGAATTTTTGGTGATGGCGGAGCTGAGCTGGGCGAAGCTCCCCGTAAGCGTCTGTCAAAAATGCAGCTTAAAGCCCTCCATGATATGGGCCTTGATGAAGGCGCGACCAAGGCGGATGTCCGTAAGCGTTATACCCAATTGGTGAAGCAGCTTCACCCTGACGCCAATAAAGGTGATCGGACCACAGAAGAAAGCTTTCAGCGCGTTGTCAAAGCCTATAAAATCCTTAAGACAACTGATCTGGGATAATTTCATAAGAGTACATCATGTCCGATAATCCGTTTCCAATATCCAAGCCGGATACAACCGTGAATGCGCGGAAGGTTTTTGATGTGGATTTCGACATGGAAGTCCCGGCCTTTAGTCAGCCTTGCGAATATACGCCGCCTATTGATGACGCTTATATTTTTGATGATCGAACCACCCAGGCAATTTGTGCAGGCTTTGCTTATGACCGCCGGGTCATGGTTCAAGGTTATCACGGAACGGGTAAATCGACACATATTGAACAAGTCGCGGCCCGTTTAAACTGGCCCATGGTACGAATTAATCTGGATAGCCATGTCTCGCGGATTGATCTGGTTGGCAAAGACGCGATTGTCTTAAAAGACGGCAAACAGGTGACGGAGTTTCGTGAAGGTCTTTTGCCATGGGCGTTGCAAAACCCTGTAGCGCTGACATTTGATGAATATGATGCTGGCCGACCTGATGTTATGTTTGTGATTCAGCGGGTTTTGGAAGCCGCTGGTCGTCTTACGCTTTTGGATCAAAACCGGGTTATCACGCCGCATCCTGCGTTCCGTTTGTTCTCGACAACAAACACTGTTGGTCTTGGGGATACATCCGGCCTGTATCACGGCACGCAGCAAATCAATCAGGGGCAGATGGATCGTTGGTCTATCGTGACCCAACTGAATTATTTACCGCACGATCAGGAAGAAGCTATCGTTCTCGCTAAGTCACCGACTTACCGTACGGCAGAAGGCAAAGATATAATAGCGGCTATGGTACGCGTCGCGGATATGACTCGTAATTCATTTATTGCCGGGGATATTTCAACAGTCATGAGTCCGCGGACCGTTATGAACTGGGCTGAAAACGCTCGGATTTTTGATGGCGATATTGGGCAGGCTTTTCGCCTCACTTTTCTGAATAAATGCGACGAACTTGAGCGGCCTATTATTGCTGAGTTTTATCAACGGGCTTTCGGCAAAGATTTACCGGAATCTGCGGCGACTGTTATGGTCGCGTAGCGAGACGTGGGCGACCAATCTCCATCTGATGATTTCAAGCGCGCGCTTGGCGCCGCGACAAAAGCGATCGCGGCGGAACCAGAACTTGAAGTCAGTTTTGGCGGCGATATTGCCGGCGTCGTGCGAGACCAGGTCATGTTACCGGCCATTTCCAAAACCCTTACCGAGTCGCAAATTGCTAAAGCCCGCGGCGAGGCAGATGGGTTAGCGCTTAAAATTGCTTTGCATGATTCTGAAATTCATGCCCGTAATATGCCGGGTAATCCGCAGGCCCGTATGATTTATGAGGCATTGGAACAAGCTCGTGTAGAAGCCTTGGGGTCGGCTCATCTTTCAGGTCTTGGAGATAATCTTCTAGCTGCGCTGGATGCTCGCGCTCGGCGAAAGGGCTTTCACAAAGAAGACCTTTCACATGAAAAAGCACCGCTGGCTGAAGCCATTGGTTACTATGCCCGCGAAATTTTCATGGATCGTGATATGCCTGATGGCGTGGATGGTATTATGAAACTTCGCCGTAAAGAAGTGGAGCAATCTCATGGTCGTTTTGACTATCTAAAGGATATTTTAGGCGATCAAAATAAATTCGGCCGTTCAGTTCAGGATCTCTTATCTGATTTTGATTTGGCAGATGATCCGGGCGATGCCCAAAACGATGAAGATGGGGATGACGAATCCCGCGAAAATGAAAATCAGGATCAACAACCTGATCAGCCACCGGATACACCGCAAGAAGAGCAGCAGGGCCAGACCGAGGTTTCGGATGCTGACGCCATTGAGGATGATAGCGAAACGCCGCAGGATATTGTCGATGCTGAAAACATTGACGGGGATAGTGATGATAGCGATCAGACACCTGAAAACGCGCCACAACGCGGCAGCCTGCCTAATGCTGCGCCGCCTTATCATCTTTATACTACAGCTCATGATGAAGAGATCAAAGCTGAAGAGTTATGTGAACCAGAGGAGCTGGAGCGTCTACGGGGTTATCTCGATGGACACATGGCAGGATTGTCATCAATTATTTCGCGGCTGGCGAACAAGCTTCAACGCCGGTTGCTCGCGCAGCAACAACGTAGCTGGACTTTTGACCTCGAGGAGGGTGTCTTAGATACAGCCCGCTTGACGCGTGTGATCATAGACCCGACTAGCAGTCTGGCTTTTAAAGAGGAAAAAGAAACGGATTTCAGAGATACGGTTGTTTCTATTTTGATCGATAATTCCGGCTCTATGCGAGGTCGCCCGATCATGGTGGCTGCTGTTTGCGCTGATATTATGGCACGTACGCTTGAGCGCTGCGGCGTCAAAGCAGAAATTCTTGGATTTACAACGCGGGCGTGGAAGGGCGGTCGCAGTTTTCAGGATTGGCTTGGTGCGGGCAAGCCCAAAAACCCGGGCCGACTCAATGATTTGCGTCACATTATTTACAAGGGCGCTGATATGCCATGGCGCCGGGCAAAGCGTAATCTTGGTCTGATGATGCGCGAAGGTTTGCTTAAGGAAAATATAGATGGCGAAGCCTTGGAGTGGGCTTATACTAGGCTGATGATGCGTCCCGAGCAGCGGCGTATCATGATGGTGATTTCTGACGGCGCGCCTGTGGATGACGCCACGCAGAGCCAAAACCCATCAGGTCTTTTAGAAAACCACCTTCGCATGGTGATCGATAAAATTGAAAACCGCTCTGAAGTCGAGCTGGTAGCCATAGGTATCGGCCATGATGTGACCCGTTGGTATAAAAGGGCTGTGACCATTATGGATGTGGAGCAGCTCGGTGGCGCTATGACCGAAAAACTGGCCGAATTATTTGATGAAAAACGGCGCTAGCTCGCGACTAATTCATGTTTATGATCGGGATTATCCGTATGGTCAGCGCCGCAATGCATGGCTGCATTGCCTTCAAAGATAGATTGTCCGCCATTTAGGAAAAATGCCGCGTCTTTTTTAATGGCATCTCCGATGAAATCAAAGACGGCGCGAATCCGGGCTGATCTACGAACATCTTCGTGAGCGACTAGGTATAAGGATTCCTGTTGCCCAAAATTGGGCAAGACCCGGATGAGAGGCGCGCCTTCAAGCATCCCACATGCGCAGAGCGGCATGACGCCGATTCCGTAACCCGCTCCGACAGCTGTTTTAAAGCCTGAGATATTATTGGTACGAAAAGGAACATTATCCGGCATATGTATTGGATTGTCTTTGCCATCATGTATCCAAAGCGGGTGATCGTCTTCTATCATAGCAATCACCGCGTCGTGTTGTTTGAGATCTTCGAGAGATTGCGGCATGCCCTTTTTCTGAAGATAGCTGGGGGAGGCAAATAGACCAAAAGTTACATCAGCAACCTTACGGGCGATAAGGCTGTTTTGCTCGCCTGGGCTCATCCAGCGAAGGGCAATGTCAGCTTCCCTTTGAGCAAGGTTAAATTCTCTAAATCCGATGCCGATATCAAACAGCATGTCCGGGTGGCTTTGACGGAAGACCTGAAGAACCGGCGGGAGCCAAGCTGTTCCGATACCTTCCGTGGCGGAAATGCGCACAACGCCGGACAGCGAATCTTCAAGCGAAGCGGAAGATCGTGCAATCGCGGCAGCTTCGTCCTGCATGCGTCTGATATGATCAAGAACGCTTTGCCCAAAGGACGTCGGTACGAGTTGTCCGTTTTCTTTTTTTAAAAGGGGGGTGCCAAAATGTTCTTCTAGCGCGCGTATGCGCCGGCCAACAGTTGGTTGGCTCATATTAAGCTTCTTTCCGGCAGCCGTTAGGCTCCCAGTTTCAGCGACAGCTAACAAAATTGGATAGTCAGACCAATTATTCATACAATTATGTATAAAATATATGCGTAATTTGTCAATACCATTCGTATTTGAATTTTTTTATATAAGGTTCATCAAAAAAAGAAAGGTAACTGCCATGACAATTCGTAAAACCCTACTTACCCTAGCGGCGACAAGCTTGATGATACCAGCATTTGCTTTTGCTAGTGATACGGCACCAAATGCAAATTCATTTATCGTGAAATCTTCAGCTGATTCCATGACCCGTATAGCGGCCAAAGCCTATAAAAAGGGTGATTATGCCCGGACGGTTGGATACTCAAAACGTGCCTTGAAGGCAGGTTTGAGCACAAACCGTCAGGCCATTGCTTATAATAATATTTGTGCGGCTGAAGCACAGCTGGGTGATATGATTGCCGCAAGTGAGGCTTGTACAAAAGCGTTAGAACTACGTCCAGATTTTGAACCTGCCAAAGTGAATAAAGCGGCTTTGACAGTCATGATGGCCAAAAAATAATTTTCTCATTCCCTTCCCGGGATGAAACTTGCGCCGGATTTTTCCGGCGTTTTTTATATTTTCTCGACTTTAAACGTCAAACCGGCATTGGCTTCAAGGCGTTTAATTAAAGCTGACCCCATAGCCGGCGCAGGAGTGTATATACCGCCGCCAACATCACTTCGTTCAATATCACGCGCCAGACATAGAGCGCTTTCCGCAATCATTTTACAGGTTGAGCCATAACCAGGATCTTTATCGCCGGCAACAGATGTAATAATGCGATCACCCTTATCTGTATCACCAATAAAAATCACATCATAAAACCCGTTTTCCCGCTCCTCTTTGGTCGGGCCTTCACCGGGATTGGGTGGATTTTTAGACATTGATTCAGTTGATTCCATGACGGCTTGCGCCATTTGCGCGCCTTCTTCACCGGGGCCGGTTAGAACCATTTCATCATATACGAAGTCTTCCCCATAGGCGCCGCCGAGCAGAGCGTTGGAGCGGTGGACATTTTTTGTATTAATGGACGCCATTATAAAAGGCGCTGACCAGCTATTAATATCTTTTTCTTCTATGGGCTTGGCGCCGTGGGGCTGTTTCGGTCCTTTAAAACCCGGTGTTAAAGTAAAAGGGTCCTTGAGCCAGTCCAGAACTTCTGGCTGTTTGCCCACACGTTTCATTGTTTGCATAAAACTGGCAGCGGTGCCGCCTGAAAATGTACCCTGCATTTTGCGGACGCGGCCACGTATGCGGTTACAGGTCGCGCCAAAAGTTTCCTTGGCCTTGGCCTGAGTGTAATAAACCCCCAGATCAAAGGGCACTGAGTCAAACCCGCAAGAGTGAACAATCCGTGCGCCGCTGTTTTCAGCTGCTGTTTGGAACTCACGGACTGTGTCATGCATCCAGGCGGGTTCGCCGCAAAGATCAACATAATCTGTTCCGGTTTCGCAGCACGCCGCTACCAGATCAGTCCCGTAAAGTTGATAAGGTCCAACCGTCGTCAAGACGGTCTTGGCCCGCTTTGCCATATTGCGCAGACTAGCAGGATCGGCGCTGTCAGACACGATTTTAGGAATGCTGGCCGCGATACCCATTTCCGTCGCGACGGCGTCAAGCTTATCGGCGGAGCGGCCTGCCATGGCCCATTTTACATCTGAACCTGCATAATGTTGATTAAGATATTCAGCAACAAGGCGGCCTGTATAACCTGTTGCTCCAAAAACGATGACATCAAATTCGCGGTCTGACATTTGCCTCTCCATAATATTCAACTTTTTGCATATCAATGTTGATAAATAGAGTCACGCAGCATTTGCGCCTGATCTTCAGTATTGGTGATATGAAGCGATAAGCGTATTCTGTCACCCCGCCGATCAAAGCGTGCGTGTTTGGATCTTAGCCGGGCTTCGATGGCGTCTATCTGCGAGCCCGCTTTATAACATAAGGTTCCGCCATTATGCGTGAAATCATGTTCCGGAGAAATGATTTCCATCAATTTCAAATTATGCGCGCGGATAGTTTCAACACCTATGCTTGCCACCGTTTTAACACCCCCCAGAGCTGCCGCATAAGGCGCGATAGAGGGCGTACCGCCCCAAAACTTTTTAGCGGTTTCGGCAAATCTGAAATTTTCGATATCAAATTCAAAGGGATTTTCATGAGAGAACCAGCCGACATCTTTGGGTGCAAGATCGGAAAGGCTGTCACGGCAAACCCACATCCAGCCTGCGCCGGGGCCGCCGCAAAGCCATTTCACACAGGAGCCAAAGACTGCGTCCACATTCCAATTCGGAATATGAAATGGAATAATTCCGGCAGACTGCGCAACATCGACCATGATGCGCACGTCTTGGCTTTTAGCCAGTTGCGCTATCTCGCCAATAGGGGACAAAACTCCGGTATTGGAATGGACATGGGTGATTAAAATGGCAGCGGTTGTTTCATTCATGTGATCGACCCAGACCTGCGGATCATGGGCTGGTTTATCAGTCGGGATTAATCCCAGTTGATAACCTTGCGATTCCAGTGCTTTGACGACAAATCCCATGGACGGAAAAGCATGAGCGTGCATGAGGACCGTGTTCCGAAACCCTGCCTTAGGCAGTGCCATCAAATATTTTGCCAGCCCGGTCGAGAGGTTAGCTTGCGGGCAATATTCATCCTGCGCGCCGCCTAAAAGTTGTGACAAGGCTGATGTAAACTGATCGATGAGAGTGAGCCATTGCGGCCAGGCTTCACCGCCATTATTGCTCCATGGCGATAAATAGTAATCATCTAAATATTGTTGCCCCAGCTTTGTTAACGGTCCTACGGAATGGGTTAAAAAGTAAGGGCCGCCGTTATTGACTTGGTTGGGCAGTATGAATTTCTTGTCCAATATTTTAATCTCAAGCATGGGTTTCTTGTCTTTGGCTATCATGCCTAAGCAAAGACTAAAAATAAACAGCGGAATTGTTTCTGCGTTTTAAAGCGAAACAACCAATTTTGTTGCAAGACATATAGCAAAATGCAAACACAGTTTTATAAAAATAAGGATTTAGCGTGAGCACAATTGCTTCAGAAAAATTTGATCATTGGATTCGAACGGATTTTCGAAGGCTGAATACGACCTTGGAAGATATTTATTTCCTGCAAGATGATCAGGCAGCGGTTGCAGGGGTTGGTAATGATCTAAAATCCGAGCTTGTGACAGAAGGGGAGGCGCATGTTGAAGCCCTTCTCGCCGAAGGGGATACGCATCAGCCCTTTGAAACGGCATTTAATACACTTGGCAATCTCGGGCTTTTTATGGCGGCTTTGCGCCGCCATGAATTGACGAATCCTGATAAGGAAAGAGAATCTCCATTCAAAAGATGTTCGGCTTTATGCCTTCGTATTGCGTCGTCTCTGGGTGTTGCCCCGCGTTTTGTCTCGCCGCATTTATCCGCGAATAATTATGCTGTTAACGGTGTCCAAAAAGCTTTTACTAATCTTCCAGATGAAACCATTTTTCATGATTATAATCTGTACAGCATTCTCTACTTCAAACGCGCCGCGGAAGCCTTAATGCATATTCCTGCTTTAGGTGTTTCGGCATCTGCGACTGCGTTGATGTTAAAAGAAGCCAAATATGCGCTGGAACAAGTTGCCTATTACAACAAAACCCTTTTTGATAAACTGGATGTCGCGCGGTTTTTCTATAGCGTTCGCCCTTATTTCAAATCTCATCGGGTTGGAAAAATTAACTACCGCGGCGCAAATGCAGGGGATTTTGCAGGCATAAACCAGATTGATTTGCTTCTGGGTTTGTGCCGTGGGGACGATCTTTTTTACGGAAATATGTTGGCTGAAAAAATGCAATATATGCGCCCCGAAGATCAGCGCGACGTGCAAAGAACCCTTCGTATACCTCCGCTTATGGATGGTTTTATCGAGGCCCTAGACAGCCATGCTGATACAGACTGGTTTCAGGAAAACTGTAAGTTATTCCTTGAAGTCTGCACGGCTCACGGACGGACCGCCGCCCAGCATCAAAACATGCTGGTCGATAAATATATTAAAAAGCCTGCTGTTACCATGGATAAGCAACATATGAAACAGATTACGGCCAGTGGTCCGCCGCTTGAGGAATTGCTGGATATGCTTACCCATTTGCGCGATCTGCGTATCGCCGCGCCCCGCGATGATATCGAAACGGCTCATGATCAGATTGAAAAGCTAAAAACCGCTCTTTCCTAGGCTGTGCGCAGCATCGGCCAGTGATCGAATGAGGTCAAGGGCGCCTTCTACGCCGTCTTCATGCATAGCTTTCACTATGGCAGTGCCGACAACAACACCGTCAGCATCTACGGCAATTTCCTTGGCGCGCTCGGGCGTTTTGACGCCAAATCCCACGACAACAGGCAGGCCAGAGGCTGCTCTTACTTTTGCGACCTGGTCTTTGATTGCGCCGGGCTTGCTCATGGCGGCTCCTGTAACGCCGGTCATGGATACATAATAGACAAATCCTTTAGTGCCTTTAACCACTTTTGGCAGGCGAGCCTCGTCTGTGGTCGGTGTGGCGAGCCGGATCAGCGCGAGATCATGGACATCAAAAGCGGCGCGTAGTTCGGTATCTTCTTCGGGCGGAAGGTCGACAATGATCGCGCCGTCGACACCGGAGTTTTTGGCGTTGGCCGCGAAAGCTTCATACCCCATTTGGTGAATAGGATTACAATAACCCATCACAATGATAGGAGTTGTGTTATTATTTGTGCGAAATTCTTTTGCCATGTCCAGAACGGATGAGAGGGTTGTACCGGATTTACGGGCGCGAATGCCAGCATCCTCGATCACAGGGCCGTCGGCCATAGGGTCGGTGAAAGGAATGCCGAGTTCAATAATGTCTACACCCGCATCAGGCATAGCGTTTAGTAGTTCCATGGAGATGGCCCGGTCAGGATCCCCTCCCATCATATAGGCGACGAAGGCGGCCTTGCCGTCTAGATTTTTAAAGGTTTCATCGATACGCTTGGTCATAAGGCGCCTTGTATTCGGCGCGTGTGGATTTGGCCAGACTGTAAAGTAAGAAATATGGTTTTTAAAAATGGAATAATCGACAATTTTGAGGTCAGGTTTAAATCAATCAGTAAAGATAAGGATCGTTATTTTGATACCCTGATTGATCTAAGTGAGAAAGGTCATCTGAAAACGAATCAAGTGTTAAATTTCAGCGCAGCTGGCTCATTGTGGATTTATGATCAATATCTCGAAAAGGGTTTGCTTGATATTGTTGAAAAGGACTTGAGGCGCGGTGTTGCCAGTCGGGATTTTCACGGACCATTATTTGAAAATACCCAGGTAATATTTGGCCGATTATGGGAAATGGGAGAGGTGGATATGGTATTGCGGTTATATAGAGCTGCGATAACCCATAGACTTAAAGCAATAATATCAGAGCAAGCCATAAGAGATAAATTCGATGTGGATACGAAAGCACACAAAGAATCGGCACGATGGATCAAACATTATTACCCTTTTCTTAAGGATATGATCGCGGAATACGCTGAGCGCCTAGTAGAGGAGAATATCAAAAACGATGATCTGACTCAGTTTAATTCTCAGCTTGAAACCATACATCCCTAGTGGCTCGCCATTTTCGCCAAAATAGTTTAGTCACCTTTGAGTCGCAAGAGCTTCTGCGATTGGATAATAGCGATCACAGGGTTTACCGAAAAACT
>JAHDGM010000049.1 GCA_020627655.1 Hellea sp.
CTGAAGCCGCCAAAATCGATGGCATTCGTAAAGTGCTTGCATGTGATCATGAAAGCCTGCGCCGACAGCTTGCTGAAAGCATGCAAGAGGTTGTTGTCGGTCTTATGGGCAGTTACGATGCTGTTCTGGCACCCGATACAACATCCCACAAAAACTACATGCCGCGCGTTGCAGCTAAACTAGATGTTCAGCAGATCAGCTCTATTACGGGCGTTGAAAGTGCAGACATATTTGTGCGCCCCATCTATGCGGGTAATGCTATGGCAACTGTACAATCTACAGACGCTAAGAAAGTAATCACTGTTCGCACCACCGCATTTGATTCAGCTGGTGAAGGCGGAAGCGCCTCTGTTGAAACCATTGCAGACCCGTCAGGCCCTTTTAAAGCCGAGTTTGTGAGTGAAGACCTCACAGTCTCCGAGCGTCCTGAGCTGACAGATGCCAAGATCGTCATTTCCGGTGGTCGCGGTATGGGCTCCGGTGAGAATTTCTCTCTGATTGAAACTATTGCCGATAAGCTTGGCGCTGCTGTTGGCGCGTCGCGCGCCGCTGTGGATGCCGGCTTTGTTCCAAATGATTACCAAGTTGGCCAAACCGGTAAGGCCGTTGCACCCGAGCTTTACATCGCTGTCGGCATTTCCGGTGCGATCCAGCACTTGGCCGGGATGAAAGACAGTAAAGTCATCGTCGCTATCAATAAGGACGAAGAAGCGCCTATCTTTCAGGTCGCCGATTATGGACTTGTAGCTGACCTGTTCAAGGCACTGCCTGAACTGGAAGCCGAACTGACCAAAGCAGGCTTTTAAGCCCGGTCAAAAAACTGATATCAAACCCGGCCCTAGTGCCGGGTTTTTTGTGCCTACTATCTGCGCACTCCCTGTTGCTCACCTATGCAAAGCGCGCTAATCTCGCTCTATGAACTGGCTTACAAAACTCACGCCGCCAGGCGTCAAAAATATGTTCTCTAAAAAGGACAGTCCGGATAATCTTTGGATAAAATGCCCAAAATCCGGAGAGATGGTATTTTCTGCTGATCTGCCGGGCCTTATGCATGTCACCCCTGCGGGGCATCATATGCGGATCGGGCCGGAACTTCGAATGGGCTATACATTTGATGACGGAAAATATGATAAAATAGAAACACTTGCCGTTGCCAAAGACCCTCTGAAATTCAAAGACGATAAGAAATATACAGACAGGCTGAAAGCAGCGCGAAGCAAAACCGGTCAGGATGATGCCATGTCCATAGGCATTGGCGAAATTCACGGCATCATGTCTGTAGTTCTTGTACAGAATTTCGCATTTATGGGTGGATCACTTGGCATGGCGGCCGGTGAAGGATTTATACAAGCTGCCGAACTGGCTGTTCATCGCGGATTACCATTAGTTGCATTTACCGCCGCAGGCGGCGCGCGTATGCAAGAAGGCGCATTATCCCTTATGCAAATGCCGCGCACAACCATAGCCGTACAGGAACTGCGCGAAGCAGGCCTGCCCTATATTGTGGTTCTCTGCGATCCAACAACAGGTGGTGTCACGGCCAGTTATGCCATGCTCGGCGATATCCATCTTGCTGAACCCGGCGCATTGATCTGCTTTGCCGGCCCCCGCGTCATTGAAGACACAATTCGCGAAAAGCTTCCAGAAGGTTTCCAGCGCGCTGAATACCTGGCTGAAAAAGGCATGGTCGATAAAGTTGTCGCGCGGCAGGATATGCGTGAGACTCTGGCCAATATACTGTCTGTATTGATGAAACAGAACAAAAATTCATCCTCTTCAGAAGCCGCCTAAGATGACCACAGTTCAAGATGCGCTGGATGCGCTCTCACGCTTGCATCCCAAAAAAATTGACCTTGGCCTGGAGCGTATCGAACGCGTTCTAAAAAAGCTTGGCAATCCTCACTTACGCCTCCCGCCTACGGTTCACATAGCCGGTACTAATGGTAAAGGCTCGACCACAGCTTTCTTGCGAGCCATGGCAGAAGCTGAAGGGCTCAAGGTCCATGTCTACACCTCTCCCCACCTGGTGCATTTTCGAGAGCGAATTGTAATAGCTTCAGAACAAATCAATGATGAGACTCTGATTGATGTATTAGCGCGGGTCAGAGAAGCCAATGCTGATCAACCTTTATCATTCTTTGAGGCAACTACGGCTGCTGCCTTTCTAGCCTTCAGCGAACATGCAGCAGATCTTTGCATTTTAGAAGTTGGCCTTGGCGGGCGCTATGATGCGACCAATGTCATTGATATGCCTGCAGTTGCCGGGATTACGCCAATTGCCCTGGATCATGCAGAGTTTTTGGGCCGGGACATTGCTGGCATTGCCAGAGAAAAAGCCGGAATATTCAAATTTAACGGCGTGGCGATATCTGGCCCTCAAACAGACCTCGTCGAAGCCGTTCTTGAAGCCGAAGCCAATAAGATGAACATCCAGTTCACACAGTGGGGTCAAGGCTTTCGGGCTTATAAACAGCAAGGTGGATTAGTTTTTGAAACAGAAAATCAGGTCATGGATCTGCCTGCACCGGGACTTGTTGGAGATCATCAATATATGAATGCTGGCCTCGCTATTGCCTTGGCGCGCCATATGCAGATCAGTGATGATGCCATTGCTAAAGGGCTTGAAAATGTTCACTGGCCCGCGCGAATGCAAAACCTCACAAACGGACCACTGGCTGAAAAAATTCAAAACATAGGCGGTGAGTTATGGCTGGACGGTGGACATAATCCTCATGCCGCCAAAGCCATCGCTGCAGTTACTGCAGATCTTGAAGCCCGTAATCCAAGACCCCTTGTCCTTATTACTGGTATGCTCGCCAATAAAGATGTCGGTGGATTTCTGGATAGCTATGCCGGGTTGGCCGCACATATAATCGCCGTGGATATACCCGGTCATGCATCACTCGCCGCTGAGACGTTAGCTGAACTTGCAGGTGCACGCGGCATCTCAAGCTATATGGCTGATAGTGTCGATGAAGCCGTAGAAATGGCAACAAAAATGGGGGACGGTGAAACCATCCCCCCAAGAGTGTTGATTTGCGGATCACTTTACCTGTCCGGTGTCGTGCTCCGTGATAACAGCTAGGCTGCTTTACCTCGCGCGCCATACCAATCCATATGACGGGTTAGATACATGACCGCAGCTATAGCCATGAAGCTGGCAAGTGCGCCGATCATTAATGCGAAATCCTGCATCCGCATCAGGCTGTAAAGAAGACCATAAGTCAGGGCAAATACAATGCCTGCACGAATGGCATAGGCCCGTCCGCCAAACGTCCATCCAGCATAAGCAGATGTCAAGCCAACCGTTGCAAATGATGAAATTGCAAAGGCTGCTCCGAACCCGATATGTTCGCTAAAGGCCAGTAGTAATAAGTAGAAAATAGACTGTGCCAGTCCGATCAAGATATATTGTGCCGGATGGACAGGTTTTCCAATTAAGACTTCAAACAAAAAGAAAGCGATAAAGACCAGCCCAATAAACATAACCGCATATTTCAGGGCCCGATTGACAGTCTGATAGGGATTGACCTCGGCCACAAATTGAACGCTAATTACATTCTCACCATTCCTGTAAAAGTTCAAATTGTGAGCTTTTCCTTCCGCCATAATACCCCGGGCTAAATAAGGCACTGACCAATCAGCTTTAAAACCTGCATCTGATATTTCCCGGTCAAGCGGCGCAAAAGCGCCCTGAAACCCTGGAGCCGGCCAATCCGAAGAAAGGCTGACCTGTGTGGACTTACCAAAGGGATACACACCAAGCCGCGTTGCGCCGCCCAAGGTTAAATTCGCGCTTAGGCTTAACGCTTTACCATCCTGCAGAAACTTACTGGCTGGCACCGACAGATAAGTCAGATTTCCTTGATCTATAAAGCGGCCAAGATTTCGCGCCTCTTTAGCATAGACAACAGCATTATAAGCGGCCTCAGCAACAACATCCTCGGTCGCCGTATATACCGCCTTTCTTATGTGAGGCCGTTCCGCGTAACGCGCGGGCTCAAACATGAGTGTCTTCCCGCTCGCCGAGGTTAAATAAATGTCTTCTTTGAGGCCTCTCCCGTCAGAAATTCCGATAACAAACTGAGCCTGATCCCAATCCATATGACGGTTCTTGGACAAAGCCTTTTTATCCAGCGGCGCAAACTCTGCACTCATTTTACCATTTGCAACATAAGTCGGCACTTTGAACAAAGAGCGTTTTCTGATGGTTGTCGCTATGTCCCCAAAATTCGCCGATCCTTGTTCAGGGAAAATGACATAATCTCCGGTCTCAGAGATTTCGCCTTTCGCATTGGTGACATGGTAGGGCACGACCAAGGTCGGCCCCATAACATATTGTGGACCGCCATAGCGCTGTGAGACTTCACGCGTGACTTCATCTGCTCTGTTAGAGCGTTCAAAACTGACAAAAGAAATAAACATAGCGGGAATAGCCATAAGCAAAACCAGCGCGCAAACGATGATTAATTTAATACCGTGAGACCCTCTTGGCGGCTTTAACGGCATAGATATAGGTGTTTCCATAATAATCCTCCATTTCACACATGGAGGTGCTCATTATTAAAGGCAGAAATTTGACAGCTTGGCGGCGATTAAAGGGTTTTATTCTGCCGCATCCAGAAGATTGTGACGAATGATTTGCCTACGCCTAGAGGAATCCGGAAAATCGTATATTTCCGCATCACTATTATCATTACAACTTTCAACAAATAGAAATTCTAAGGATTCAGGGGAAGTATTTAAAACTTCCGCGACATCCTTCAAGATTTTATGGCGTATTTTCGGCTTGGAATTCTGCGCTGCACGCAGACCGCCCATTATAAACTGCACATCAACTGTATCGGGAATAGCAATGGGTAGCTGCTCTAATATGAGATCATCTCTTTTTATAGTCATAGCCCTTCCCCAAAGCGCCACCACCAACAGACAAATACCTTTAGCTCAAAAAAGCAAGTGAAATCATCTCATAAGAGAAAAAATAAAGCTGAGTTCTAGCCGTGCGACTTGATACGTGCGAAAAAATCCGCATTAAGCTCGAAGGCTTCTTCAAGTCCGATGCCTATTATTGTATCAATCCCGGCTTCCTGTAACATCGCTGCCCCGCGCCAGTTTACGCGCGGGTCTGGATCGACACAGGCAATGACGCAGCGCGCTATTTTTGCCTCGATCAGGCTATTTGCACAGGGCGGTGTTTGGCCATGATGAGAGCAAGGTTCCAAAGTCACATAAGCCGTAGCACCTTGTGCGGCGAATGCAGCCAGTTCAAGAGCCTGTGTTTCAGCGTGAGGGCGCCCACCATCCGCTGTAGCCCCCTCACCAACAATTTCTCCGTTCTTGACCAACACGCATCCAACTGCCGGATTAGGATGGGTTCTTCCCTTTTGGCCCCATGCCAATTCTAAGGCCCGGGCCATGTATTTCTGATCAATCAGATCCTGATCAGGCATTTGCGCCTGGAATGGGGGGCAGGTCCTTGGCTCTTGTCTTATCCAGATAACGAGCGGAAATCACATTTAGCGTGCCTTCTTCAAGCTCAATTAAAAGCGGGTTACCTGTCGGAAATTCATACCCGGGTATATCTTTGTCAGAAACATCAAAAAGCTGTTTTAAAAGGGCCCGTAAAGAATTTCCATGAGCCGAAATAATTAGATTACAGTTGGCACGCAGAAACGGAGCTATCTGACTATCAAAATAAGGAAGAACCCGTTTTGTGGTCAACTCAAGGCTCTCACCGCCGGGAAGTTCCGCCGGGTCTATCCCCAAATATTTTTCATCATTAGACGGGTGATATTCGTTATCTTTATCCAGTTGAGGCGGCGGGGTGTCAAAGCTACGGCGCCAGATATGAACCTGTTCATCGCCATGCTTATCCCGGGTCTCTTGCTTATTTAGTCCCGTCAGACCACCATAATGGCGTTCGTTCAAATGCCAGTCTTTTGTAACCGGAACGTGAAACTGCTCTACGCCTTCAAGCGCAAACCAGAGCGTGCGAATGGCCCGGCGTAGATAAGATGTAAACCCAGCGTCAAATTTGATATTTTCTTTGGCGAGGAGTTTACCCGCTTTTTTGGCCTCTTTTACGCCTTCCGCTGTCAGGTCGACATCCACCCAGCCCGTGAACCGATTTTCTTTGTTCCAAGTGGATTGCCCATGCCGGACCAGTACAAGATGTGTCATTCTAAACCTCGATCACAATTTTCAAAGCTGCATATAGTCACTTTTTGTGAAAATGAAATGAATGCTTTGGTCGCATCTTAGTGGGCATCATTCCAATTACTCGCAGCCTGTGCTTCAACTTTAAGCGGGATTGAGAGATTGACCGCTGGTAAGGGCGCTCTTTCCATGGCTTTAGTAACAACCGCGATCAGCTCATCTGATTGGTTTTCCGGCACTTCAAAGACCAGCTCATCATGAACCTGTAGAAGCATACGCGCCCCATTAATCGGCGCAATGGTTTCAGGCATTTTAATCATGGCACGGCGAATTACGTCGGCAGCAGCGCCTTGTATAGGCGCATTAATGGCCTGACGTTCAGCAAATCCCCGCACATTAAAGTTTCGGTCGCGAATACCTTTAATGTGGCACTTCCGTCCAAATATGGTTTTTACATAACCATATTCACGCGCTTCATTTTTGGCTGCATCCATATAGGCCTTTATGCCCGGAAATTTCTCGAAATAGCTTTCAATATAATCCTTGGCTTCGCCGCGTCCGATACCCAGATTATTAGCCAGACCAAACGCGGAAATTCCGTAGATAATACCAAAGTTAATCGCCTTGGCCTTACGGCGCGTCATTGGATCCATATCTTCAACAGGAACCCCAAACATTTCAGACGCCGTTAAAGCATGAATATCCACGCCGTCTGAAAACGCTTGTTTCATGGTCGGAAGATCGGCCACATGCGCCAGAATACGCAGCTCAATTTGAGAATAGTCAGCGGCGACTAAGACATGGCCAGGCTCTGCGATAAAGGCATCCCGAATTTTACGGCCATCTTCTGTTCGAATAGGAATATTTTGCAGGTTGGGATCGGATGATGACAACCGGCCTGTTGTTGTCGATGCAAGAGAGAAACTTGTATGCACACGGCCCGTAGCAGGATTGATTTGGTTCACCAGCGCGTCCGTATAGGTGGACTTCAGTTTCTGGTAATGCCGCCAATCCAATAGAGTTCGCGGAAGTTCGTGCCCCTCATTAGCCAGATCTTCAAGAACGCTGGCCCCGGTTTGCCATGCTCCTGTTTTAGTCTTCTTACCGCCTGGCAGCTCCATTTTTCCAAACAGGATTTCACCAAGCTGTTTAGGACTGCCGACATTAAAGGGTTCGCCGGCTAGTTCATGGGCCTTATCTTCCAGCTGAGCCATTTTTTGTGAAAAATCAGAGGATAATCGTGCCAATACAGCTCGGTCGACTTTGATACCGTGATTTTCCATATCAGCAATGACCCGCGGCAATCCACGTTCCAGAGTTTCATAAACCGTGGCCACTTGTTTTTGACCTAATTTCGGTTTGAAGAAACGCCACAGACGCAGCGTCACATCCGCATCTTCGGCAGCATATGGCGTCGCTTCCTCAAGGGTTAGCTGATCAAAAGTTTTTGCCTTCTTTCCCGTCCCCGCCAATTCTTTAAACGAAATAGGTTTATGTCCGAAATACATTTCAGACAGCTCATCCATACCGTGCCCATGGAGCCCGCCTTCGAGGGCATAAGACATCAACATAGTATCATCATATGGCGCCGGATACAGACCATAGCGCTGAAATACACCCAGATCATATTTGAAATTCTGACCGACTTTTAACACACTCTCGGCATGCATAAGCGGAGCCAGAGCGTCCAGCGCCGCCCGCAAATCAATTTGATCCGGCGCCCCGTCGCCTAACAGATCACCCTCTCCTGTGTGACCGAGAGGAATATAACAGGCTTCATTGTCTGCTACAGCCAGGCACACGCCCACAAGATTGGCCTCTGCGCTATCCAGACTATCCGTTTCAAGATCAACCGCTATAACCCCTTCATCAAAGCCTCTGGCGATCCAATGCTCAAGCCGCTCTAGAGACTGCACGCATTCATATCCCTGCATATCAAAGGTTGCTTGGGGCGGCATAGCTTCCTGCGCCGGCAGTTTTTCACTGGTATCATCTTTACGGAGTCCATCCGTCGCGCCTTCTCCAAGGGCGTCGCGAACCCGGTTCGTTAAAGTCCGAAATGTCATCAATTCCAGAAAATCGAAAAGCTCTTGCGGATCAGGGTCCCGCACAGCCAAATCTTCAAGCGATGTTTCCACATCGACATCTATTTTTAACGTAACAAGTTCACGCGATATTCTGGCGCCGTCAGCGTGCTCTAATAATTTTTCGCGGCGACCTTTCTGCTTAATCTCACCCGCGCGCTCTAATAATGTATCGAGATCGCCATATTCATTAATCAGAAGCGCCGCGGTTTTAACACCAATTCCAGGGACGCCCGGTATATTATCAACACTGTCACCGGCAAGAGATTGAATATCGATCACTTTATCAGGCTTAACGCCGAACTTCTCTTCAACCTGCGCTATGCCGATATCTTTATTCTTCATGGTATCGCGCATCTGCACTCGATCAGAGACCAGTTGCATCAAATCTTTGTCAGAAGAAATAATCGTCACACGAGCACCTTTGGCTTCAGCCTGCTTGGCGTATGTGGCGATCAAATCATCAGCTTCAAAACCTTTCATTTCTATGGCAGGAGCCCCGAAGGCGCGGGTAGCATCACGAGTCAGTGGAAATTGCGGTACTAAATCTTCAGGTGGTTCAGAGCGGTTTGCTTTATAGAGGTCGTAAATCTCATTACGAAATGTATAGCCCGAAGCGTCAAAAATTACTGCGAAATGCGTCGGGCGATCTTCATCATTCTGTCCCCGCAAAAGCTTGAACAGCATATTTGAGAATCCAGCGACAGCTCCAACCGGAAGACCATCTGTTTTACGGGTTAATGGCGGCAAAGCGTGATAGGCCCTGAATATATAGCCAGACCCGTCCACAAGAACCACATGGGAATTTCGATCTACAGGTGCTGTTGTCATAGAATCCTCCAAATCCTTTTTTGAGGCTCTGTAGCAATAAATTCAAGCCGCTATCAAAGCTTGCCAGAATTTCCTGCGAATAATATGCTCTTTCTCATGTACCAATCCATCGATGATACAGATGCTGAACCGATCGCGGACGCGCCGCAGTCAAGGCTTAACCGGCTCAAGATTACAGCGCTGATTTTGACGGGGCTTATTTTATTAGTGACTGTCGGCATTTATTCATCGCAAAGCCGCACAGGCCAAACGACTGAAGTCTATGATGCAAAAGCCGCCTATGAAACCTATCGCAAAGCGATGACAGAACCCAATTTAGCCGTTCGGCGTGCCCGTCTTATCGACTTTATTCAAACTCAGCCAAAACATGACCGCGTTATGGCCGCCGAAGCCCAGCTCAGTGCCATTCATCACGCTGAAAGTGAGGATTGGGCCGCTCTAACAGGCGTCATTTATGATCCCGTTCAAAGCCTTCCGGCCAAACACTATGCTATTGAACTTTATGAAACCATTTGGGGTACAGAACTTTTAGGGGCTCGCGAAGATGATTTAAACCATTTGAAAACACTGATTGATGACCCGGATGCAGGTGAAGCTGAGAATGATAGTTCTACTGAACCACTGCCTGACTTCACACCCCCTAAAGATAAATTTGACGACAATATCAGCGGCACAATGATGGCTGGCGGTGTCACGGTACCGCAACGAACCTATCAGCCGGCCCCAACACTCATCCGGCCACCACAACAACAAAGACCCACTACCGAAACACCACCGCGCATTCGCAAAAATGTTCGGCCGCGATATCCCAGCCGAGCGCTTAGGCGCGGTATTGGCGCCGAAATCGTTCTCGCGCTTAACATTGATGATGAAGGCAAAGTGCAGATGACTGAACTTGTCTCAGCCAGAGCGCCGAAATACCGCAAAGATTTTGTCAAAGCCGCTGAACGCGCGGCCCTGCGCACCCGGTTTCATCCGGCTACCCGGAATGGAAATCCTACAGCCACCAGCGGTGTAATTAAAAAATACGTTTTCCAAGTCGATGATTAAATAGACAAGGCAATTTTGTCATCGAAATTATTATGCGGATCAATGCCCATGCACTTTTGCATTGGGATCAAGGCGGAATACACGATCACAATATTTACAGGTGACTTCCGTGTCCTGGGCCATATCCATCCAGACTTTAGGATGACCTAACGCGCCGCCTCCGCCATCGCAGGCAATTCTTTTTTGAGTGACGATTTCGACCTTTGGTGCGTTTGACATTGTGATGACTCATCATATGGATTACTTGTTCATCAAATAGGCGAGCCAGTGGCCCGCGTCAATTGCCACCGCTGTATTAAAGGTTTGTATGACTGATAGTCCCGCCATAGATATTCGAGGCCTCAAAAAGACCTATAAGGCCACCAAGAAAGCCCCTGCAAAGGAAGCCCTCAAAGGCATTGACCTGACAATCCCGCGTGGGTCCATGTTTGGCCTGTTAGGACCCAATGGGGCAGGAAAGTCGACCTTGATAAACATTCTGGCCGGACTTGTGGTTAAATCCGAAGGCCAAGCCGCCATTTGTGGTCATGATATTGTAACAGCTACCCGGCAAGCGCGGGCGTCAATCGGCGTTGTTCCTCAAGAAATAGCAATGGATGTCTATTTTACGCCTTATCAGGCTTTAGAGCTTCAGGCCGGCTATTACGGCGTTCCCAAATCAGAGCGGCGCAGCGAAGAAATTTTGGCCGCTCTGGGTCTTCAAGACAAACGGGATGCTTATGTTAGGCAACTTTCCGGCGGCATGAAACGCAGACTCTTGATAGCCAAAGCGCTTGTTCACAACCCGCCTGTCCTTATTTTGGATGAACCAACCGCCGGCGTGGATATTGAACTGCGACGTCAGCTTTGGGAATATGTACAGGAGCTACACGCTAAAGGCACAACAATTATCCTGACCACACATTATCTGGAAGAAGCAGAAGCCCTCTGCGATCGGATCGCTATTATCCACAATGGCGAGATCACAGCTAATGAAGAGAAAAGCACATTATTGTCACGGCTGGATAAACGGACACTGATCATCACACCGACCACTGAGCTTGCTGAAATTCCAAAAGGCCTAGACGATCTCGATGTTGCTCTTACGGAAAATGGTGATCTGGCCATTCAATATCGCAGCGGCAAGGATTCTATTTCAGGCATGCTCAATAAGGTCAAAGCGGCCGGATTATCTATTGGGGACCTTCGCACCGAACAACCCGATCTCGAAGATGTCTTTATGGCTCTTACATATGACCGGGATTAACGGCCTCTAAAATAGGCAATCAAACCTGCTAATCCCATACCTATGGCTACCAGGATAGCTGCAGAAAAACTGATCATTTTTAAGAAAGTAAAAATGCCAGCTATACTGCCGAGAACCGTATTACCGCTTGTCAAAGTCAAAGCCAAAAAACTGTCTTCGCCGAAATCACAAAGCAAAAATATGATTGGCAAGGCAAATAACAAATTCCACTTTCCACCAAGGCTCATGCGGCGAATACCAAAAGCGATGAACGCCTCGGCAAGCAGCCAGAACAAGATCATAAACGGAATATCCAGCAATAAGGCCAGTAAGGTCGTTCGCTGTCCAGCCTCATCCAGACCGGCATAAGTATCAACAGCCTGCTGGCCGGAATAAAAGAACTGTTCCTGCATTGGCATACCCGGCGCTAAATCGGCGAGCTGTCCAAAAGGACCCGGCCCGATATACCAAAGCGTATAAGCCAGAAAGACAATGGCTAAGGCAATGATCTGCCAGCCGAAAAATCGGTGAAATGGTGAGTTTTCATAAGTCATGAATCAAAAATGCCGCCCTTGGACGCATTTGTCAAAGGCGGCAAATTCGAACCTGAATTTAAACAGCTCGATTAGGCGCTTAGCGCAGCTCCGTCGTCAACATGTTCAGAAATCCATTCCGCCAGTTTCGACTTCGTCAAAGCGCCTGATTTCGTCGCAACAACCTGACCACCCTTGAATATCATCAAGGTGGGTATAGCGCGAACATGGAATTTGGACGGTGTATCCGGATCATCATCAATGTTCACTTTGGCAATTTTCATTTTTCCGGCGAATTCTTCGGAAACATCTTCAAGAGCCGGCGCGATCTGTTTACACGGGGCGCACCATTCGGCCCAGAAATCGACAAGTACAGGCGTGTCGGACTCAATTACATCTGCGTTAAAACTGCTATCGGTTACTTTCACTGTTGCCATGGGGCTCTCCGTCAAGAATCTCTGTTATCTTTAGGTAGGAAGTGCCTGAATGCGCGTCAAGGCCGAGTCCAGGCCTTCATCTGAAAGAATCATAAGATCAGGGCCATCCGTCCAAAGCAGGCCACATACAATTTGCTTATCCGGATATATCAACCGGATCATTTCTCTATAGGCCGCCATTTGGCCCCAATAAATCTCCGGAACATCATCCACATGTGTGGGAGGCGGACGGTTTGATTTATAATCAATAATGTAAACGCTATCTTCAGTGACTGCGAGCCGGTCGATCTGAGCATTCAGACGCATATCTTGCGGGAGTTTCTCTCCCTGACCGGCAAGATTAACCTCTGCCTGACTTCCCTCTCCGAAAAACGGGGCATAATCTGGATGTTCAATGACTGTCATAACTTCGTCTTCAATGCTCTGACGCATGGCATCGGAAATACCTGTTTGCTGGGCCAGGAATGCCTGAGCAGCACTGCGTCTTTTAGGGAGATCGAGTTCTGGTAATATTTCAAGCAGCTTATGTGTCAGGTTACCCCGCCGGAACCGATCTACACTTTGTGACAGTGGAGAGCGCACGGGAACATCCGCATATTTACCGGTCACCAGCAGGTTCGATGGAGTTACCCGGCGAGTGGTCGTTTTTTCAGGCTTAGCCTGCTGATAAGCCCAGTCCGGTAAAACTACATTTTCGTCATCCATTTTAAGCACATCTGCATCATAACCCTCTGGCACGCCCCCAAAGAATTTCACTTCGCCCCAAGGATGGTCTTCGACACTATAGTTTAAACGTTCCATAGCGCTTGAGACTTCTTCATACCAACAGGCTTTTTCCATACCTGCTGTTCGGTTTTTAAGTGCGTATCCACAAATAACCAAACGGCTTTCCGCCCGCGTCATAGCCACATATAAAAGCCGCATATATTCCTGCATTTGGCGTTGTTTTTCTGCTGCGATTGCAGACTTCAAACTTTCAGGTGCCGTGTTTTCACTCGGCAAATAGGCAAGCCCATATTCAGTCTCTAATAATTGCTCTGAATTCCGGCTCGTGGGCGTTTGTGTGGTTTGGGGCAGAATTACAACCGGGGCCTCAAGACCTTTAGCCCCATGCACTGTCATAACGCGCACTTCACCTTGAGCATTGTCCATTTCCCGTTTTATATCCTGCTTGTCAGACTGCATGAACTGTAGAAAGTTCTGCAAAGATGGCGCGCTCTGCCTTTGGTGGGCCAGAGCCTTATTTAAAAACGCCTCAAGCGCGTCCTGAGCTTCAAGACTGAGCCGGGCATAAATGGCTTTCAGATAACTTTGACCGGATACATCTATCATGTCCAAAACCCGGCGATAAAACTCAAAGGGCGCAAATCGGCGTGAATAAGAGATAATTTTTTTCAGCTGCTCACTTGCATCTTGAGCCGCAGCATCATCGCTCTCGCAAAGCCGTTGCCATAATGATCTGTCCTCACGGGCATAGCAAAGCTCAAACAAGGCTTCGTCATCAAATCCAAAAAATGGGCCTTTCAACACTTCGGCCAAAGATAAATCATCACTTGGCAAAAGAACAAACCGCGTGAGGGCGAGCATATCCTGAACTACAAGGGCTTCGGAAACAACGAGGCGGTCAGCCCCGGCGACTGCTATATCATTGGCTTTCAAGTTTCGAATAATGCCATCAAAGAAATCATTGCGGCTGCGGACAAGAATAAGAATATCATCCGCGCGCATAGGGCGTGTTACTTTATTCTCACGATCATAAATCGGCTCACCTTCATCGAGCCATGTTTTAACCCGGTTGGCAATCTCTTGAGCCAGCTGTTCACGCGCACTTGATTCATCAGCGCTATCAACGGGCCGCGTATCCCAGGCGGGTCTATCATCCTCAGCCTCGGGTGCTGGTGAAAGCGGCCAAAGCTCAACCATGCCGCGGTCTTCACGAAACGCATTATGACTGACCCGGTCATTTATGGTCGACAACATCTTAGGATCAAACATTCGGTCCATACCGTCACAGTCATCAAAGACCGCATCTACTACGCGCAAAATCTCAGGCGCTGAGCGAAATGACATCTCCATGCGCACAGAAGAAGCATCCATAATTTCAGCATCACGAATACGCGCCATAAACTGCTCGGGCCGAGCGCCCTGAAATGAATAAATAGATTGTTTTTCGTCGCCGACAGCAAAGAAGGTTTTGACTTCCTGCGCTATGTCACCGGGATCTTTAACATCGAAACCCGCTTTGACCGCATCAATGATGGACCACTGGGACGGCGCGGTATCTTGCGCTTCATCGACCAGAATATGCTGAACCCCATGATCCAGCTTATAGAGTACCCAGGCAGCATATTCGCTATTTGATAAAAGGTTTTTCACCAGTGAAATCTGATCGTTAAAATCGAGCCCTCGTAGGCGCATTTTTTCACGTTCATAGCCCTTAACAAAAGCGCCAGACATATCAAATATAGCGCGAGTCAAAATCATGGTTTTCGTGGCCGTCAGTTTTTCACGAACTTCGCTTAGCCGCGCAATTTCAGTCCCGGCTTCTCCTTTGGCCACGCCGTAAAACTCTTGCGTGAACTCGGCTGCGCTTTTGGTCGCATAACTTTTACGAACTGCACCCGTTGTCGTAGTTAGCAGATCAAAATAAGCGTCAAAGGCCGCAACCGGCTCATCCATTTCCAGAATATCAATGATGGCCTGACCTTTGATCTGGTCATTTGCATTTGTGCTTTGTAAAAAGCCTTGTGCCGCCATGCGAATATCTTCCGTTGGGCCGCCCTGCCAGGCCATAGCCTTGACGCTTTCAATGGAGACTTCATTGCCAAGCTGCAAATGACTCTGAAGTTCAGATAAACCCCGTTCTTGCCAATCTTTGATGTCATCAACGTGGCCCGCAGCCCAATTCATAAGGCTTTCAACGGCCTGATCTGCCCTTTGTGAGGCGAGCACGCGAACGGCCCTGGCCAGTTCACTGTCTGGATAGGCATAAGCCTTTTGGTAAATTTCCATCTCAACTGTTTTACGAATGTCCCGCATATCCGCATCATCAATGGGATCAAAACCGGGCTGAATGCCGGCCTCAATGGGAAAGCGCCCTAAAATACGCTCACAAAAAGCGTGAATGGTTTGAACCTTAAGGCCTTCAGGCGTCTCAAGCGCTTTTGCGAAAAGCCGCCGGGCATTAGCCAGCCCTTCCCGGTCCCTTTGCTTATTACCGCCAAGCAGTTCGTTCAGAGCTTTATTCAGTTCATCCTCTGACATAACCGACCATTCACCCAGGGTTCGGAACAGCCGGTTCTGCATTTCATTAGCCGCTGCTTTCGTATAGGTCAGACATAGGATTTTATCCGGCTCAGTACCGCGCAGTAAAAGCCGCGAGACCCGGTCGACCAGAACCTTGGTTTTACCTGATCCGGCATTAGCGGAAGCCAGCCGTGAACCTCTCGGATCAGCCGCCTTCATTTGCGCATTATTAGCAGCGCGAACTTCCGGGCGAAGATCAGCTGCCATTACCGCCTCCCTCATCGACAAGGCGCGCCCACTCACTTCGCCGCGCTAAAAGGTCATAATCCCCATAGTCATTTTTAAACTTGATACGTGGCTGTGAAGTATAAGCCGTCTCTTTTTTGTCAAAAGCCAAAATAAGCTTTTTGAGATCATCCAGCGCGCCAGCCTGATAATCACCAGCCGATAATCCGTTTCGCGATTTGACTATAGAAGTGGCCCTGATCTCACCCTCGCCGCTACCTTTAATGCGGACATATTGAAGATCATCAACGGGCCCTGATGGTACTTTTTTAAAAGCTCCGGCTTCGGTCATGGCGGCCAATAAGGGTAGCTGCGGATCAAAGCCTGCTATAATTTCTTTAACGCTGGCAAAACCACCCGTCTTGTAATCAAATATGGTATAGCTGCCATCCTGTTTTTCAATCAGGTCCGGCTGACCTGTCAGCGTGAAATTCACATCGTCAAGTTTCCAGCTGCCGGGAATTTCTGTCCAGACATTCTCCGCATGCTCCATGCCCCGGTCTTTCCAAAAGGCAATCAAATCATTGGCAACCCGCTCTAGCCGGACATTCTCACGCGCGAGATAAAAATCCTCGAAACCGTGGGCAAGAAAACTGTCTTTAAGTTTCTCAAAAAGTTTTTCATTGGCTCTTGCGGGAATACGTTTTCCAAATTCCTGAATGTAGTGTTCTATCCCCTTATGCAGCGCATTCCCATATTCTCGCGGTCCGGCCACATAACCCAGATCG